>NZ_CP179214.1:2316859-2653718 GCF_051201695.1 Tenacibaculum sp. nBUS_03 | reverse complement strand
TATTATAATATGATCTTGATGTAATATTGTATTCTTGAGAAGTTATATTTTGAGCATTTGACGAGTCTTCAATTTTTATCCCCAATGAAGTATTTCCTGAGTTAGTTTCATCTGTAGTGAATTGAATATGTGCACTTGTAATCGTAGCATTTGAAGGGATATTTAAATTTCTAAATAATAAACCAATATGTTGGTTTCCTTTTGAACTTCCATCATATACTAATTCTAAATCAGAGCTATTCATATACATTTTACCAGATGACTGATATTGTTCAGCATCATCATCTCCACTACTAATTTTTGATGTTATCGTTTTTGATACCTCTCCTACAAAGATTGAAACTTCTTTTGATGTTGTTTCATTTCCATCATTATCTATTGCTACAGTTTTTAAAATATATGATTGATTATTAACACTAGGTGTCCAACTTGTTGAATACGGTGAACTTGTATCCGTTTTTATTAAGTTATCATTTACATAAAACTTCACATTAGCTATTGCACCATCGCTATCTGAGGCATTCGCATTGATCGTTATTGCTATATTAACTTTATGTGTTGAACCATCAATCGGGTTAGTTAGAGTTACTTCTGGATAACTCACGTTCGAGTTTATAATAGTTACAACACTTCCATTAGATGGATTCCAGACGTCCAAGTTAGAAGGAAGAGTAAATGGATTATCATTAGTTACTGAACCTACATTATTTGCATTATCTACTTTAATTGTTCTAATTTCAATTTTTGATTCTTCAACAAAAATCCATTTAAACTGATTAAAAGTACCATTATTTCTAGTCCAGTTTTTTGCATCATTTGAAGAGCGTAATGGAGCTCCCCAACAACCTTCTCCAACATAAGTAGTACCATTGTTATTATCTCTTACAAAACCGTCATCACAACCACTTCCACCAGAACAAGGTTTTACTGGCCAAGTTGTTTTAACTGTATGAGAATCCGATTCAAAAACTAAATTAACCCCTTTATCATAAAAAAGTTGAGCCCAATTTGCATATTCATCATTACCTTCTGACTTTGAAGAAACGTGTGGTCTCATTGGCTTATGGTATTGAGCAGATTTCCATATAGAATTATTATTATTTAATTTTTGACTCAACCAAGAATATTGATTTCCTCCAGCAGAAATTTCAGAATTTAAAGTGTAAATTGTATACAAATTATCTCCAAAAGTAATATGATAATAAACATTAGTTGAAGAAACATTAAATAAATTATAAATGCTATTATTTGAATCTTCATGATTTCCTCTTGCCGGTATTATAGGAAACATTCTTCCATCTGTAGCTATTGTATATTGCCAATCGTTAAACCAACCTTTCCACTCTGAACTTGAATCTCCATTGGTCATATCACCACCAAAAAATACTGCTGTTGGTTTTAATTTTGATACTAACAAATTTGCATTTCTCCTAGGAGTTCTATTATTCCTTGAATCTCCTCCTGCAATGAAAGACATTTTTTGATTATTACTAGGAGCAGTTTTAAACCAGAAGCGTCTACTGGTTCCTTGACTATCTCTAATAACGAAATAATAATTGGTGTTTGGGGTTAAACCGGTTAATTTAGCAAAGGTATTACTCATTCCTTTGTAAGAAATTGAGCGATCTACCGATTTTGAACTTGAATAACTTGACCAATTTGTTCCGTAATCTATAGTACCATAATGTACTTTAGGACTTGTACCAGAAATCTGATTCCAACCAATCATAATTGTAGTAGCTGGATTATCTGTAATTATTAATCGATACTTATCATTTGAAGCATAACTAGAAATAGCTACAAAACATAGTAGCTTAAAAAAAATATTTTTCATCATGAAGGGGTTATTATATTAAATTTCAGCAAATATATTTGTGTATTATTAATTAATAAACAACAATTTATAAAGTTAATTGTATAATAAAATAGGTAACCTTAAACTAACCATTGGTTTAAAGTTTACTAATGTTATTTTAACAAACAGGACTTATTCATTTTTTTATTTTTACAAAAAGTAAATATATGAATAACAAACCCCTTCTTAGTCTTTTAAAAATTAGTTCATTTCTTATTTTCATAGGAAGAGCATATCAACATTTATTTTGGGACGCCCCATTCAGAAGTTTCTTCTGGGATCAACATCTATTAGAACCCATTGTAACTACTGTTTTTGGCGTTTCTTGGCAATCATATGTTACCAATTTAAATACAGATCATGCAATTCAGTTTTTAACAAGAATTACTGGAGTGCTCTATAGTTTATGCGCAGTAATTTCTTTAGCTATTAACGAAAAATCTAAACGTTGGATGTATTCCGTTTTAAAATTAGGCTCAGTAAGTTTAATTCTTTTAGCATTATTATTAACTAAAGAGAAGTTTTATCATTTAATAATGTTCTTTGAGCACACCATTCAATTTGGAGTTCCAATAGCATTATTATATTATTTAAAGACTCGAAATAATCACCAATTGATCTTTAAATTAAAAATTTTCATAGCTTTAGCTTTTACCTGTCATGGAATGTATGCTATTGGTGTTTTTTATCCGTTACCTGGCAACTTTGTTACAATGACATTAAATATATTACCTGTTACAGAAACAAGCGCTAAAAACCTGTTATTTATTGCTGGGGGTTTAGATTTTATAATAGCCATTGCTATGTTTATCCCAAAAACGGCTAAAATAGCCTTAGTCTATGCTAGCTTCTGGGGATTTATTACAGCTTTTGCAAGAATAATAAGTGGCTTAAATTATGATATATCAATAAGTATTTTTCATCAATATTTTTACTTAGTTATTTATAGGTTACCACATGGGATAGTTCCGTTAATAGTTTATATATACTTGACAAATCAAGGTAATGTAAATATCAAAAACGTAAAAAGTTTGTCTTCTATTTAAAAATAAAAAGTGAATCAAATTGATTCACTTTTTATTTATTACTCTACGTTAAATGTAATCGGTATCGTATAACCAACTCTTACAGGTTTTCCCTGTTGATATCCAGGTGTAAGTTTTGGAAGTAATTTGGCAATTCTTATCGCTTCATCTCTTAATTTTTGATGTGGAGCTCTCACATTGATATCTTCTATAGAACCTCCCTTTTCTATTTTGAACTGTAAATAAATTCTTTTTTTCCCAGGCTTAAGAATATCAACACATATGCTATCATACACCTTAGTAACTTGATTGTATACTTTTTTCTTTTCTAAGCAACTAGCAATTTTTAAATTAAAATTTTTGACAACATGCTTTTGCATCATTTTATTAAAACAACTTCTTCTTTCTTTTTCAGAAATAATTGATTCACATCCAGGAAAAACAGGAGCTTTCTCTATAGTTTTAAAAACAATATTTTTATTTTTAGTAAATGTATTGTTATTTGAGCCACAGCCTTCAATTAGAAAAAGTATCATTAAAAGTAAAGTGACGTTTTTCATAGTTCTCATAAATAGTAAATTCTTGTTTACATAAAAAAAGCGAACCAAGTTGGTTCGCTTTATATATAAGATAAATAGTTTCTTAATTATTCAATGCCTCAGCACCACCAACAATTTCTAAAATTTCATTAGTAATTGCAGCTTGACGTGCTTTGTTATACGTTAATAGTAATTCGTCACGTAATTCAGTAGCGTTATCAGTTGCTTTGTGCATTGCTGTCATACGAGCACCATGTTCAGCAGCAAAGGAATCACGGATAGCTTTATATAACTGAGTTTTTAATGATTTAGGAATTAACTCTAAAACAATTTCTTCTTTAGATGGTTCAAAAACATAATCTAAATTTACGTTTGCATCACTTTCAATTGGTTGAATAGGCAAAAACTGTTCAACTTGTGGTATTTGAGTTGCCGCATTCTTAAATCTATTGTAAATGATTTCTATTTTATCATAAGAACCACCTACATATAATTCCATTAATTGTTCAGCAACTAAAGCTACATTATCAAAAGTTAACTCATCATAAATGTCATTTCTATTTTCAATAACATTATTCTCTTTTGATAATATATCATTACCTTTTTTACCAATTGTAAATAAATCAACTGAAGCACCATTGTATTTTTCATCAATGGTTTTTACAGTTTCTTTTATAATAGAAGAATTAAACCCACCACATAAACCTCTGTTTGAAGTTACGATGATTAATAATACTTTGTTTACTTCTCTTTGAGTTGAATAAGCTCCACCTGCATCACTATCTAAAGTAGCACTTAAGCTTTGCAATAATTCAGTAAGCTTAGATGAATATGGGCGCATTGCCGTAATTGCATCTTGGGCTTTTTTCAACTTAGCAGCCGATACCATTTTCATGGCAGAGGTAATCTGCATTGTTGATTTAATTGAAGTAATCCTGTTTCGTATTTCTTTTAAGTTTGCCATGTAATTGCACTTAAAATTTATAAAATTCCCGCTATATACGCGGGAATATTGTTTTAACTATTATTAAGCCGAAAATTTAGCTGAAATCTCTTTAGCAGCTGCTGTTAAAGTATCAATTACTTCATCAGTTAATTTACCTGCTTTTAATGTGTCTAAAGTATCTCTATGCTTAGCATTTAAGTACTCTATATAATCTTTCTCAAATTCCTTTACCTTTTTAACAGGAACATCTTTTAACAAGTTTTTAGAACCTGCATAAATGATTGCTACTTGATCTTCTACAGTAAAAGGATCATTTTGAGCTTGCTTTAAAATTTCAACATTACGTTGTCCTTTAGAAATAACATTCATTGTAGCTGCATCTAAATCAGACCCAAACTTAGCAAATGCTTCTAATTCACGATACTGAGCTTGATCTAATTTTAAAGTACCAGATACTTTTTTCATTGATTTAATTTGAGCATTACCCCCAACTCGAGATACAGAAATACCTACGTTAATTGCTGGACGCACACCTGAATTAAATAAATCAGACTCTAAGAAAATTTGCCCATCAGTAATAGAAATTACGTTTGTTGGGATATATGCAGAAACGTCTCCTGCTTGTGTTTCAATAATTGGTAATGCAGTTAAAGAACCTCCACCTTTTACAATTCCTTTTAAAGAATCAGGTAAATCATTCATTTCACTTGCAATTTTATCATCATTAATAACTTTTGCAGCACGCTCTAATAATCTTGAGTGTAAGTAAAATACATCTCCTGGATATGCCTCACGTCCTGGAGGTCTTCTTAATAATAATGACACCTCACGGTAAGCAACTGCTTGTTTAGATAAATCATCATAAACAATTAATGCTGGTCTACCAGTATCACGGAAATATTCACCAATTGCAGCTCCTGCAAATGGTGCATATACCTGCATTGGAGCAGGATCAGATGCATTTGCAGCAACGATTGTTGTATATGCTAAAGCTCCTTTTTCTTCTAACATGTTAGCAATAGCTGCTACAGTTGAAGCTTTTTGACCAATAGCTACATAGATACAGTACACTGGTTGCCCTGCATCATAAAATTCTTTTTGATTTAAGATAGTATCAATAGCAACTGTAGATTTACCAGTTTGACGGTCACCAATAATTAGCTCACGTTGACCACGTCCTACAGGAATCATTGCATCAATTGATTTGATACCAGTTTGCATAGGTTCAGTTACAGGCTCACGATAAATTACACCAGGAGCTCTTCGCTCTAAAGGCATTTCGTAAGTTTCTCCTTCAATTGGTCCTTTACCATCGATTGGTTGACCTAAGGTGTTTACTACACGTCCTACAATTCCTTCTCCAGCTCTTAAAGAAGCAATTCTTTCAGTACGTTTTACAGTAGATCCTTCTCTTACAGATGTAGAAGCACCTAATAATACAACACCTGCATTATCTTCTTCTAAGTTTAATACGATACCTTCTAATCCGTTATCGAATTCAACTAATTCACCGTATTGTACATTTGATAAACCGTAAACACGAGCAATACCATCACCTACTTGTAATACAGTTCCTACTTCATTTAACGAAGCTTTCGCTTCGAAGTTTGTTAATTGTTCCTTTAAAATTGCTGATACTTCAGCTGGTTTAATTGCTGCCATCTTATATCTTTTGACGTAAAATTAAATTTTTGGAATATAATGACTGTTGTCAAATTCTCTCCTTAATTCATTAAATTGATTAGAAATACTTGCATCATACTGCACATCTCCAACACGTAAAATAAACCCTCCTAAAATAGTTGGGTTTACTATATTTTCTATACTAGCATTGTTTCCTGTAAGGTCAACTATTTTTGCTTGTATTTTATCTTCTAACTCTTTAGTTAAAGCTATTGCTGTGGTTACTTTAGCAACTTGCATGCTTTTATGATAATCATAAATAATAGTATACTGCTTAGCAATTGGTTCAAGCATAAGCATACGCTTATTCTCTTCTAATAAGTTAAACAGCCCTTTAACTATCGTATCTACTTTATCACCAAAAAGTGCAATTAAAACTTTCTGTTTATCCTTAGCTTTGATTATTGGACTCTTCAACATAGTCTTTAAATCATCACTTTCAGCAATAGTATTTACGATTAGCTGCATGTTCTCATTAACTAAAGCATCATTACCTGATTCTTTAGCTAAATTTAAAACTGCTTTTGCATAACGTAATGCTGGTCTTGCTCCTTTCATCTATTGTTTAGTTTAAAGTAACGTCTTGTAACATTCCTTCAACAAGTTTGAATTGTTCGTCTTGTGAAGCTAACTCTTTTTTAACAACAGACTGTGCTATACTGATAGATAATTCAGCAACATTCTTTTTTAATTCAGCAATTGCTGCTTGTTGTTCTTGCTTGATTGTTGCCTTAGCATTTTCAATCATAATTGAAGCTTGATCTTGAGCTTCTTCTTTTGCTTCTGCTATAATGTTATCTTTAATTTCACGGGCATCTTTCATCATTGCATCTCTTTCTGCACGTGCCTCTTTTATCATTTTCTCATTATCAGCCTGTAAGTTTTGCATTTCTTTACGAGCATTTTCTGCTTGATCTAATGCACTTTGAATACCTTCTTCTCTTTCATCTAAAGAATTTAAAATAGGTTTCCATGCAAACTTTGCTAATAAAAATAATAATAGAATTAAGATAGTTAATTGCATTGCAAATAGTCCTATCGAAAAATCATTAAAAATATCCATAATACTTAATTATTGTCTTTTTGTTGTTTAATTTTTAAAAACATTTCTGCAACCAACCGTTGCAGAAAATGTTTTTGTTGTTTTGTTTCGGAATTATTTTCCTAAAAGTAAAGCACCAAATGCTAATCCTTCTAATAATGCTCCGATAATGATCATCGCTGTTTGGATTTTACCAGCAGCCTCAGGTTGACGAGCAATTCCTTCCATTGCTTTTCCACCTATTTGACCTAATCCGATTCCTCCACCGATTACGATTAATCCTGCTCCAATTAAATTGTACATACTAATTGATTTATATTAAATTAAACAAATTCTTATTCTACTTTAAAACTCTTAATGATCATGTGCATGATCGTGCTCTTCTACCGCCATTCCAATAAACAAGGCTGAAAGCATTGTGAAAATAAATGCCTGTAAAAAAGCTACTAACAATTCAATAATTGTTAAAAACATAGTTAACAAAAATGAAATACCTGTTGCACCTACTGTTCCAAATTCGGCTTTCAACAATACCATAAGTGCTGCAATACCCATTACTACCGAGTGACCTGCTGTAATATTCGCAAACAAACGTACTAATAATGAAAATGGCTTAATTAATAAAAAACCTGCTAACTCTAAAACAGCTAATATTGGTCTTAAAACTTTTGGAACTCCTGGCATCCATAAAGTATGCGACCAAAAATCTTTTGACCCGTTAGTTATATAAACTACTAAAGTAAATAATGCTAAACATACAGTAACTGCAATTTGACCTGTAACATTAAATCCTAATGGAGTTAATCCTAATAAGTTTAATATCCAGATAAAGAAAAATACTGTTAATAAATACGGCATGAATCTCTTATACTTTTTCTCACCTATGTTTGGTCTTGCTATTTCATCTCTTACATATAAAACTAATGGTTCTAAAACACGACCAACACCAGTAGGTATTGCTCCTTTCTTATATCCTTTAGCCAATGAACCAAAACCTAAAAACATCAACAAACCTGCTAACAATATTCCAAAAACACTTTTCGTAATAGATAAATCCAATACTTTGTGAGCATTTGTAGCATGATGTGTTTCGTCAAAAGAAACTTCTGTCGCATCTGCATCTAATTCATATATTTTACTATGAATCTTAGCCAACTTAACACCTCCAGCATCTACTACTAATTTACCATCATCGTTATGATGAAACTTTGACGACATAAATGTCTTCAAACCTTTGCTTGTCCAAACAATTACTGGTAATGGAAAACCTACATGTTTTCTTTCACCTGCATCGTTTGAATAAGAGAACAATGAAAAATCATGTGAATCTGCTAAGTGATGCTTGATATAGCTTTTAATTTCCTCTTTGGTGTTTACTTTTCCACCGTCGTTTTCTGAAGATTTCTTATCTCCTCCACTAGCAAACACTCCAAAAGAAGTGAAAACCAATGCTAAAACTGTTAAAAATTTGATAGATTTTTTTGCTATCATCATACCTTTTTAAATATAGGGTTATGGTCTCTAAATTTCCGTGCAAAGGTAAACAATTAATTAAAACTACAAACCGTTTTTTTATTTAGTTTTTATGAGAATATTTTTATGAGAATATTTTTGGTGATAAACCTGGAAACTATTTGCTGTTCAATAGTTTTGAAACTGCAATTGCCTCAATAATTAAAAATAAAAACAACGGAATTACCAATGAAAACCTTTCTGGCTTAGTAAGTTGTTCGTTGTTAAAAACGGAAGCTTGAAAAACTAACACGAAAAAACCTATTTTTAAAAAAATAGAAGCTAAATATGCATAACCTGCCTGATTTGGTATTTTATATGCTACTAATTCAACTATAAGATATACTATAGTTGCTGCTATTGCATGGAATGCGTACACTCCTAGTAGTGAAAATGATAATTGAATTTCTTTACCTGTTAAAACGTAATTATGTGGAAAATAACTTATTACTAACACGATAAGCATTACAGCAAGAAAAAACAAAATTCGTTTAATCATTGTTTTTTGATATTTTTGTAACTTGTTGAATAACGGAGAACATTGCTAAAAAAACTGCGCCAAGTGTGCATATCTTGGTATACAAACCTCCTTCATTTTGATATTTAGCGTCTAACCATTCACCTAGTAAATTTCCTAGATAAATGGTTAAACCCATTTGAAAAGCTATAGTAGTGAACCGAAGATATTTATTAAGCTGTTTTTTCGGTAGATTTTTGCTCATTTTTCTTTAATTCTTTTACTGCTCCTTTCATTGAACATGTTGCATTAAAAGTTGCCCCAGGTTCAACAGATAACTTACCTATAACAACATCTCCAGTTATATTAGCTGATGTTTTTACAGTTAACGTGTTTGAAACCTGTAAGTCTCCAGAAAATTTCCCTTCAATATCTGCATTAGTACAATCTGCCTTTCCTTTTATGAATCCAGTTTCGCCAATAATAATTCTTCCTTTAGTTTCAATGTTACCTTCTAATGTACCATCAATTCTAAAATCGCCTTCAGAAATTATATCTCCTGTAATTTTTGTATTCTTTCCAATTACATTTCTTTCTGAAACAGATTTAACACTTGTTTTTTTACTTTCTTTACTGAACATATTTATGGGGAGTTTATAAGATTTTTTATTTTTTTAATTTCTTCATTATCTCTTTTGCTTTTTTTCCTTCAGTAGTGTTTGCATAACTCAAAGACACAAACTCTAGGGCTTTAGCATACGCCTCTTTGTCTTGGTATTTACCTATTGACAAGGCTTTGAGGAGTGCTAATTTAGGGATTAAATTTGAATTTTGTATTGAGGGCGAAAACTTATCTATTTCATCAACTGTTTCTTCAAATTTATTTTCTTTATATAAATAATAAATTTCTTTATATTTTTTTACTATTTGATCTTCTTTTTTATTTTCAAGTAACTTTTTATTTGGAGACTTTATTACTTGTGCAAATTTAGTTTCAGGGTACTTATTTAATACAATGTTTTTATATTCATTTGCTTTTTCTGGATCATTTATCTCACTATAAATCTGATACAAATGGTAACAAATTGCCAGCTCCATTTTATCGTCTTTTCTAAGATTTTTTAGCTTTTCAAGGTTTTTTATTGCTAATTCAGAATTTTTAAATTGTTCTTTATAAATTAACCCTAATTGGTATAATGCTTCATTTCGGTCATCACTCAATTTGCTAATATCTTTTGAATCTGAAGGAATAGCGTCGAGATAAGTAGTTAATTCATACCTTGGGTCTACCTTTGGCTCTGAAGAGGCTTCCTCGTCACCTAAACTTTCTTCACTACCACCTGAATTTTTATCTGATAATCTCCAATTATCTTCTAATGGTCGGTTTCCCCAAACTCTTTCAAAGGAAACTTTACCAAATGCTACACTTTGTGTGTTGTAAAAATACCATTTCCCTTTTTTAGAACGATTATTGGTTCCGATGCCACCAAATGAACTTCCAAAGTTTTGAGAGTTCAACATTTGTTGTTTATTCTCTTCATCTTCTTTTTTTATTTTTTCAATATATTTTTCAAAAAATGATATTTGCTCGTCTTTGCTCATAGCAATGAGGTTTAAAATACTATCATTTATTTTCACAGTTTCTTCAAACGTTCTCAACGTAGTTAACCCCTTATTTTTTCTACGTATTCTTCGTATTCTTTTTTCCTGATCAAACTTTTTTGATGTAACCTTTAAAACACTATCATAATAAGCTCCTGCTAAAACATATTCTTGCTTATTAAAAGCAATATTACCTAATTGCTCATAAGTATAGGTTTTTTGATAATCATCATTGTTTTTAGCTTCTAATGATTTTTTGAAGTAATCAATGGCATTCTCTATTTTATTTCTACCTACCTCTAAAACTCCAGCCTGATAATATAACACATTTAAAAACTTACGATTATCTGTATTTTTAATCAGCTTTTTCAATCTACTCAAAACCAACACAGATGAAGAGTCATTTGCGGTGTTTTTAGCCAATTCAACGTTTGCTCGTATTCTATATTTATAAGGTGCTTTTTTATAATCAGCTAGTTTTTCAAACACCATTCTAGCTGAATCCTTTCTATCCAATTCACTGTAAATTTGACCCAAAACAAACATATTTCTAGCAGACTGCTCTTTGTTTTTAAATATAGTAACAGCTTTTGTTAAATGTTCAATTACTTTTTGAATCGTATCTGTCTTTGCATAAGCCATGGCCATAGCCGTATGTGCTTGTTCTCTTATTTCATTAGGGAGTTTTTTTTCATTTTCTTGAACTTCTAATAAAAACTTCAACGATTCTATCGCTAGCTTTTCATTATCTAAACGAATGTTTGTTTTGGCCCTCCAAATTTTAGTTTCATTAATTAAACTAGCGTTTGGATAATTTGCAATCACGTAATTAAAAGACTCTATGGCAGGAATAAAACGTTGTGTATAATACCGTGCTTTTCCTAATAATAAATAGGCATCATCTATTTGACGATTTTTTTCATAACCATCAATATTCATGGAGTGCTTTTGAATAGCTTTTACAGCCTTTTCTTCTGCCTTTTCAAAATTAGTAAGGTTTTTATTTTCTTCTTCAGTATCATCGTTACCAAAACCACTACCTGGTTTTAAAGATAACTGTTGTATTTTTCTATCATCAAATGTAATCGGCTCAATAGCTAATCGTTTCCAAAAGTTATCTTTATGTTTGTTTTCAATTTCTTCAAGACCTTTTAAATACGCTTGTTCCCCATTAAATAAGACATTATATTTAGTAGTTAATGCATGGAAGTTACGGCTAATAATAGTATTTTTTTTCACACTACATGACACCATGATAGCCAGAACAATACTGAAAACTAATATATTGGATAGTTTTTTCATAAAAAATTACGCATTTACTTTAACAACAACTATACCTTTAAGTTATTGTGTAAATGCGTAAAAATAACAATAAAAAGGAAAAAAGTTAAACAACTACTCCTAAATCTCAGTTTTACATCAAACAAACATTGACACTATAACTTTTTAATGGATAACAAACACAGAACTGTGATATTTAAATTACAAAACATTGTAGAAAGTTTTACAGAAAAAAGATGCTATGCTGTACGATTGAATTACATCATTATAATTTTAACATTTTATCATAAAGTTTTCATAAAAAAACAAAATTAACAAAATAAAACAATGACATACAGTACCTTAACCCAATAAATTACATGTATTATGAAAACACTTTATAAATTAATTTTCCCCATTATCTTGATAACATTTAATTACAATTCGTTTGCTCAAGATGCTTTGATGAACCTCAAACTCCCTAAAAAAAGTCAAAAAGGAAAAATAGAACAAACCATAGGTTACTCTGATTTTGAGATTAAGTATTCAAGACCAAGTATGAAAAACAGAAAAATCTTTGGTAAACTAGTTCCTTTTAACACTAGGTGGAGAACTGGAGCAGATGAAAGAACAACTCTAAAAGTAAATACGCCTTTTATAATTAACAAAGACACAATTCCTGCTGGTAAATATGCCATATTCACCGTTCCAAAAAAAGATCAATGGGAGTTTATACTTTACTCTGACCATGAAGGTTGGGGATGGTTTAGAAACTGGGATGAGTCAAAAGTAGTTTCAAGAACGACTCACAAATCGAAATCACTCCACGATACAGTTGAAACATTTACCATTAACTTTTCTGATTTAAAAAACAACCTAGCTGGAAATCTAAATCTTGTATGGGAAAACACCTTAGTAACGATTCCGATAAAAGTACCTACTGAAAAAATAGCAAACAATAAAATTACCAAATTCATGTCACCACATGAGGTGAATTATAGAGGAATCGCAGTGTATTATCTTTCCAATAACGTAGAACTGGATAAAGTAATTGAAATTTCTGATAAAATTTATGAAATTAATAAAGGAACATCTACCGCTTTTTGGAGTTTTCATTTCAAAGCAGTTGCATACAATAAAATGAATAACAATCAGAAAAGAGACATCGAAATTAAAAATGGGATGGATTTTATAGATACCTTAAAAGATGTATCACAAGAGGCTCGAGATTGGTACAAAGCAGTTATTCAAAAGAATGAAATGATATAATACTGTGATTTCAAAAATTCTTTTCTTTTCAGCATACTGAACATAGTAACTATAATACTATAGTTACTATGTTTTTCAACAACTTATCTTAGTTTCTATAAATACGTTTCAACACATTACCTTTTTCTAGGATAAAAAATACTGACCTTTTATGCTCTACAATTAAAATTATCATAAAGCATGTTAATTTTTGAAACCAAACTTTTAAAAGTTAATTTTTTAACTCAATGATCTCAGCGGTTGTTAAAACATCAGCATACGCAAATTTTAAAGCAGCCATGAATGCAGCGTGTACTTGTTTAGCAGGAACTTTTACACCATTAAACTCTAAATCTAATGTTGCACAAGCGTCATGTGCTACGGTACACTTATAACCAAAATCATTTGCCGCACGAGTTACACCATCAATACACATGTGGCTCATTGCTCCACATATTAAAATACTATCTACCTCATTTAAGTCTAATAGTTCTTTAAGGTTTGTCTCTCTAAAACTATTAATTTGATGTTTCAAAACAACAGGTTCACTATCTAAGTTTTTTACACTTGAGTGTATTTCAGCACCTTTTGTATTAGGTTTAAAGAAAGGAGCATCATCAGTTGGGAACTCATGTCGTACATGAATTATAGGCATTTCATTATTTCTAGCGTATTTTAATAATTTAGAGGCATTTTCTGCTGCCTGCTCTGTACCAACTAGCTCCCAATTTCCTCCTTTAAAATAATCATTTTGTAGATCTACAACAACTAAAGCTGTTTTCATTATATAATTTTTTATGTTTATTATACAACAAAATTACTTTAAGGATATATAGTAAACTTTGTTCTAAAGGTTATAGTTTTTGCTCTAAAGGTTAGCAAAAAAGAAACTACACTCTTGATTTCAAAGGACTTGTTTTATACAAATTCTTATACACTTTTGAAAAATGAGAGACGTTCTCGAAACCACACTGAAAGGCTATCTCAGAAACAGGGTCATTTGTTGTAATTATCAAATAGTTTGCATGTTTAAGTCTACGATTAATTAACCATTTCATAGGTGAAGTTTTAAATTGATCTTTAAAATCTTTTTTGAAGGTACTCAAACTACGTCCTGTTTGTTTTGCCAGTGTCTCTAAACTAAGTGTCTGTGTAAAATTCTTTTCCATGTAATACCGCAAGTCTACTTTTTTATTATTTACCAAATACTTTAAGTAAGTCACGTACACTTTATCTTTATTTCTATCCAATATCTGTAACAAAATTTGATGCAATGAAAACTTTATAATACAAGACTTATATTCTCTATTACTAGTAAATGCATTTACAATTTCTTTAATATTTGACTGGATAAATGCTGTTGTTTTAAAAGTAAAAGGAGAAACTTGTTCATCGACCTCTCTTTTTGTATGCGCAATAACATGTTCTTTTAAAAAATCAGTGATAAATGTATTTTCGAAAAAAAAAAGCAACCCTTTATAATCATGAGAAGTTTCAAAAATATAATTATCTCGTTTTCTAAACTGAACATCTCCATTTACAATAAACTGTTTATCAACAGAACTAATTACACCTCGCTTTCCTGACAACACAATTTCTAAACAATGAGATGTTTGTAAAACACTTTTATATTCTGAAACGTTACTAGTATCAATATAAAAAACTAGTAATTCTTTTCTTAAACTCTCAACAGAAGGGAGTTTTTCTTTTAAATCTTTTGGGAACTGAAACATCGGAACGAATAAAAATACTAGAAAGTTTCCTTCGAGGGCTATTAATTTAGCTTGAAAAGAATCTCTCTTTGTTTCATAAATTAATTAGAGAAATACTCTTCAAGTTCTTGTAATGTTTCTGCTGATGTATTAATGTCTTTTACAACATTTCCTTTATCTAACACAACTATTCGTTCACATACTTCCGTTACGTGGCTTAAATCATGACTAGAAATCAATACAGTGACCTCTTTATTTTCTGTAAGTTTTTTAATAATCGTTTTTAGTCTAATTTGTGTAGTTGGATCTAAGTTAGCGAAAGGCTCATCTAAAACAACTACTTGTGGGTTCCCCATCATTGCTGCAATAATTCCAACTTTTTTCTGATTTCCTTTACTTAAATCCCTTAAATATTTTTTCTTTCCTAAAATTTCATCGTTAAAAAAATCTTCAAATTGACTTAAATAGCTTTTAACATCTGCTTTATTCATTGCTCTTAAATCACCAACAAATTCAAAATATTCCTGTGGTGTTAAGTATCCTATTAAAAAACTTTCATCTATAAATGAACCCGTAAATGTTTTCCAATCTTCACTTTTATTAACTAATACATTATTATTAAAGATTTCACCAGTAGTTGGGCGAATTAAATCTAAAAGTATATTAAAATATGTTGTTTTTCCTGCTCCATTGTTGCCAACTAATCCAAATGACTGTCCTGTTGGAATTTGTAATTCTTCTATAGTTAAAACTTGAGCGTTCCCGTATTTTTTAGTAAGGTTTGTTACTTGTATCATAATGTTTTCTAATTAGTTTTCTTGATCAAATGCGTGAATCATAGCATACTTATTAGCTATGTATTTGTTAGTAATAGCTTTCATTATTTTTTGGTGAAATACAATACCTAAAAGCCCTAAAATAATTAATGAAATAATAGCAATTTCAAAATTTACCAACCAATTTATAAGACCAAATATTCCCATTGGAATTAGCATTAGTGGAATACCTATTATCCATTGAACTACACCTGTTCCTTGATAATTAAATGCAGCTTTTTCATCTAAATTAATTTTCTTACGATTAAACGTACCTCCATACATAATTAAATGCGTATTAACACCTATATTATATATGGCAGCAGCAAAATGTGCCAATAAAATTTTCCATCCAAAATAAACATATGGTATTCCTAATACGAAAAGGATGATCACACTCATGCTCATTAACATAAACTTTGATTTTAAATATCGTTCATATTTAAAATTTTGACTCATTATCATTTTATAATATCCACTATCCCAAGCTGGAATAAATTGACCAAAATTTATTAAAAAAATCCCAGTAGTAAATATTCCAATGAAAGCAAAGAAAAATTCTTTATCAGCATATTGAGGTTGCGGATAAAAAAACAACCCATACAAAAGGCCTATTATCAACATCCATAAAGTAGACTTTGTTCTTTTATTTCGCATAATTAGTTTTAAATCTAGTTGCATAAATGGAGCAATATCTCCAAAACGTTCTGTCCAAGTATAATCTGATGTTTTTGCTTCTTCTACCTTGTTTTGTACTGCAGAGTCTAAAAACAAATTACTTTTTAAAATTATATAATTCGCATAATATAAAACAGCTAAAACTAAAAGAGGAATAGAAATTAAAATTGAATTATTCGATATTCCTAAAATACCTTTTGAAACCAAGCTAGAAAAAGAAACTATATTAAAATAATCTAAAGCAAATAAACCTGATGAAATGGCTATCAATGGTAAAAAAGATAAATCACTTTTAGCACTTGCATTTTCTATTATGAAATTCAAAAAATTAATGATCAGAACTACTACAACCATAGTTAACATCCATGTAGAAATTTGAACTATATCATATCCCTTTGTTAATAAAACACAACCAAAAGGAATTATTGCAAACAACGGTAAAAAATTAAAAAATGAAATCGCAGATTTGCCTAAAACATAATTAATAATCTTATTCTTTTTTACAGGTATAGTTAATAGTGGTTTTATTGTCATTACTGGCAATTTCTGAAGAAAAAATCTTGCAATTAAATCACCCATAATCCAAAAAAACAAAAATTCATTAACTATTATAAAAGGATCTTTTTCAGGAAATATTTTTTTTAACGCTGGAAATATCCCAATTCCTAAAAACAGGAACATTATAACAAAATAAACAGCAAAAAAACCTAGTAAAATTTTAATACCAATACTTCTTTGCCAGTATGATGAACGAAAGTATTGTTTCCATTCTAAATCTAAAAAGCGTGTAATCATGTTTGATTAATTATTTAGTTGATATTTATAAGTCTATGATTTATATTTTTTGTTACAAAAAAATACTTCTTTTAATTCTTTAGTTAATACGATTAACCTATCAATCCATGCTAACTATCTAGGCTAAAGTTTATGTTCACATACTAAATCAGTATAGATATAAGAACTAAAAAATAGATTGAATGTATTTACTAAAATAGTTTTTTAAACAATAAATACCCAATGCTATCATTGGGTATTTTATTGTTGTCATTTTTTCCATAAAGAGGTTCATTAAATGACTTTAACTATTTTTTGTAATTTCTTTAAAAATATAATCAAAAAGTTCGTCGTCATCATTCACCAAGTTTTCTATGATTGAAAGATGATCTCTATTATGAACAACATGTAAATTACATGATTGTCCATCTTCCAATAGTTTGTCTTGGTATTCCTTTGTTTGCCTAAAAAACTCAGCTGTATCAAATTCAGGTAAAATTAAGTGGATTGGACATAATTTACTTTTAGAATTACCAAGTAACTGTGGACTTACATGTATTGCAGATTCAAGTGACATGTTAATCTCATCATTAACATAACTATTTAATAAATAACGAAGATCAAATAATCCAGCAAGAGAAAAAACAGCCTTTATTTTATTTTGTGCTTCATCAGGTAAATTATATTTACCCCATTCTGTTTTATGTAACATAGACACTAGGTGTCCTCCAGCTGAATGACCAACCAAATATACTGCTTGAGATTTTTTCTCGAAGGCTTCATGAAGAATAGTTGCTACTGCCTCTTCCATTTGATTTATAATAGACTCTATTGGTTTATCATTATCCCAATCTTGAGCCATACGATAGCCAGGCATGTATACTGCTAATCCCTTTTCATTGAAGGGTTCTGCTAAAAAAGAAAATTGTTCTTTAGAAAACCATTGCCACCAACCACCATGGATATACACGACAATAGGTGCGTTGTCAGGAACGTTATTTGGACGAAAAACATCAATTTCTCCCAAAGATTCATCTTTACCGAAAGGGATCACTTGGAGATTATCTCCAATTCTATCTCTATATGAATTACTTTCTTTTGTTGTGAAATCAATATGACTAGGAAGTAAATCGTTTGTAGGTAATCGCCTAGTCCATAGTATTGGATTGTATTGACGATCTGTTTCTTCTCTTGAAAATTTACAAATTTCTTTCATTTCTTTAGGATTTTAGATTAATACAAATAAATGAAAAGCCTTAGGTAGTTGTTGGTGACATTTATCACACTTCAAAGTATTATATTCAATTTATGAAGTAAGTAAACTGTTTCGAATCACTAAGTTTATCTTAAAGATTTGTTTGGTTTTTAAAAATGCACATAACTACATTTTTGAAGGTTTATAATACTCAAGTATACAAAATTCAAATAGTGAATAGATAAGTGATTGTGATAGTTTATAAATAGTATTAAAAGACAAGTGTTCCAGAATTAGCATAATATATACCTTAAAAAAATTAAACTACATCAAAGTATATTCTTTAACTATCGTGTTAAATGAATGTGTTAAAATCATTAGACATTCAAAATACTTTGATTTATTATTGATAAGACAAAAGAAAAGTATTTTCTTATTTAAACTATCTATTAAAACTAACGATCATATGATATCGCAAAAATAATTTTACCTTTTTTGAATTTTTCTTTTATCAAAAAAACAGGCCCATTAAACAAATTAATGAGCCTGTTTTAATATCTTTAGAATATACCCTATTTTATCTTCATTGACTTAGCAATAGCTTCTAATTCAAATATAAAATTTCTTTTATTTACTGAAGGTGCATAAGTAAACCCTTCGAAAACTATTAATCTATTGTTTTTTTTATCAACTACCGTATAATTTAAAAAAGGCCCTGCCATGAAATCATTTTTAACTTCCCATTTCCCTCTCGTTTCGTAGGCCATTTTTCCATCAATTTCAGCTTTGTAAGTAAAAGGTGTATAGGCTTGTTCAGTTATCATGTACATTCCTTCTTTGCTTCCTGGGATATGTTTTTTACCAATAGAATCTCTGACTATAGTAATATTATCAGCAACACTTTCTTCATTTAACAACGGAACACTGTAAATTAAAATATTATTTGTCCCATCACCTCTTGCTATTCCACTTTTTAAATGTTGACGAAGCCATAAAAAGTCTCCAGTATCATCTACTAACTTAAACCTTTTTGGAATATCAATTGTAATTCCTAAGTTTTGTACTGTTTTAAACTTAGTCTCATCAATACGATTTTTCTTAAAAATATTTTGAACAAACTTAATATCTTCTTTTTGAAAAATTTTAATTATTTCTTTACCTCTTCTATTAATTAAATTTACAATACCTTGTTCATTTTTTGCAGTAGCATAAACAATAACTTGAGGAGCGGCATATTTATTTCTTTCAACAGAAATGCTTTCTTTTTTCCCTTTTTTTATAAAAAGAATTGCTTTAACGTTTCTCATAAATGAGTTAAAGCCCGAAGATTACTATCTGGCTTACTGAAATTAATGTTTCTGGCTGTGGAAGCCCAACTTGGTGTTCACCAAAAACAGTACGTATTTCGTCTCCTATTTTACCCGACCAATCATTGCCTTTAGTCACCACCAATATTTTATTTATATTCCCTACTGATGTTGGTAATATTACACTAGATTTTGTTCCTTTTTCACAAGAAATTAACAAAAGTGTAACTATTAAAAATGACACTATTTTTTTCATACCTGTTAGCTTTTAAATATTTTAAGTTTCATACCTGGTTTGAGATTTTTTATACTCCAAATATTATTCCATTCTTTAATTTGTTCAGCAGAAACTTTAGGATATTTTTTAGCAATCTTCCACAATGAATCTCCATCTTTAACAATATATACCTCATGCTTTCCTTTAGGAAGTTTATTTTGTTGTTTTGAAACCTTTTTGGGAATCGCTAATTTTTTAGGATAAATACTTAAACGTTGTCCTATTTTTAATCGATGTGAACGCATTCCGTTCCACCTTTTAATATCTTTTATTCGTACCCCAAATTTATTTGCAATTTTACCTAAATAATCACCGCTACGTACTTTATAACGTATGCGCTTATCCATTTCAAAATATTTAGGTAAAGGCTTTTCTCTTTTACTATCATCTTGATCAGCTAATGCATAAATTTCCTTTTCTTTTTCTATAAAGGTAATCATTTCTTTACGAGGAATACGAACAGCATAACTTCTATTTTCAATAAATGGTATTATATCTAATTTATAAGCAGGGTTTAAAAAAGAAATTAGATCAACATCAATACCTGTTGTCTCAGAAATTTGATCAAAACTTATCGTTCTTTTTACATGGATAGTATCAGTTTCAAAATGATAAATTTTTGGTGCTTCAGGGTATAAATTATGGTTCTCAGCATATTCAAAAATATACATTGTAGCATAAAATGCAGGAACGTACCCAGCAGTTTCTCTTGGTAAAAAAGGTCTAATATTCCAATAATTTTTATATCCTCCAGATCGTTTTATTGCTTTTGAAACATTTCCTGGACCAGAATTATATGCAGCTAAAGCTAAGTCCCAATCACCAAAAATTTTATACAACTGACTTAAATACTTACAAGCCGCAACAGTAGATTTAACAGGATCTTGGCGCTCATCAACATAAGAACTTATTTTTAAATCGAATTGCTTTCCTGTACCGTACATAAATTGCCATAAACCAGTAGCACCAACATAAGAACGAGCACTAGGGCGAAGCGCAGATTCAACTATCGCTAAATATTTCATTTGTAAAGGAACATCATACTGATCAAGGTATTGTTCAAACATTGGAAAATAATACTTGGCCTTAGCCATTAAAGCTGGATAATATTTTTTCCTATACTTTAAATAACTGTTTATAACCTTATCTAATGACGGGTTATATGCTAAATTAAATGGGGTGTTAGCATTTAATTCAACCAATCGCTTTTTAAGTAATTCAGTTGATAAAATTTTAGTTGAATTCCCAATAACATCTTTATCATTTATTACATATTGAACACTATCAAACAATGAAGAATTAAACTTTTCTTCTACTAATAAACTATCAATTTTTTTTAAATCAGCATCTGAAAAAAGAGCTTGTATTTGTCTACTTTTCAGGGTGTCTTTCGTTATAGAAATAGAATCAACAGCTATTTCAACACTATCAATAGGCTGCTGTGCAATAATTGTTCCTGTAAAAATTAATAGTAGTTTAAGTAAAATTTTCATTGTAGTTCTTTTAAAAAGAAGGGTATTTCAAAAAATTTAAATTTAATTATACATCTAATTCAACCACAATAGGGCAGTGATCAGAGTGCTTTGCTTCTGGTAAAATATAAGCTCTGGTAATTTTTTCTTTCAACGCTTCGGTTACCATAGCATAATCTAATCGCCAGCCTTTGTTATTCGCTCTAGCATTTGCTCTATAACTCCACCAAGAATATTCTTGTCTTTCAGGATTCATAAAACGAAAACTATCTACAAAACCGCTATCTATAAATCTTCCTAACCACTCTCTTTCTTCAGGTAAAAATCCTGAAACTCCTTTCATTTTGGGATTATGAATATCTATCTCTTCATGACAAATATTATAATCGCCACAGATAATTAAATTAGGAATTGATTTTCTCAACTCTAAAGTATATTCTAAAATCTTATCCATATAACTAAATTTGTAATTCAAACGAGCACTATTAGTTCCAGAAGGCAAATACATACTCATAATAGAAACATCATCATAATCTACCCTAAGATTTCTTCCTTCAAAGTCCATCATTTCAATTCCTGTTCCATATTCTACATGTTTAGGTTCTTTTTTACAAAAAACGGCTACTGAAGAATACCCTTTTTTTTCTGCTGAAAACCAATAATGATATGGATACCCAGCATTTTCAAATTCGGTTACATCTAATTGTTCTTTATGTGCTTTAGTTTCTTGAATACAAATTACATCTGGATTTGCTTGTTGCAACCAATCTAAAAATCCTTTCTTTAAAGCTGCTCTTATTCCGTTTACGTTATATGAGATTATTTTCATTAATCTAAGAAAATAGGTTTTTTAAGAAAAACCCAAGTTAATTGAGTTTTTTCTCCTGTTTGAGTTTGAATAATCTTTTTTCTAGGTGATAAAAAATAGGCTAAAGCAACCGCTATTGCAATTCCTAACCATGACGGTTCTATTTGTATGCCTTTATCAAAAATAAGGATAAATAGAATCGCTAATATGGGATATATTCCTCTATAAAACTTTTTAATAAATATCATTTTTAAATTTCCATTTCTGGAACATCTCCATTAACTACCAATGTTCCTTCAGTAGCCTTTTGAATTTCTTCTACGCTAACTCCTGGGGCTCTTTCTAACAAATGGAATGTATTATCCTTTACTTCTAATACTGCTAAGTTAGTCACTACCTTGGTAACACATCCTACTCCTGTTAATGGTAAAGAACATTTTTTTAATATTTTAGACTCTCCTCTCTTATTAGTATGCATCATAGCAACAATAATATTATCAGCACTTGCTACTAAATCCATTGCTCCACCCATTCCTTTTACCATTTTTCCAGGAATTTTCCAATTAGCTATATCTCCATTTTCAGCCACTTCCATTGCGCCTAAAATTGTAAGATGTACATGTTTTCCTCGAATCATTGAAAAACTGGTAGCAGAATCGAAAAAACTTGCACCAGGCATTGTAGTTATCGTTTGTTTACCTGCATTAATAATATCAGCATCTTCTTCTCCTTCAAATGGAAAAGGCCCCATACCTAATACTCCATTTTCACTTTGAAATTCTACTTCTATATCCTCTCTAACAAAGTTAGCTACTAAAGTAGGTATTCCAATACCTAAGTTAACGTAATACCCGTTTTTAACTTCTTTTGCAATGCGTTTTGCTATTCCGTTTTTATCTAAAGCCATAATTAGTTTCTTTGTCTTACTGTGCGTTGTTCAATTCTCTTTTCATATTTTTCTCCTTGAAAAATACGCTGTACAAAAATTCCAGGTATATGAATTTGATTTGGATCCAACTCACCAACCGGAACTAACTCTTCTACCTCAGCAACAGTAATTTTTGCTGCTCCGCACATATTCGGATTAAAATTTCTTGAAGTACCTTTAAATACTAGATTTCCTGCAGCGTCACCTTTCCATGCTTTTACAAAAGCATATTCAGCTTTAAATGCAGGCTCTAACACATACATTTTACCATCAAACTCACGTGTTTCTTTTCCTTCAGCTACTTCAGTACCATAACCAGCAGGTGTGTAAAATGCAGGAAATCCTGCTTGTGCAGCTCTACACTTTTCAGCTAAAGTTCCTTGAGGAGTTAATTCTACTTCTAATTCACCTGATAACATTTGACGTTCAAATTCGTCATTTTCTCCAACATAAGATGAAATCATTTTTTTTATTTGACGGTTTTGTAATAATAAACCTAATCCGAAATCATCAACACCAGCATTATTAGAGATGCATGTTACCTCTTTAACACCTAATCTTACAAGTTCAGCTATAGCATTTTCAGGAATTCCACATAAACCAAACCCACCTAGCATTAGTGTCATTCCGTCACTAACACCATCAACAGCTTCTTGGACATTATTTACTTCTTTATTAATCATATTCGTTGTTTGTTACTGTTTTAAAAATCTGTATCTTCTTCTTCCTTCTTTTCTTCTTTCTTTTCCTCCCCTTTCTTTACCTCTGGTTCTTTTTCACAATCAATATTAATCGTCAACTCTCCGGAAGGTTTTTCAAAATCTTCTTGGCTAATATTTAAAGTTTTATCTTCATAACATTTTTTCATAAACAACCCCCAAGTGGGTAATGACATCGTTGCTCCTTGTCCTAAACCAATACCATAAAAATGTGTTGCTCTATCTTCACCTCCAGTCCAAACTCCAGTTGCTAAGTTTGGAACAATCCCCATAAACCATCCATCAGATTGATTTTGTGTAGTACCTGTTTTTCCTGCTATAGGGTTCGTAAACTTATAAGGAAAACCTGTAGTTGCTTCTTTTCTTTTTGTCCATGATGAACGAAGCCTTGCTCCTGAACCAGACAAAGTAACACCCTTCATTAAATCTAAAATAACATACGCAGACTCTTCACTTAAAACCTCTTTGGTTTCTGGTACAAATTCTTGTAAAACTGTACCATTTTTGTCCTCTATACGAGTAATCATCATAGGACTAACACGTAAGCCTTTATTGGCAAAGGTTGAATATGCACTTACCATTTCCATTAATGACAAATCGATAGCTCCTAATGCTATAGACGGGTTTGCCTCTATTTTTGATTTTATCCCTGCAGATTGAGCCAAACGAACAACATTAATTGGTGATACTTTATCAATCAAGTTTGCTGTAATAACATTTGTTGATTGTGCTAAACCTTTTCTTAATGTTAACATCCCCCCATATTTATTATTTGAATTTTTAGGAGTCCAGTCTTTTGGCATTCCATATTTTTCTTTAGGAATTGTATATGGAGTATTAGGTAATTTATCGCAAGGCGACATTTTTAATTGATTAATAGCTGTAGCATAAACAAAAGGTTTAAAAGTAGAACCTACTTGACGTTTTTGTTGCTTCACTGCATCATATTTAAAATATTTATTATTGATTCCTCCAACCCATGCTTTTATATGTCCAGTTTGAGGCTCAATAGATACTAAACCTGAACGTAAAAAATATTTATAATAACGAATAGAATCATAGGGGGTCATGACAGTATCACGTTCTCCTTTCCAAGAAAAAACTCGCATATCTGTTTCTGTTTGAAAAGCTTTATCTATTTCCTTTTCAGATTTACCTGCAGCTTTCATTCTCTTATAACGATTAGAGTTTTGTTTTGCCCTCCTTATTGTGCTCGCTATTTCAGACTTATCTAAATCATAAAAAGGAGCTGTTTTATTATTCTTTTGTTCTTTATTAAAAAAAGATTGAAGATTTGCCATGTGAGTCTTTAATGCCTCTTGAGCATATTGTTGCATACGAGAATCAATGGTTACATATACTTTTAACCCATCTTTATAAATGTTATAAAACTCTCCGTTCTCTTTAGGGTTATTTTTCGCCCATTTTTTCAAAAACTGCTTCAAGTTTTCTCTAAAATAAGTAGCTAAACCATCACTGTGACTTTCAGGTGTAAAACTTATTTTTAATGGTAATTTTTGTAATGAGTCTTTCTCTTTATCAGTTAAAAATCCATTTTTTTTCATTTGAGAAAAAACAACATTTCTACGCTGTAAAGATTTCTTTTTTGAAACTTTTCTGTATGGATTATATTGTCTTGGATTTTTTAACATTGCTACTAGAATTGCAGACTCTTGTAAATCCAAATCTTTAGGTTCTTTTCCAAAATAAATGCGAGCTGCAGAACGTATACCTGTAGCATTAAAAAGAAACCCTTGTGTATTTAAATACATCGTTGCAATTTCTTCTTTTGTATACTGACGTTCTAATTTTACTGCAACAACCCATTCTTTCATTTTTTGAATAATGCGTATTACAATATTTCTTGAAGCTCTTCCTGTAAAAAGGTTTTTTGCTAATTGTTGTGTAATAGTACTTGCTCCTCCTCCGGCTCCAAATTTAGATACTGCTCTTGCTAAACCTTTAAAATCGATACCTGAATGCTCATAAAAACGTTCATCTTCCGTAGCTACTAAAGCCTGCATTAAGTTTTTTGGTAAATCTTTAAACTTAATTGGAGTTCTATTCGCTTTCACGTAATATTTACCTAATGTTTTTCCATCAATAGAAATTACTTCAGTGGCTAAATCACTCTTCGGGTTTTCTAATTCTTCAAATGATGGCAACTCTCCAAAAGCTCCCCATGATGCCAATAAAAATAGCAAGCAAATAAAAAGAAATCCACCTAAAATGATTCCCCAAAACCATTTAATGTATTTACTAAAGTTTGTTGTTTTTTCTTCTGTCATTATTCTGTTTTTTCAATTCTAAATCCAATATGGGTAAGACCTTCAAGTTCTTCTATTCCATCAATACTACCATTTTTTCTCATAGATTGACGTACCTTAAATGTGTAGATTCCTTTTGTTGGAAATGTAATATTTTCTTTATAAAAAAGTTTATTATCTCTAATATCTAAAGCTCCCTCTCCTAAGAACTTCCCAGTCACATCAGCCATATCATATTCTAAAGTATCAGTGATTACATTTCCATCAGGGAAGTTAATTTGAGCAATTACAAATAAATTACTGAAAGGGTAATCTTTGTTATTTCTAACATTAATAAAAAGATTATGCTTTTGTATTGTATCTGTTGCTGTAAAAGAAAATTGTAATGTATTATGCTTACTCCATTTTTGATTTGATATTGGTAAATATTCATCAAAAACTCTTTTTTTATCACACGAAATGAATAAAAAAGTTAGTATAGAAAGTATTACTATTACACTACTTTTATTTATTATCTTCAGCATTTTTGTTACCGTTATTATTTCCTTTTTTATTATTATTTCTTCTTCTTTGATTATTTGGCTTATTTCCGGTAGCCTTTTTTTGTTGGTTAGGGTTTTTACCCTTTGGTTTACTCTCAGGTGTTCTTTTTTGTTGATTAGGTTTCTTCTTCACCTCTCCTTTTGACTTTTGAACACCTTGTGGATTTTTTTGTTGATTAGGATTCTGTTTAACCTGTCCTTTTTGTTTAGTATTTTGTGTTCTTTTTTGCTGATTAGGACTTGTTTTCTGCTTTACTTCTCCTTCTTTAGGCTTATTGTTTCTAGCTCTATTTGGCCTTGGCTTTCTATTGTCTGGCTTTTGCTTATCAGTTGCTGTTTTATTTGGCCTAGACTCTTTAGCTCTGTTATCTTTTGATCTGTTATTACTAATTCTTTTTCCTCTTCTTTTATTTCGTCTTGGTTTTTTTGGAGTATCAAAACGAGTTAAGCTATCTTGTCCTACTACATTTTCAAAATCAACTTTTGGCTCTTCTACAATTTCTGACTCATATTCTTCTAACGGAGAAGCTAATTCATTATTGGTATTTAATTCAATAATTTCTTGAGTTTGCTCTAATGATATTCTAAACCATTTAAAGCTCTCCTCTTTGTATGTATACCAAAGTAGCCCTTTAAAAATATCCATCTTTACAAAAACAGCATCACCTTTTTCTGTTTTAAGAACTAAATCTTGTTTCGGAAACTTTTTTAAGGCATCTAAATAAGTGTCTAACTCAAAATTTAAACAACATTTTAATTTACCACACTGACCTGCAAGCTTTAATGGGTTTAAAGACAACTGTTGGTAGCGAGCTGCAGCTGTATTAACTTTTCTAAAATCAGTTAACCATGTTGAGCAACATAGCTCTCGTCCACAAGAACCAATACCACCTAACCTAGCGGCTTCTTGACGCATCCCTACCTGGCGCATTTCTACCCTAATAGAAAAAGCACTCGCTAAATCACGAATTAATTGACGGAAATCTACTCTATCATCAGCAGTATAATAAAAAGTAGCCTTAGTACCATCTCCTTGATACTCGACATCTGACAATTTCATTTTCAGTCCTAATTTACTAATAATCTCTCTTCCTTTCCTTTGCGTTTCTTGTTCTCTTTGCCTAGCGTTTTGCCAAACATCAATGTCTTTTTGAGATGCTTTTCTGTATATCTTTTTTACCTCATCACCCTCAGCATCAATTTTTCTCTTTTTCATTTGTACTTTTACAAGCTCTCCTGCCAAAGAAACTATTCCTACATCATGTCCTGAAGTTCCTTCTACAGCAACTATATCTCCCATTGAAAGAGTTAGCTTCTCTAAATTTTTGTAAAAGTGTTTTCTTCCGTTTTTAAAACGTACTTCATAAATATTAAAAGGTGCTTCACCTGTTGGCAAAGTCATATTCGATAACCAATCAAAAACAGCTAGTTTATTTCCGCTTCCACAAGATCCTGTAGCACAATTCCCATTGCTTTTACACCCCTTAGGAACGCCGTTTTTGTTAGTTGAGCAACCGCTACAACTCATAATTTATATGTATATTTTTTAGAATGCTTTTTAAATCTGAATACTTCTCAGTATCAAAAAACATTTTATGTTATTGATTTACAGACACATAAAAACAATGTCTAGAATCTTCTCTTAATCAGTAAAGATACATATTATAACGGAATGTGAAAATTGATTTTTTTATTTACCATGTTCTTTTTTTGGGCAACTAAATACCTTCAAAGAAAAAAGCCTTATAAATTAAAATTTATAAGGCTTTTAAATATTTTTTGTGGCTTTTAAAATTACACTACTCCTTGATCTAACATTGCATCAGCTACTTTTACAAAACCAGCGACATTAGCTCCTTTAACGTAATCTACATATCCATCTTCTTGAGTACCATACTTTACACAAGCTTCATGAATACTATTCATAATACCGTGTAATTTACTATCTACTTCTTCACGTGTCCATGACAAACGTAATGAGTTTTGAGACATTTCTAAACCAGAAGTTGCTACTCCTCCTGCATTTGAAGCTTTTCCTGGAGCAAATAAAATTTTTGCTTCTTGAAATACTTCAATAGCTTCTGGTGTTGATGGCATATTGGCACCTTCAGCTACACAAATACATCCATTTGCCACCAAAGTTTTCGCTTCTTCTCCATTCAACTCATTTTGAGTTGCACATGGCAAAGCAACGTCACATTTAACACCCCAAGGTCTTTCTTTTGCAAAGAATTTAGCTGATGAATACTTTTCAAGGTATTCACTAATTCTTCCACGACGAACATTCTTGATCTCCATAACAAATGCTAATTTCTCAGCATCTATTCCTTCTTCATCATAAATGTACCCTGAAGAATCAGATAAAGTAACCACTTTAGCACCTAATTGAGTTGCTTTTTCAGTTGCATATTGCGCCACATTTCCTGAGCCTGAAACCGCTACTGTTTTCCCTTTAAAAGAATCTCCTTTAAAATTCAACATGTTTTCAGCAAAATAAACATCACCATAACCTGTTGCTTCTGGACGGATTAAAGAACCTCCCCAAGAAGCTCCTTTCCCTGTTAAAACACCAGTAAATTCATTACGTAAACGCTTATATTGACCAAACATAAATCCGATTTCTCTTCCTCCAACACCAATATCTCCAGCTGGAACATCCGTATTTGCTCCTATATGACGAGATAATTCAGTCATGAAAGATTGACAAAACTTCATCACTTCATTATCCGACTTTCCTTTAGGGTTAAAATCAGATCCACCTTTTCCTCCACCCATTGGTAATGTGGTTAATGAATTTTTGAAAACTTGTTCGAATCCTAAAAACTTTAAGATTGATAAGTTTACTGAAGGGTGAAAACGTAGCCCTCCTTTATATGGACCAATTGCAGAGTTAAACTCTACTCTATAACCTCTGTTTACTTGAGTCTCTCCATTATCATCAACCCAAGGTACTCTAAACATTAAAGTGCGCTCTGGCTCAACCATTCGCTCTAATAACTTTTTACCTTGGTATTTTGGATTGTTTTCTATAAACGGAATTACAGTTTCTGCTACCTCATGTACAGCTTGCAAAAACTCTGGTTCGTATGCATTACGTTCCTTAACGTAATCCATAAAAGCATTTATTTTAGATTCCATAAATTAATTGTTGTGTTATTATTTTAACAATTTTACTCGGCAAATATAATTAATTTACAATTTCTTAAATTTGATTTTCTAGTTTATTTTTCACTTTTCTACATCGTTTTCGTTATTAGCTGAAATCTCCTGATTTTTTAACTAAAAAAGCTTAAATTTGCAACTTAATTTTTTTGGATTAATAAATAATGTTAGATAAGGTAAAAGAATTGATTGGTGACGTAAAAGCTTTTAAAGCAACGTCTAAGGAAGAAGTTGAAACATTCAGAATTAAATACTTAGGAAGTAAAGGATTGTTAAAAGATTTATTTGCTGAGTTTAAGAATGTTGATACTGAGTTGCGCAAAGATTTTGGACAAGCTTTAAATAATCTTAAAAAATCTGCTGAAGTTAAAGTAGCTGAATTAAATGACACCTTAAATAATACTATTGAAGATAAAGGAATTTATGGCGATTTAACCCGTCCTTCTGAGCCAATAGAATTAGGGTCGCGTCATCCTATTTCTTTAGTAAGAAATCAAATTATTGAGGTGTTTAATCGTATTGGTTTTACCGTTTCTGAGGGCCGGAAATTGAAGATGACTGGCATAACTTCTCAGCTTTAAACTTACCGGAATACCACCCTGCTCGTGACATGCAGGACACCTTTTTTATAGATAAAAATCCAGACACTTTACTAAGAACGCATACATCGTCTGTGCAAGTTCGTTATATGGAAAATAACGAACCTCCTATTAGAACCATTTCTCCTGGAAGAGTTTTTCGTAATGAAGATATTTCTGCTCGTGCGCATTGTATTTTCCATCAGGTAGAAGGCTTATATATTGATACTGATGTTTCTTTTGCCGATTTAAAACAAACACTATTATACTTTACTAAAGAGATGTTTGGTAAATCCAAAATTCGTTTACGTCCTTCATATTTTCCTTTTACTGAACCAAGTGCTGAAGTAGATATATACTGGGGACTTGAAACTGAAACTGATTACAGAATTACCAAAGGTACTGGTTGGCTAGAAATCATGGGATGTGGTATGGTTGATCCTAATGTTTTAAAAAACTGTAACATTGATCCTACTAAATATTCTGGTTATGCTTTTGGAATGGGAATTGAGCGTATTGCAATGCTTTTATATCAGATACCTGATATTCGTATGTTTTATGAAAATGACAAACGCTTTTTAGATCAATTTAAGGCTATCATCTAAAAACTGTCAGGCCTCTTGGGTCTGATTTTTTTATTTGCTCTTTTAATGTTACCATATTTTCTTAGAACAATTTTGCAAGAAACTCTTGAAAGATTATTAAGGTTTGAGTACTTATAATTAATTAAATAGTATTTTCATCTTTAAAGGTACCACTAGATACTTTTTATCAATTTATAAAAAATATCAGAGTCCTATTCTCTCTATACCTACATTAAAAAGAATGGTTAAACATATAGTTTTCCTGCTTATTCGTTAGCTGGTTATCTTGAAAATTTAACCTTTATGCCAAAAGTTATGATTTTTACATGATAATAATCGGGATACATGGATATGTGTTCTAGATATTTTTACTGAAGTATATAATAATAAAATCAAAATTCTCTTGGGTAGTAGCTTTTATAAAGATACTATACTTACAATTTTAAAATACGCTCTTTAAATGAAAAAAGACATACAAATACCAGAAGTTAGTGATATAGAAATGGCTATAGTTTTAGAACAAAATGAAGTTCATAAAACAGATGACTGGAATGTTTATATCATAAATAAAAAAAATATTGCAATTGAAATGGTTGTTATTGTTTCTCAAGGTTTTTCAGAAACGAAAACCACCTCAGTTTTCCGTAAAAAAATAGAGTTGCTACCAAGTAATTCTATAGCTAAGGTTGAGTTGATTCAACCAGAATTGTTTGCTTTAGACAATCGTTTTCAAGTAAGTTTCTTTGAAAACAACAAACTACAAGAAAAAACATTTACTTTCAAAAAAAACACAATTAAAGAGAGTAGCTTAAGTATCATTCAACCTTTTAATAAGAAGGGAGTATTAACATCATAATATTTTTTGTATTTTGCTAAAAAATCAACAATATATTGCAAATAGAATAGTCTTCCCTTTAACGAGAAGACTATCTTAATTCTTGCATTTACGTACAAAAATATAGTTTTGATAAAATATGCACCCTTCAAAAAGCATAATCTATCGAAGCACAAATAAAATTCATTTTCTATAAAAAAAACGCAAAAAATTACAAATTTTCAAATTTTGATTTGCATTTTTTACAAAAAAATTACAAATGAAAAAAGAGGTCGAACAGTTTTTTTGTCAGATAAAACAAAAGCTCCCGAAAAATATTTCTTTAGTAGAAGAAATAGCTAGTGTTTTAGATATTAACTACGATGCAGCCTATAGACGAATTAACAATAAAACAGAACTTTCTTTTAAAGAAGCTCTTTGTCTTGCTAAATTCTATAAAATTTCACTAAATACAATTTATAGCTTTAAAGAAAATGAATCTATAATTGTTCAAAAAGACTACAATTTTCAAACGAATAATACCCTAGAATCTTTTTTTATAAAAAGCAATAAGTTGATTAATCATTTTGGTAAACTGGAAAACTCGGAAATATTATATACTGCGAAAGATATTCCTTTATATTATTTTCCTCAAAACAGTTTAATTCAAAAGTTTAAAATATATTCTTTATTAAACTTACCCTACTCAAAAGAAAACATTAACAAAAGAGAAGTAACTTTCGAAGCGTTCAGTATTTCATCAAACCTAATATACGAGTCTATTTGTTTTAAAAATGCATTTAAAAAAGTTAATTGTACTGAAATATGGAATGACAACACAATTAATAGTAATCTATATGAAATATATTATTGTTTTAAAATAAAACTAATAAATCAAGAACAAGCTATACAATTATGTGATGAATTAAAGTTAATGACTAAAAGTATAGAAAATAAAATTAAAAATGAATCTTTAAATAAAAACTCAAATGTAAAGAGTAAAATGTATTACAGTAAACTAGCTTCTTTAGACAATGCTGTTATTTTTAACTCAAAAAAAACAAAAACACTCCTAATACCCTATATACAAACATCTTATTTACGCATAGATGATGAACTTATTTGCGAAGAAACAATTCGTTCATTTAACAAAAAAATTCAATTATCAAAAAAAGTCTCTGGAGATGCTGAAATTGAACGAAAAATATTTTTTTCTTCTATGTACCAAAAAATAAATAGTATTTATAATCAAATAAAAAACGAGGATACGATATTTACATTATAAGTTGATAGTCTCCAAATTTAAATACACAAAACATTCTTTTTATTTAAAAACCTCATCATAAATTATGATGAGGTATCATAAATCAAAGTAAAATTTTATTTTAATTGTACTGTACAGGCTCTGTTAATTTTTTCAACTTCAGAAATAAACCCTTCAAGATCTTTGAATGCATTTTCAAAAACATTTAATTGATTTACAAAATCATTTATTGGTTCAATTGTTTTCGTTATAAATGAATTCAAATCTTCAGATAAATCATTAAGAATACTCAATCCTGGTATAGATGGGAGGTGTATCTTTAAATTTAGCGATCTTAATACTGGTTGTAAAACTGCATTCATAGCTTTATTTAACAAGTCCATAACCGGTCCTATAACACTTAATCCTCCTTTTATAATTTGCTCTACATTAAATGAAAAATAAACTGTATGCCACCCACATGGATAAGGTAATTTTATACCTAAGACATGCTTGTAACAAAATTTAGGATAACCACCATATGGTACACGTATTGTATGACTTAATACATTTTTCACAGAATTTAAAGAAGAAATTAAAGGATTTAAAACATTGATCACCGCATTAATTTGGTTTTCTAAACTTACCAACCCCATTACTAAGTGCTTAATTTTCTCTACCTCTTCAGTAACTTCACTAATACCATTTAAAATTTTTATTTGTGCATTATCAAAAGCTAAAACTCCAGAATCAACCTTATCTGCTGCTGAATCTAAATGGTTAACTAAATCAGTTTTTACTATTGAATTTGGAAGACTACTAATACAATTTATAGCACCTCCTAAGGTAGCAATAAATTGATTTTCTGCATTCATTAGTTTTAATAATACCTCGTCAATTTGTTTTACTTTAGGCTCTACCTTATCAATAGCTTTTCTTATTGGAGCGACTATTTTTTCAACTTTATTAGAAACATCGAGAGCTTCATCTATAGGTTTCTTAAATGTTGTAAGTACATTTTTTATTTCTGATGCTTCAGTTCCAATTTCTGGAATTATTGAAACTACTTCTAATAATTCTACAGCCTCACTTAATGCTGAGTCTAAGTCTTTTAATTTTGTGTTTATTGTTTTGGAAATAGTTAAATCACTATCTATTGTTTGAAGATCTTGACTAACTGCTTTTACATCTGCTTCTAACTTAGCAGTATTTCCTTCTGTAGCGCTAACATCATGCATTAATTTATTTGCTTCATTCATGCTTGAGATAACTGAATCTGTAAATTGACTGTTTACTGTTGACATAATTTTAAGTTTAGTTAAAGTTTTAATTAGACACTAAAAAAGTCAAACAATCAAAGTATTACCTCGCTTTCCATATTATATTACGGATACAAATGTTATATTTCTTTTACTCAAATTTCTTAGCTATTCAAATTTTAATTTTAAATTTCAAAAATTTCAAAAAAACACCATAAACGTCTATTATTCAAGTATTAGCGTATAAACAAGACTACTCTAAACATAAAAAACCTCTTCATTATTCTGAAGAGGTAAACTAAAAGCTACATAAACGATGTATTACTTTACTGTTAATGTATATTGAGGTGTTGGATTTAAAGGACAAAAATAAACATACTCTCCTTTTTTAAGAGTTACTTTTTTAGAAGTAGATTTTCCATTATTTTTTACTAACGAAGTTACATATGCATTTTTTATATGATCTTTCTGCTCAACTTTTCCTTTAGGAGCTAGAACAAAACCAACATCATGACCGACTTTAGTATTTGTTATTTCAAAAATATATGTCCCTTCAGATAATGTCAATGATTTTTGTGTAAACTCTCCTTTAGTTTGTTCAAGAGCAACTGTTTTTACTTCTTGACCATTTACTTTAAATGCAAATCCTACTACTACGATTAAAAATACTATTATTTTTTTCATGTGTTCTTAATTTTTTAATTATTTATTATGCGTTTAATGTATACTTCCCTGCTTCTACTTTTGGAAAATCAATTTCTGTCTCAGCAATATGGTTTACGTAGTTCGTTAATGTATTAGCTACTACATTTAATACTATTTCTAAAACGTCACTATCATTATACCCTGCTTCTTTAAAAGCTTTAATCTCTTCTGAGGTTACATTTCCTCTGTTTTTAGTTATACTTTGAGCAAATTGTAATCCTACTTTTACTTTTTCTTTCGAAGCTTTACCTTGTCTATTCTCCTCTGCTTCCTCTTCAGATAAACCATTCATCTTACCAATTGCTGTATGAGCTGATAAACAATAGTTACATTTATTTTCCTCAGCAATAGCCAATGCTAATTGTTCTCTGAATTTATTAGAAAAATTTCCACTTGCGGTTAATTCTCCTAAGCTTAAATAACTTTGTAACGTTGCAGGTGAATTACCAAAAACTTTAATTAAATTAGGAATAAAACCTAATTTACTTTGCACAGCATCAAATAATTCCTTTGATTTTCCAGTAGTTGTGTCTGGGTTTAATGTTTCAATTCTTGTACTCATAATTTTATTTAGTTTAAATTTTATTTAGTTTTTTTTCACAATTACACATTTCTCTTTCTGGAAATTGATCGTCGTACTCTTGATACCCCCAACAGTTAGGGCATTGGTTATTTTCAGCTCTCATAATGCTTTGTTTTTAAATTCTTATACAAAGATGCGACGGAGGCACACTTTAAAAAATGGACAAAAGTTCCTGTTACTTGGACAAGCATCAAATACTTAAAAAAAAGAAGTTCATTAACCTATGTTAATGTTTTGGTATACAAATCACTATATATTTGCTAACCTAGATAAAAACATGCTAACAAATGTTTTTTTCTATAATTAAAACCCTTCTATACTCGTAGCTTCCCCTTGTGTTACGAGTTTTTTATAAAATTAAATATTGAAAGAGCTTATAATTTATGCTCCTTTTGGAATTGCTTTGGAGATTGACCCGCTGATTTAGTAAAAAAACGAGAAAAATAAGCTGGATCATTAAATCCTAAATCGAAAGCAATATGTTTTATTGCTTCAGAAGAATAGATCAGCTGCCTTTTAGCTTCAATCATTACTCTATTCTTAATAAAATCACTTGGAGTTTGTGTGCCTATTTTCTGAAAATGTTTTGTAAGAGATTTGGGAGATATACCTAATCGTTGAGCGTAATCGGAAACGCTATGAAGTTTTTTAAAATTTTGTTCTACTAATAAACTGAAGTCTTTGAATAATTTAGTTTCTAAATTTTCTTTTATAGTATCATACCCTTTTTTTATTCGTACTGAATAAATAATAAACTGCTTTAAAAAAGATTGTAACATATCATATTGAGCCGTCTCTTCTAATTCAAACTCTTCTATCAAATTACTTAAAATAAAGCTTAGTTTTTGAGTATCTTTATGAGTAGGAGATACAAATGGAGTTTCATAAACATTATTAAACAACACACCATTACAAGCTATTTCAGTATCATGGGTTTGAATGCAGTAGAAATCTCTTGAGAAACTTAATTGGTATGCTTCTTTTATTTTTTCGGAATCAACAGTAAAAACTTGCCCTGGTGACAAGAAGAACAAAACATTTCCATTAAAAGAATAACTTTTAAAATCAATATTATAAGTTCCTTTCCCTTCTCTTATCCAAAAAATTTTATAATTATCAACTTGTTTAGGCTCATTAACAATGCAAGCTTTTTCAAACTCCACTAACTGTAATGAAAATATACTTTGAAAATTATATGTTTTTACTTCTTGAACTGCCATTAAATTACTTTATTAATTTTTGGTCGTAAAAAAAGGCGTAACTAACAGTTTTATGGAACCTATTAAAAGTAAGCATTTACATCAAAACTTTTATTATTTATACTTTAAAAACTCCTACTTCTTTTTATGGTTTTCTGCTAACTTTTCTAATTCATCATACCAATTTTGCCCAAACTTCCTTACTAATGCCTGCTTAACAAACTTATAAACAGGTACCTGCAACTCTTTTCCTAAGGAACACGCATCATCACAGATTTCCCATTTATCATAATTTACTGCAGAAAATTCACTGTATTCTTTTATTCTTACAGGGTATAAATGGCAAGAAACTGGTTTTTTCCAATCAATCAAACCCTGATTATAAGCTTCTTCAATAGCACACAAAGCTGTATCCTTTTCATCGAAAATAACGTACGCACAATCAGCATCATTAATTAAAGGAGTTTCAAGTTCGCCAAAATCACCTTTAATCCATGTACCTTGATTTTCAATAGCTTCAATACCTTCTTTACGTAAAAAAGGTTTCACTTTTGGATATATTTTTTCTAAAATCTTAGTTTCTTCTTCATCTAAAGGAGCCCCAGCATCGCCGTCAATACAACAAGCCCCCTTGCAGGCAGATATATTACAAACAAATTCTTTCTCTATAAGATCCTCTGAAACAATTGTTTTCCCTAATTGAAACATATATTGTCTTTATGTTATTTGTGTTTGAAAATTAATTAATTACACAAGTTAAAAGATAATGTCTTATATTACGTTTGTGTAAAATTTTATGCAAAAATAATAGATTGTAAGTTTACTTATCTAATTTTGCAGATGAAAAACAATATATCATGAATTTTAATTTTAAAGAAATATTCACTGCCTTTATGGTATTATTTGCGGTAATAGATATCATTGGTAACATACCAATTATCATTGACTTACGTAAAAAAGTAGGCCATATACAATCTGAAAAAGCATCTGTTATTGCGGGTGTTATTATGGTAATATTTTTGTTTTTAGGAGAACAGTTATTAGGTTTTATAGGTATTGATGTGCATTCATTCGCTGTAGCTGGGGCTTTTATTTTGTTTTTTATTGCTTTAGAGATGATTTTAGGAATTACACTATATAAAGAAGATGATGATGAAGCACTTAACGCTTCTGTATTTCCCATTGCTTTTCCATTAATCGCTGGTCCGGGAAGTTTAACAACACTACTTTCATTAAGAGCTGAATATTCATGGGAAAATATTTTAATAGCCATACTTTTAAATGTATTATTAATTTATGGAGTATTAAAAACATCTGCTCGAATTGAAAAAATGATAGGTCAAAACGGTATTAAAATTATTAGAAAAATATTTGGTGTAGTATTATTAGCTATTGCTGTTAAATTATTTGCAGCCAATATCAAAATGTTAATGGCATAAATGATTTTTGATGTTTTAATAATTGGAGGTGGTGTTGCTGGTATGCAATGTGCCTTAGTTTTGGGTTCAGCCAACAAAAAAGAATATGCTCAAAATAAGAGAGTTGGTATAATTATGCACCAACGTTCTTCACATTTACAAGATGCTTTATTTAATAATGTTTTAGGAATAGCTGAGGGTACTTTGGGAAAAGACATCTTAACTTCAGGAAAAGATCAATTAAAAAATCTATACCCAAATATATCCCAAATAGAAAATGAAAAAGTTATTGCTGTGCTTGATGATGAAAATGGGTACAAAATTGTTACTAATAAAAATGAATACTATAGTAAAAATGCTGTAGTAGCTTTAAATTATTCAAAACCATTTGATATTGCTGGTCTTGAACGATATATTGAACGTCATTCTAGGGCAAATGTTATGAAAGACAGAATACAACTTCGTAACTTTAATCACTTAATCAAAGAAGGTTTATATGTTTGTGGAACTTTGGCAGGTTGGAGAAGTCAATTTGCTATAGCTGCAGGTAGTGGAGCAAGTGTTGCTACTGATATTTTAACAGTTTGGAATGATCATGTACCTACAAAAGTACATGACAAAAAAGTATAATAAGCAAATGAGTTTTGATACTATTATACAACGCCTTTTTCTTGAAATAAAGAATATAGAAGATACAGGAAAAACAGCATCCTATATACCTGAGCTACAAAATATAGATGTCGATAAATTTGGTATACACATAGCTTCAACTAGTAATACTAACTTCGGAATTGGTGACTATTCTGAAAAATTTTCTATTCAAAGTATCTCAAAAGTACTATCGTTAAGTTTAGCATACAGTATACTTGGAGAAAACATTTGGAATAGATTAGGTGTTGAACCTTCTGGCTCAAGTTATAATTCTCTTGTTCAGCTTGAAAGTGACAAAGGTATTCCTAGAAACCCTTTTATAAATGCAGGTGCTATAGTAATTGCTGATGTTTTATTAAGCGAACTAAAAAGCCCTAAACAAGATTTTTTATCATTTGTAAGAGATTTAGCTGGTTCCGAAGAAATAACATATTCAAAAAAAATAGCAGCATCAGAAAAATCAGTAGGCTACAGAAATATTGCATTATGTAATTTCATAAAATCTTTTAATAATATTCAAAATGCTCCTTCTGAAGTATTAGATTTTTATTTTGACATCTGCTCTCTTGAAATGAGCGCTAAAGAACTATCTAACACTTTTTTATTCTTGGCAAATAAGGGCATAAATCCCCACACAAGAAACCAAGTTTTAACACAAAGCCAATCTAAAAGAATTAATGCTCTCATGCAAACTTGTGGTTTTTATGATGAATCTGGCGAATTTGCATTTAAAGTGGGGTTACCTGGTAAAAGTGGTGTTGGTGGTGGTATTGTTGCAGTACATCCTGGTCATTATGCAATTACCGTTTGGAGCCCAAAACTAAACAAAAAAGGAAATTCTTTTAAAGGAATACAATTTTTAGAAAAATTTACTACAGCTTCTAAATTATCTATATTTTAAAAAAGACGTTTTTATATTTAACTGCATTTTTTATATTTTTCCTTATGGTATATTGAAAATAATCATCTTTTTGATTTCTAAAAAACATTATTAATTAGTCTTTAAAAGCTTATATTTAGGAATTTAATAACTACAGCATACTATGACAAAAATAAAATTTCTACTACTATTTTTAATCACAACCGTTTCAATTCAAGCACAAACTACGTATATATTGTGTGGCAAATTAGTAGACACTAAAGAAGGTGTAATCAAACAAAAACAAACTATTATAGTTGAAAAAAACAAAATTATTAACGTAATTAATGGTTATGTAGCTCCAAAGAGTAAAACTGCGAAAACAATCGATTTAAAGAACAAAGTAGTTATACCGGGGCTTATATTGATATGCATGTACATATAGAGCAAGAATTTAGTGCTAAAACACGTTTAAATAGATATATTTTAAATGAAGCTGATGTTGCTTTTAATTCCGTTGGTTTTGCAAAAACAACCTTATTAAAAGGGTTTACAACAGTAAGAGATTTAGGGGGTACTGGTGTTAATATTGCCATTAGAAAAGCTATTGATGCTGGTAAAATTCCAGGGCCAAGAGTTTTCACTGCAGGTAAGTCATTAGCAACCACTGGAGGTCATGCTGATCCAACAAATGGAAGTAGTAGAGTTTTAATAGGAAATCCTGGTCGTAAAGAAGGAGTGGTTAATAGTATTGAAGATGCAAAAAAAGCTGTACGTCAACGTTATAAAAATGGTGCTGATTGTATTAAAATTACAGCTACTGGCGGTGTTTTAAGTGTTGCTAAAAGTGGAGATAACCCTCAGTTTACCATTGAAGAAATTAAAGCTATTTGTGAAACAGCCAAAGATTATGGAATGCATGTAGCTGCACATGCTCATGGTGATGAAGGTATGCAACGCGCAGTTTTGGGAGGTGTTAAAACTATTGAACACGGTACTTATATGAGTACTAAAACAATGGATTTAATGATCAAAAACAATGTGTATTTGGTTCCAACAATAACCGCTGGAAAAGAAGTAGAGGAAAAAGCTAAAATAAAAGGATTTTATCCGGACATAGTTGTGCCAAAAGCTTTAAAAGTTGGCCCTCAAATTCAAGGAACTTTTGCAAAGGCATATAAAAAAGGAGTTGGTATTGCTTTTGGAACTGATGCTGGTGTTTTTAAGCATGGGAATAATGGAAAAGAATTTGGCTATATGGTTGAAGTTGGAATGCCAGCCATAGAAACTATTCAAGCTGCAACCATAACCAATGCGAAAATTTTAAAAATGGATACTGAAATTGGGCAAATAAAAAAAGGCTTTTATGCTGATATTATTGCTGTAAATGAAGACCCTACTGTAAATATAAACACTATGGAAAATGTTGTTTTTGTAATGAAAAACGGGATAGTTTATAAGAAAAAATAATCCTAAAAAACCGTAACAAAACACATTTTAAATTTACTAATTAATAGTAGTAATTTAAATAATAAGCGTGTTATGCAAAATACTTTTAAAACAAAAGAAAGCTTAATAGTTTACGGAATTCCTTTATTGATGATTTTATCACTTATAGTAATGGTAAAATCATCTTTTTTTACTCCCAATTTATCTCCTTTTGTACTAATCGATTTGTTAATTACTATACCTTTAGTTTATTTCTTTTTAATAAGAAAAAAAGAGAGCTCTAAAAAATCTATTATAACTATTCTTATTTTAGGCTTTGTTATTTCAAATTATATTCTTCCAAAAGAAAACTTAGAAGTATTATCTAGAATACAAGTAATATTAATACCATTATTAGAAACTTCTTTACTAGTATATATAATTATAACTGTACGAAAATCAGCCAAAGAAATAAGAAAAAACAATGATGCTACTTTAGATTTTTTTGATCAGGCCCAACAGGTTTGTACTCAAATTTTACCTTCAAAAGCAGGAACTATTTTAGCTACTGAAATTGCAGTTTTTTACTATAGCCTTTTAAATTGGAAAAAACGACAATATGATGATTTAGAATATACCTATCATAAAGAAGGAACGGCTATTAGTGTAGTACTTGGTTTTTTATTAGTTGTAATTATAGAAATGTTTGTTACTCATTCTATGATGAAACAGGGTAATGTAAAAGGTTCTTTAATTTTAGGTATTTTAAGTGCCTATACTGCTCTTCAGGTAATTGCAGTTATGAAATCATTATCTAAAAAGCCTTGTTATATTGATATTGAAAAAAACAATTAGTATTAAAGTTTGGTATTTTATCAAAAGCTGTTATACCATTTGAAAACATTGAAAAAATAGAAATTTCATCTAAAGAATTACCAGAAAAAACTACTATTAAGTATTTTTCACCATTTGGAAGCTCTTTAGGTCATAATTTAATTGTACACTTAAAAAATGTAATATCATTTACCTATTTTTATGGTTTCACTAAAAAAGCAACATCTTTAGCTATTTTTATAGATCAAAAAATTGAATTTAAAAATGAACTAAGCAAGCATATTTCATAGTAATTCTATTTTAATTTTTACTAGAATTAATACTTTCTGAAAAACTGTTTTTATACGTTCTCCCCAACGGAAGTTTTTGCTTATTTATAAAAACACTACTTCCTGAGTATTTTTCAATCTTTTTTATATTTATGATGTATGATTTATGTATTTGAATAAACTGTTTTGGACTCAATATTTCCGCCCATTTTTTTAAAGAATCAATAACACTTAACTTTTTATTTTGAGTAAAAAATGTAACATAATTCCTGTCAGATTCTATATATAATATATCTTCTACATATACTTTATGTATTGTTTTATCAATATTTAAAAAAATAGCTTTTTTTTGTGCCTTCTCCTGATGATTGATTCGGTTTTCAGCTTTACTTATAGCTTTCAAAAATCGATCAAAAGAAAAAGGTTTTACTAAATAATCAACTATTGTAGTCAATTCGAAGCTATCAACAGCAAACTCAGGGTATGCTGTAGTAATGATTATTTGTGGAGGTTTTTTTACAGTTTTTATGAAATCAATTCCAGAAATATCAGGTAAATTAATATCTAGTAAAACAACATCAGCAGGCTCTTGTTTTAAATATTCATTAGCCAAAGTAGCCGTTTGAAAAGAAGCAAGAATATTCAAATCAGGTATTTTACGAATATAGTTTTTAAGTATCCTTTGTGCAGGTATTTCATCTTCAATAATAATACAATTCATAGCCTTTTTAAATAAGAGTTAGCTTAATAGTTACGTTAAAATTGGAGCTTTTATCAATGACCAATTCATGTTTGTTTTCATACAATAACTCCAATCGCTTTCTCAAATTCGTTAAACCAATGGTATTATTATTTGTTGAATTTTGTTCTAAATAATCATTCTTGCATATAAATAATAGTTGCGAGTTCTCTACATCTAAACTTAAATCAATAATACTATTGACTGAACTATGCTTAAATGCATTTTCAATAATAGTAATTAGTAGTAAAGGAGCTATTTTATGATGTACTTCTTTGACATTCTTAGTATAACTTATTTCTTTAATACCCTCAGTCCTTATTTTGTGAAACTCGATATAATTATCAATAAAATGTAATTCTTTAGACAGAGGTACTTTCTCAGCATTACTCTCATAAAGAACATGTTTTAAATTATCAGACAATTTTAAAATTAAATCTGGAGTTTCGTCTGGCTTTTCAAGAGAATAAGAATAAATAGTATTAAGATTATTAAACAATATATGTGGATTTATTTGAGATTTTAAAAATTTCAACTCCATTTCTGTTCTTTCTTGTTTAATTGTTTCAACTTCTTTGCTTTTATCTATATATCTGAAAAGCATTAATATAAACGAGAAAAAAATTAGTGGAACTAGGGTTTGCCATAAATAATTACTTAAGCATTTCATAATTGAACATCCACACCTTGCAAATACATTACAATAAAGTTGGGTAGCAATGAATGATATTAAACCAAAAAGAATAATGTATAAGAAATACCATTTCTTTTTTATGAAAAAAGGTAGTAAAACATGGTTATTAACATATACAATAACTACAAGTATAAAAAAGTATTGCAAAAAAGGATTTTCAGACCAATAATAAGGCGTAAAAACAAATAATGACACAAAGATGAACAATGCCCAAAAAAGTGCATGTATCAGGATTTGAAGGCTATATGTTTTTATAAAATGCATAAACAAAACCATGAAGGTATAAAAAATAGTTTCCATATTCAAAATGTAGGTATAAAGAGCAATTTTCTATGTATGTAATGCATAAATAGGGTAGTTAATACGTGTTTATAAGCTACCTGTCCTTCAAATTTTAACATGTTGAAATTGCCCTATATTTTCGCTATGCACAACACATGTTAAACAATTAAAAAACAGACCAATACCCATATTAAGATAACTAAAAATATGTTAAAAACAGTAAAAATATTAATTGCAATGTTTTCGATAAGTTTTGTATGTCCTCAAACAGACTTTTTATTGATAAATGAAGACATTAAATTACCTAAAAATAACACTATAAGTAAGACATTAATTAGTTCATTAAATAGCTTTTTACTGAATGTGCAAAATACAACTGACAACAATCCATTTGTATTTGAAAAAGAAAAAATTGAAACACTTTTATTGTTAGAAGAAATGGAAAACATTGGAAAAAATGACGTATTCAAGGATACAAATTTTTATAAACCTTATTTAACAAATGTTGTTTTATTAGACACTAATGATTACTTAATACAAATATCTTACATTGGAGTTAAAGAGAACAAAGCAATACTAAAAGCTGTTTTTGAGCTTATTGCTCATCAAACGGGTGATACCTTTCAATTTTCCTCACCACTAATAAAAAATACGCTAGAATGGAAAATCAAAAAAGTAGGAAACAATGTTTTTCATTATAAAAATAAAATAAACCATAAAAACACAGAAGAGTTTAATGAATTGGTTTCTTTTTACGATTCAAAATTAAAACCTAAAAACAAAAGAAATGATATCTATTGTAGTGGAAATTTACAAGAACTTCTGAAACTTATTGGGGTAATATATTTATTAGACTATAACGGTAAAAGTAGAGGGAATACCAGTGCCATTTTAGGAGACAGAAAAGTATCACTAATAGGAAATAACTTGAATTTTAATGAATTTGACCCTCATGATCTATGGCATGACAGACTGAGCCTTGTTATGCCAAGAAATAAGGTAAATAGGGCTGTTGATGAGGGATGTGCTTATTACTATGGTGGAAGTTGGGGTCTTACATGGAAAGAGATATTTGATGCTTTTAAGAAACAAATTGTAAATCAAAAACCTGATTGGACTGTTGTTAAAGAAAAGCGAATGAATTTTAAAACGAATGGATACAATAATGCCGCAGATTATATAGTAAATGCATTGTTGATAAAGAAAATTGAAAATGAAAAAGGATTTAGTGGAATATGGAAGTTACTTAATTGTGGGCCTTATGAAAAAGGAAATAAAAGGTACTATAAAACCTTACAGGAACTCACTGGTATTACAAAAGAAACCTATAATATGAACGTATGGAAGCTGATAAATAATGAAAAATAAGATGAAAATAGTAATGATGAAAAAATATATATGTGTATTCTTTTTAGTAGTAAATTCTTTTGTGTCTGGACAAGTAATAAACAGTTTAGCAAAAGACAGTAATGGAAAGCTAATGCTTTTGGGTAAAACAAATAAAAAAGCTTTTGAAAATGAAAATTTTAGTTGGTTTAAAAAAAACTATGACAGCTATCTAACAAATGACAAAATTATAAATAAGTTAAAAGATTTATTACAAAATTATACCATCAAAGCTTTTTATGGTAGTTGGTGTGGAGATAGCAAACGAGAGTTGCCAAAATTTTATAAAGTAATTGATGAAACTCATTTTAATAAAGATAAGTTAGAGGTGATTGCTGTAGATAATAAACCCGAAGCCTATAAAGCAGCCCCTAATGGAGAAGAAAAAGGATTAAACATACACAGAGTACCCACTTTTATCTTGTATAAAAACAATCAAGAAATTGGGCGAATAGTAGAATACCCTAAACAAGATATTGAAAGAGATATACTTGCTATAGTAAGCGGTAAAAAGTATTCACCACACTATATTGTAGTTGAGTATTTACATAAAATATTTGAAGAAAAAACAGTAAAAGAATTAAAAAGTGAAGAAAACAAACTCGCTGCTTCATTAGTTGAATTCACCAAAGGAAGTAGAGAACTAAACACCTATGGATATAAATTATTACGCTCAAACCAATTAGAAAAAGCACTATTTATTTTCAAGTTAAACACCAAAATGTACCCCTACAAAGTAAATGTTTTTGACAGTTTGGGAGAAGCATATTTAACCAATAAAAATTATAATAAAGCTTTAGTTAATTATAATAAAGCCCTAAAACTAGCTCCTAATGATAAAAACATTGCTAGCATAATTAAACAAATTAAAACAGAAATAAACCAATAATACCTTAAATTTATATTTTATGAAAACATTATTATTATTTGTAGCTACTTGCCTATTATCAATAGCTATTTCAGCTCAAGAGTTTAAATTTGAAGAAGAGACTATTAACTATGGAAAAATAACTCAAGGATCTGAAGGAACTAGGACCTTTGAATTCACAAATATTGGAGATGCTCCTTTAGTAATTAAAGAAATTAAATCTACCTGTGGATGTGCTGTTCCAAAAAAACCAGAAAAACCAATTATGCCTGGTAAAAAAGGGCAGATACAGGTTTCTTATGACACGAATAGACCTGGTAGTTTTTCAAAAGCAGTAACTATCTATTCAAATGCTAAAAACAAGAGAACAATGATTAAAATAAAAGGGTTTGTGTCAAAATTAAAAAAAGATAAAACCAAGGTTTAAGTATAAGAACTAATTAACCTACATAATATAAAAAACAAAAACCTGAGTTTCCACTCAGGTTTTTTTCATGAGTTTCAATAAACTTATAAAACTTTTAAACTTGTGATTACTTTTACATTCCAATCCCCCCGAATTTTAATGTTGTTTTAATCAACAGAAGTCAAAAGTATCTCTAATTTTGCTTACTTAAGAAAAAAAACCTTGAGCGTAATAATATTAGGAATAAGTGAAGGTATAAAAAAAACGAAGTTAATTAACTTCGTTTTTTTTTACGCAAAATAAATTATTTTTTACCCTTTAAAGCTTGCTTTCAAGAACTCAGAATTCATTCGAGCAATATTTTCCAAAGAAATACCTTTAGGACATTCTATTTCACAAGCTCCTGTATTAGTACAGTTACCAAAGCCTTCTAAATCCATTTGAGCTACCATGTTTTTAACACGCTCTGTGGCTTCTACCTGTCCTTGGGGTAATAAAGCATACTGAGATACCTTAGCACCTACAAACAACATTGCAGAAGAGTTTTTACAAGTTGCTACACATGCTCCACAACCAATACAAGTTGCAGCATCCATAGCCTTATCAGCAGCTTCTTTTGAAATAGGAATAGCATTAGCGTCTTGAGTGTTCCCTGAAGTATTTACAGAAATATACCCACCAGACTGTTGAATACGCTCAAAAGAACTTCTATCAACTACTAAATCTTTTACAACAGGAAAAGCAGCAGCTCTCCATGGCTCAATAGTAATTGTATCTCCATCTTTAAACATACGCATATGTAATTGACATGTAGTTACACCACGATCAGGTCCATGAGCTTCACCATTTATATACATTGAACACATACCGCAAATACCTTCACGACAATCATGATCAAAAGCAACAGGTTCTTCTCCTTGATTGATTAATTGTTCATTTAAAACATCCATCATTTCTAAGAAAGACATATGCTCAGAAATATCGGACACTTTATAATCCACCATCTTTCCCTTATCACTTGCCCCTTTTTGGCGCCAAATTTTAAGTGTTAAATTCATAATTCTATCTTATTTGTATGAACGTTGTTTTAATTCAATATCGTTAAACTCTAACTCTTCTTTGTGTAAAATTGCTTCGGCTGGTTCTCCTTTATATTCCCATGCCGCTACGTATGCATAGTCTTTATCATTACGCTTTGCTTCACCTTTTTGTAGTCCATCCAACTCAACAGATTCTTCTCTAAAGTGACCTCCACAAGATTCATTTCTATCTAAAGCATCTTTAGCAAATAATTCACCTAACTCTAGAAAATCTGCTACTCGACCTGCTTTTTCTAACTCCGGATTCATTTCATTCGCATCACCAGGCACGGTTACATTTTTCCAAAAATCTTCACGTAAGGCTTTAATTTCAACCATAGCTTCTTTTAAACCTTTTTCATTACGAGACATACCACATTTCTCCCACATAATATTTCCTAGCTTTTTGTGGTAATAATCTACAGAGTGCTTTCCTTTATTTGAAATGAAAAAATTAATTCGATCTTTCACATCGTTTTCTGCAACATCAAATTCTTTTGTGTCAGTTGGTATTTTTCCTGTACGAATATCATTAGATAAATAATCGCCAATAGTATAAGGTAATACGAAATAGCCATCAGATAAACCTTGCATCAATGCTGATGCTCCTAATCGGTTAGCACCATGATCAGAGAAGTTAGCTTCGCCTAAACAATACAAACCATCAACTGTAGTCATCAAATTATAATCAACCCACACTCCTCCCATTGTATAATGAACAGCAGGATAAATCATCATTGGTGTTTTATAAGGGTCTTGATCTACAATTTTATGGTACATCTGGAATAAGTTTCCATATTTTGCTTCAACAATAGCTTGCCCTAACTCATATACTTTCTCATCAGAAGGATTACTAATATTATGTATTTTACACTGTTCTCTTCCATAACGATCAATTGCTGAAGCGAAATCTAAGTAAACAGCTTCTCCTGTTGCATTAACACCAAAACCAGCATCACAACGTTCTTTCGCTGCACGCGAAGCTACATCACGGGGTACTAAGTTTCCAAAGGCAGGGTACCTTCTTTCTAAATAATAGTCTCTATCATCTTCTAATAATTCAGTTGGTTTTTTACTTCCTTCTCTAATTGCCTTCACATCATCTAAGTGCTTAGGAACCCAAATACGCCCATCATTACGTAATGATTCAGACATTAACGTTAGTTTAGACTGGTAATCTCCCGAACGAGGGATACAAGTTGGGTGAATTTGTGTATAGCAAGGATTTGCAAAATATGCTCCTTTCTTATGAATTTTCCATGCTGCTGTTGCATTAGAACCCATTGCATTCGTTGACAAGAAATATACATTTCCATAACCTCCTGAAGCTATAACTACTGCGTGAGCAGAATGACGTTCTATCTCACCAGTTACTAAATTACGAGCAATAATACCACGAGCTTTACCATCAACAATAACTACATCTAGCATTTCATGACGATTAAACATCTCAATCTTACCACGAGCTATTTGACGATTCATTGCAGAATATGCACCTAGCAACAATTGCTGACCTGTTTGTCCTTTTGCATAAAATGTACGAGACACAAGTACTCCACCAAACGAACGGTTATCAAGCAAACCACCATAATCACGAGCAAAAGGAACACCTTGTGCCACACATTGATCAATAATATTTGCAGAAACCTCAGCTAAACGATGAACGTTTGCTTCACGAGAACGGTAATCTCCACCTTTCACTGTATCGTAAAATAAACGGTAAAATGAGTCACCATCACCCTGATAATTTTTTGCTGCATTTATTCCTCCTTGAGCTGCGATAGAATGGGCTCTACGAGGAGAATCTTGGTAAGCAAATGCTTTTACATTATACCCTAACTCTGCTAGAGTTGCAGAAGCAGAACCACCTGCTAAACCAGTACCTACTACAATAACATCTATCAAACGTTTATTGGCAGGGTTTACCAAGTCTATTTTATCTTTATAAGTAGTCCATTTATCTTTTAAAGGGACCTTTTGGAGTTTTTGAATCTAAAGTTGCCATACTTGTTTCGTATTAATGATTGAAATGATGAAATAACGCGATAATCATAAATCCAACAGGAATACCTATTGCATAAACTTTACTAAACGTTTTCAATCCTTTAGTATATTTATTATTTGCACCGACTGACTGGAATGCTGAATTAAACCCATGTAACAAATGCATTGCCAAGAACCCGAAAGCCACAACATAGGCAACTACTCTTGCTGGGTTATAAAATTTGTGTTGTAACTCATGAAAGTACCTAAATTCACCATCATGTAACCCGCTCCAATCACCGTTTATAAATTTGGTGTTAATTTCTGGAAACCAAAAATCAATAAAATGTAATGCTACGAAAGCCAGAATCGCTAAACCAGACCAAATCATGTTTCTGCTCATCCAAGTAGAATTTGCTGCTCCATTATTTCTAGCATAACTTACTTTACGTGCGCTCTTGTTTTTTAATTCTAGTATGAACCCCATTACAAAATGAAAAACAACTCCAAAAATTAATACAGGTTGCATTGCATACTGAATTATCGGATTTGTACCCATAAAGTGCGACAGTTTGTTAAATGTAGCTCCATCATCAGGGAAAATTGAGGTAATGTTAATTGCAAAATGTTGTAATAAGAAAAACATCAGGAAGAATGCTGAAAGTGCCATAGCAAACTTTCTTCCGATAGAAGATTTTAGTAATCCGCTCATTATTTTGTTTATTGATTAAATAATAAGTACAAATTTAAGAGGAACGCGCTACTTGAACAAACTTTACGAATTGTTTTATTTAATATTTAGAATGGGTATAAATAGAATAAGAGGAATGACTGGTGACATTCACCGTTTATTATCTAATTTTTAGTTGGGCTGAATAAATTTTCCGAAATAATATAATAATCCGTAAATCTTTATTTAATTAAACTATTGATTTTATTACTAAGTATATAGAACTCCTCAATATTAATTAAATTTTCAAAACCGTTTAAAGTACTTGAAAAACTATTTTTTTGTATGTTAACATCTCTACTTACAGGTATTAAATTTTTTAAACCATCTATGTTTCGTAGTTTTCGATGATTTACTATCTCTTAATTAGCCTTAAAGGATGAAATATTCAAATCATCAATACTCTACAATTCGTTATTGTCTGTTATTCTCACTGAACTGGTTTCTTCAAAAGTAACTTGTTAAAAAAAATCAACACTACTTAAAGAGGGATTCCGAACTAATAAAAAGTACCCGTTAAGTTTTTTAATGATTTTAGCGTTAAAACATTCTTATTTTCTACTAAACTAAAACTATTTTTTACCTGTTTTAAGTTTTGAAGTACATTTAGATTTTCAAATGAATTGATTAATAATATCTGACAGCTCATTAAATTTTTCTAACGGAATCATATGTCCACAATTTTTAATACAAACGTACCGTCCTTTAGATAAGGTTTTTGATGTGGTTTTTATACTTTCAGCACTTACCAAAGCGTCATTTTCAGCAGAGACAAACAAAACAGGAACCTTTAATTTTGATACGTGTTCAGAAATATCAACTCTTGAAGATGTTGCTTTTAATTGACGTATTAAAACCTTCTTTCCTAAATCACTATCCATTTTTTTTATGACAGATATAATATTTTCATTTTGATAGTTGTCAGGGTGAAGAAACTGTTGAATTCTATGCTTTGAAACACCTTTGTATTTATGCTGTTCTAGAAAATCAATGGTACTTTTTCGTAATTGAATTTCATTCTGATCCAATGCGTCTGAATTTGCAGCAATTACGACTAATTCTTTTACCATTTCTGGATAAGCAACCGCAAAGTTCATGGCAGAAAATCCACCTAAAGAAAACCCTACAATTATTGCAGGAGCGTCAATCGCATTTATTATAAGTTTATTAATATCACTAAAAGAAGTAGCTGATGTAATATCAATATGAACAAAGTTTGTGTATTTTAACCTTGAAAACACAAGCTTCCATAAGTCTATCGTGCACATAGTCCCAGATATAAAATATACCTTTTTCATCAACTTTTTTTATTAGAAAACACCAAGCACTTCTTATTTTCCCATTTTCCTAGCAACGATTCATCAGAAATAACATCTCCTTTACACGTTAAGAATTTGCCTTGTTTATCTTTTTTAATTACCTTCAATCTTCCCTGATGCATAGCATTTATTATCTGATATATCAACCCTTGTTTAGGAGTTACACTTCCTTTTTTAGTAAAAGTCAAGCCAACATCATTGTTAAATAAATCCATGCAAGAAGAAATTTGATCTGGAACTACGCCATCTTCTAATTTACGTTTTTTAAACGTCTGATAGTTTTCTTTTTCATGCGCTCTTCCCAAAGAACGAGCTGCATTTTCACCTATTTTTTGACGCAAACGTGCCATCCAAAAAGCATGACGAAAAGCATCTACTTCTCCACCAGAAGGATCCCCATCCAATAATGGTGATTTCTTGATAGAATCTGCTACTTTAGTTGCTTCTTTTGATATAAGTAAAGCCTTTTTAGCTTTAAATGGGTGAGAAAGCACCCACATTTTTTTTGGAAAAGACAGCTTTCTAAATTTTTCCCAACTTGATTGAGAAAACAATGAAGTACTTGTAAAAATGAACAAAAACAGAATTTTTTTAAACATGAATATGTTAGTTTTTACTGTTAACCTGCTCTTGTAACTCAACAATTTTACATTCTAAATCGTGTAACCTATCATAAACATCAACTGGTTCAGGCATTTGCTTAGAAGCAAACATAGAAACATACCAAACCTCCATTATTTCCTCGGCATTTATAGTATACATTGGATAATTACCATCTTTATTATCGCTTTTTAAGATAAGCTTCCCACGTTCTTGAATTCTATTAATAACTCTTTTTAATACAATACCATCATTTTTGCTAACTATAATATATATACGACCATCTTTAATATCATTCAGGTTTTCAACATATTTACCAAAAACTAAATCACCATCAAAAAATGTACGCACCATAGAATTGCCCTGTACTTCAAAACAACGGAAAGTTCCATTATTTAAATGAGGCATATGAAAAGAAGGTAATTGTTCAATATAACTAGAATCTCCATACCCATTTAAATACCCCGCTCTTGCTTGAACAGGTACATAAATTACATTTTCATTACCTGAATCATTAACAGAAACAACCTGAGGAACTCCAGAATATGTTGGAGTGTTTTTTACTTCAGACGTAAGCATAATGTCACTTTTTCCAAATAAGTAATCAGGATTTATATTAAATTCATTAATAATCGCAGTAAGAACATCGTACCCAGGTTTTGTCTTCTTTCTGGTCCCATCTGCTTGTGGCCTTCCGTTAATTATACTATCTACAGTAGTTCCAGTAACTCCAATTCGTTTTGAAAAAGAGAAATTGTTTAAATTAAAAGTATTTCTAATAGTTGCTATTTTTTCTGATATCCCCATACCTTCATTTTTATGAAAAAATTAAACATTTTACATAATTAATCAAACTTTTGTTTTGTTTGGTTTGTAAAATGTGATATATTTGCACTGTAATTAATTGCTAATATACAAAAAAACTTTAAAAATCAAACATTTGTATAGTTTTGGTAATTGCGTTTTAGAGGTTTCGACTTGATTTCAATCATTTTTTTAAAACCTCATCCTTTTAATTCAAACATTTTATTGAATTAAGTTCAAAACAAGAAGCAGAAACTGTTAGAAAAGCAAAACAACAGTTGCTCAATTGAGCTTATTAAAAAAATTAAAATCTATTAAAATGAGTAAAAAACCAATTAAATCAAACCTATTTAGGTTTGTGACATTACGAAGCCCTCAAACAATTGAAGAGAAAAATTTAAATATTGGATTTATATCTTTTCCTGAAGAAAAAAGAACTGAAAGCCTTGCTTTAAAAGCAGTTGAAACAGCAACTACTGAAGAAGAAAGAAAAATAGCACTAAAAACTGCTTACGATACTGGATTCGCTCCTGTTGCAAAAAGACAAGAAGTGAAAAACCTACATGACAACCTTTTTAGGTTCTCAAATTGGTTAATGCGCAATAAAACAAATGTATCTTATGCATCAATTAAATCAAATTTATATGGAGCACAAGAACTTACTCTTGACCAAGAACGTATTCTTTGGGACAATTTATTTTATCAAACTATCTATAAATCATCTGCAAATGTAAGGGAAGCTTTAATACAAGTACTAGTAGCGAATAAATTTTTAAAAGCATTTAATGCGTTCACTAATAGCTTTTCTCAAGAGTTAACCGGTGAAATTATATTTACAGAAGAAAATGAAAAAGAATTTGTTCGTAGAGCTAACGCCAGTGTAATTATTCCAAAAGAAGTAGTTATTTCTAGCAGAAAACAAACACTAGAGAATACCTCTAAATTACCAGCTAACGTAGCTAGCTATATGAAAGCAAATCTAGAAGTAGCGCAAGCAAAAAAACGATTACAAAAATATGAGGATATACTCGGTGAAGTTCAAAAAATTGAAAAAATACATCTAAAAAAAGAACAAAAAAGACACCAAGCGGCTCTAGAGGCACACAGCTCACAAGTAGAAGCTATTAAGAGAGCTGCAACTCCAACCATACAAAAAATTTTAGATTCAGAATCAGGTTTTGAAAAAACAATAGAAACTTTTCCTGACTTAGAGTTGCCAAAATTTGAATTCACAAAAACCGTTGAAATTGACAGAAACACTAATGCTCCAGACCCTGACCTTCAGTTTTCTCAAGGCACATTAAACGTTTTAAATTCAGAAGAATTTAAAAACTTAGATATATTCTCAGAAGTTAAAAAAACACTTGAGAAAAAAATAAAAACTCAATATCAAACAATTTTTAATACAACACCAGAAGACACGAGAAACGTTAATGTACGTGGTGAAAACATTAGTATAAATGTTGAAAATCAAAAGCCTTTATATTCATATACTGGCTACTTACACAGTAATTCAAATAAAGAATCTAGTGTAATTGTACATTTAAAAGTTGAAGACGCAAACAACATCTCAGTAACATCAACATCGTATGAAATCACTAACTCGAACAATGAAACACTCTACTCGGGTACAACTGTTAAAAGTAAAAAAAGCAGCTTAGACTCTGTACTAGAAATTGAATTTTTCCCGGAGAAAACTAATTTCATAAGCGAAGGAAACTATAAGATAAAAGCTGAATTTACTTTAAGTAGTGGAGAAACATTAATATTTGGATTAGACGATTTTACAATTTATACTGATGATGGTTATTTAGAATCAAAAGGTATTTTTGGTCAATGCTCAATAAAAAATCCTGAAGATAATGCAGACAAAGGTGGCGAAGGAATATTATACGGTATCTCTCAATTAGGTATTGCCGATTTTAGAAGGGTTGAACAAGAAGTGTGTTGCTATGTCCCTGGTGAAGTATCACATATTGACAATATAATGGCTAAAGAATACAAAGAACGAACCACAAGAAGCTTATCAAGTAGAGAAACCGCTACAGAAAGAAACTCTGAGAGAGAAGTAGAAAACCTAACAGACACAATTACAACTGAGCGAAATGAAATGCACAATGAAGCTTCGTCAATTGTTAATAAAGATACAGCTACGAGTTTTGGAGCGAACGCTAGCTACACTGGATTTGGAGCAACTGTTGGCATGAATTACAACAGATCTTCTTCAAATGCCATTTCAGATTCTAATACACAAGCAAAAACATACGCACAAGATGTAACTGAAAAAGCATTAGAACGTGTAATTCAAAAAACAAGCACAAAACGCACCTCAAGAATATTACAAGAACATGAAGAAAACAATTCTCATGGATTTGACAATAGAAAGGGTGATAAACACATTAATGGAGTTTATAGATGGGTAGACAAGATATATAAAAACAAAATAATAAACTACGGCAAACGATTAATGTATGAATTTGCTTTACCTGAACCTGCTAAGTTTTTAATAAACTCGCAAATAGGAAACGAGGATGATACTTTATTTATTACTCCTCCTAAAAAACCAGTTCATCCTAAAGATTTAAAAAACCTGACTATAAAAAGCCCTTCTGATTTAAATGAATCTAATTATCAAATACTAGAAGGCATATACAGCATTGATATTGACACTCCATTAGCTAACGATATAATTTTAAATAAAAGTAGAAGTGGTGTGCATCAAAAAGGTGGAGGATCAGGGAGTTTTACTACAGAAATCCCAGAAAACTATGAATGTAATTATTTTACAGTAACGCTAACCGGAACTGTTGCCGCTGGTGGAATAAAAAAAAACATGGGCTTTACTGCTGTAGTTGCTGGAATAACACCTGCTACTGGAGATAGAGAATTTTTTAGTAACGAAGGTGCTCTTGATAAAATTAAAAACGAACTACCATACTCAATACGCACTTGGGATGTTGGAGCTTATACCTTGAGTCTTAAGCTTAACTGCAACCTTACCAATGAAGCTAAAGAAGAATGGAAAAGTAAAGCATACAAGAAAATAATTGATGCATATAATTTACAACTTCAAGACTACAACATTAACTTAAAAGAATATGAAGATCAATTAAAATTACAAAAGGAAGAACTTAAACGTAAAGAAGAAGAAAAATCTGTAAAAGATAAAGGAGGATTAGCAAACAGAGCTATTGAAAAAAGAGAATTAAAGCGTATCGCTATAGATTTACTAACTAAACCTTTTGATTTATCTACTGCTGAAAGTCATTATATCAATGAAGACTACAAAACAGTAAATAGAAGTGCACGCTTTCAACAACATAATGAGGTAATTAAATTCTTCGAACAAGCATTCGATTGGGAAATCATGGCATACACTTTTTACCCTTATTTCTATGGGAAAAAAGATAATTGGAGCGAATCGTTAAAACTTGAAGAAGGAAATGACCCAATATTTAAAGCCTTTTTACAAAGCGCCATGGCTAAAACTATAATTCCTGTTCGTCAAGGATTTGAAGATACTGTAAACTGGTATATGAAAACTGGAGAAATTTGGAATGGCCAAGGTATGGTTACCAATATGGATGACGATTTATATGTGTCTATTGCCGACGAAATGAAAGCCATACAAGGTGATGTTGAAGGAACTTGGGAAACAAGAGTACCAACCTCATTAACTGTATTACAAGCAGATTCTGTAGCTTTAAACGAAGGAGGCTTACCATGCAATCCAAACTGTGAGGAAAACGGGTTGTTCAGCAGTGTAAAAACATCACCAGATGGTGTTGACTTTGACATTGTTGGCCAAACAAATACCGTAGCTTAAGTGTTGTTAAACACATTAACAACAAACTTTACCTAAGTGTTTTATTAGAATAAAGTTCGTTTTAGATGAATTTGTGATAGGGACAATAATTCTTACAATTGCTCCCTATCACTTCTAATATCTTTTTTTAAAAATTTGGTTTTAAATAGTCACAACTATTATTCTAAAAACCTACAAATACAAAAGGTAAAGTTTGTTTTTTATCAACCTTAAAAAACAAACGCTATGCATTCACATATATACGGAAAAAAACACTTTGAACATAAAACTAATTTTGGAGATACACTAGTTTTTTCAGACATAGTACAAAACAAAATCAAAGAAACAGAAACCATTAACGAAGTCCTTTTTATAGAGATAGAAAAAGGATATAAAACACTAAACAAATACTATATTCACTTTGACAGAATATTATCTTCAGAGTATGGAACATTCTATTTAGATCAAAACAATCAAACTTCAGGATATGCAAAAACAGAAGAAATTGAATACGAAGTAACTGAAAAAACTTTTAGCATAATAGAAGCTCATAAACAGGACTTTCAAGATGGGAAAATACCTTATTACACTATCAACTCTAGAAATTACATTATGCTAGATAGTAATTTTAATTTAGATGAAGTTGTAATAGGAAAACAGCCCAAAAGCAAACCCAACCATAATATTGAGTATGAAGCTTTTGTTACATTATTTATTTCAGAAGACGGAGCACGTTTAGAACACGCTTACCAAAATATCAAAAGCGTAAATGACCATGAAGTACTTATTTTTATTGAACGAAACTCAGGCACCAATTTATTCGGCACTGTATTTCGATTAAAAAAAGGAAGAAATGTAAAAACACTACCTGAAACTGACAGAATTAGAGTAGCACAGATAGCCAGAGCTTATGGTGTATCTATAATTGCAAATGAGCTTTCAACGATGATTCGTGAAGAATTAAAAAATGAAAACAGCTGGTTTTATCTATTATTGTTTAAAAACCTGCAAGAAGGTAGTAAAATCATACGTTGGGGGACTAGCACCACTCTAACTGGGCTATCTACTGGCCTTAAAGACATCAGTAAATTAATCAATGAAGCAAAACTTGGAAATACATATTGGGACACTCAAAGTAAAGACGGAAAAGGAAATCGTAATTTTTCTCCTTTATTACCCAAACTCCCTGAAGATGGTGTTTTAAACACCAAAGAATTGACAAGTAAAATATACTCAACATATATAGCTCCATTAGGTGAAAGATTAGTTTCATTTGAAAAACAAATTCAAGAACATAGCTTTATAAAAAAGTTAGTACGTTTTGACGCAACAAAGTTTGTAAATACCCTTAAAGGCATCCCAGAAATACTCGATACTTTTTTTGAAGTAATAAATGATAAACTACATGAATTTTACTATTTTATTAATGGATTATTAGTAGGTTTAATTAATAGTATTGTAGAGTTTTTTAAAGCTATTTTTGATATATTAGCATTGTTACTGGATATTATAAATGGCGTAATTCAGTCAACCAAGTTCTTTGAAAACCCAACAAGTTACTTAAGTATGTTTGTTGAAAGTTTTGAAAACTTTATAGATATTATTACAAACGCTTTTACAGTAGAAAATCTTAAAAAGGTAGTTTCCTTTTTAGCAGAATTACCTAAGTTATCCTTTGCTTTAATAAAAGGACTTTTTAACAAGGTAAGCAATGTAGAGGTTGCCCCAAGTGCACTAGGATACTATTTAGGCTTTTCAATTGGTTTTATAGCTTCAGAAGTAGTTACTTTTTTCTTAACCGGAGGTTCAGGAAATATTGCAAAAGGGTTAAAAACCGTATTTCAATCGTACAAATCTTTAGCAAACACAACAGGAAAAGCAATTCGAAAAACAGTAACGTTTACCTTTGATACTTTTATTAAGGTAGTTAAAAAGTTATTAGACTTTTCTAAAAACATTCCAAAGTATGTTGATGAATTAAGAGGTTTGATTTTGGATTTTATTAGGAAGTTAAACAAAAGAGTCCTTATCTTTTCTGATGAAATATTAACACTATACAATAAGTTAGGTATTGTTATAAAAAAAGTACCACAACAGCCTGTTTTAGCGAGTGGTATTCCAGTACCTGTTGGAGATAATATTTATGCACTTATCAGAGAAGGAAAAGAAGTTTTTCGGGGTTCTAAAAAAGAAGTAGAAGAACTTGCTGAAAAACTAAAGAAACTTAGTAAAGAAGGTGCTGAAAAGTATTTGGATGAGTTCTTGGAAACCAAGAATTATGAAAATAAATTATTAAAGGTTGCTAATGGAGAATATATTAAAAAGCTTCTTACCTCTAATATTGATATTTTTGATAAATTTGGAAAAAGAATTTTTAGAGTAAGTAAAAAAGATTTCGATACCTTTATTAAATTTACGAAAAAGACGAAAAAAGAACGAAAAAAAATAATAGAACAAGTAAATAAGGAACTAAGATTAAGAAAGGCGAAATATAACCCTCAAACAGCTAAACAAAAAGGGTATGATGTTCCTTTAAGTAAAAATGGTACCTCTCCTGATTTTGAAGAAACGCCTTATTTATTCAATAATAAAGGTATTGTTAAAATTCAACTAAAAGGAAGTAGAAAATTAGATTTTGACGAAGCTTTTGAAAAAATGGAAATAATGGATAATAAAACTAGAAAAGCCATACTAGAGGAGTATACATGGCATCATCTAGATGATTTAGATGAGAATTTAGGGTGTACTATGCAATTAGTTTTAAGAGAGGCTCATGAAGCAACCTACAAACATTTTGGTTCCGCTGGGCAATCTGTTTTTTTAATACCATTAACAAAATACTTATAATGACCGATTTTTATTTAACAAAAGAGAAAATTAAAAGTGAAGATTTAGTAGCTTTTGAAAAGGAATTCAAGCTCAATTTGCCAGAAATATATAAAGCACATGTGCTAAAGTTCAACGGAGGAGCTCCCGAGAAAGATTATTTTAAAGGTGTAAATATAGCTCACTTTAACCCAATCAAAAATGGAAAAATAACACTAGAGAATCAAATCATATCCTTAAAAGATGTTTTACCCTTAGGTTATCTTCCTTTTGCATATGACCCAGGAGGTAATCAGATATGTATGGATCTAAATGAAGGAAAAGACTATGGAAAGATCTATTATTTACTCATGGATATGGGAGATATAGAACCCGAGTTTCTTGCGAATTCGTTTGAAGACTTCTTGAGTGGACTTTCTGAAGATGATGATTATTAAAGAATAAGTAAATTGTCTTTATAAATAAAAAAGGTTGTCAATTAATTGACAACCTTTTTTATTTATAAAGTCGCCACTTTTTTCTTAACTGGAGGTTCAGGAAATATTGCAAAAGGAATAAAAACCGTATTTCAATCGTACAAACCTTTAGCAAACACAACAGGAAAAGCAATTCGAAAAACAGTAACGTTTACCTTTGATACTTTTATTAAGGTAGTTAAAAAGTTATTAGACTTTTCTAAAAACATTCCAAAGTATGTTGATGAATTTAAAAAAATAATTTTAGAATTTATTAATAAACTAAACAGTGTTGTTAATCAAATTTTTAATGGCTTAGAAGCCGCTCTTGATTTACTATATGACTTAGGTGTTGTTATTTCTCAAAAACTAGATCCTAATACAGGAAAAGTACTCGCGCAGCAAGCTAATGGAGCAATTTATATAGTAAAGCAAAATGGGAAAACCATTTTGGAGGGTACAGAAGATGCTATTCGTAAATTTGCACAACGAATTGATGAGATTCGTACTAGTGGAGGAAACGCGAAGAAGAAAGTTCAACATTATTTAGATAAATTGGCAGAGGATTTGAGTATTAAGTATAGTAATGTTTTAAATGAAAGAAGTTTAAAAGTTCTAAGGGAAAAAGGGGCTAGTACCAATATTTCAATTCTAGATGCGGAAGAGGATATTATAATGAAAGGTAAACAGGATGATATTGAGAAATATCTTAAAAAAATGGAAAAGAGCAATGAGGAGATTATTTCTGAATTTGATAGGGTGCTTAAAATAGCTGTTAAGAGCGATTCCAAAAGATTTGACCCGTTGAAAAAAGCATTAATAAAATATAGAAATAAAGGAATTAATATTTTAAAAAGTGGGCTTAAAGGAGGAACTGAAAAAGGAAGAGGTTTGGTGCCGGATTTTCTACATACACCGCAGTATTTATTTAATGCTGATAAAAGATTTGGTAAGATTAAGATAAAAGTAACAGGGATAGACAGTGATGATTTTCGTCTTTGTAATGAAGCGGTAGAAAAGTTTATGCCTGGGTTTACCAAAAAGTATGTGCCAAATGGCAAAAATAAGCCGAATAGGTATACATGGCATCATATGGATGATTATGATCCCATTACAGGAGAGTGTACTATGCAGTTGGTAAAGACAAAAATACATACCGCATGTTTTCCTCATAAAGGAGCTCCTGGTATAATAGAGTTGTTTTTTGGTATTGCAAGGTCAAAATCATAATAAGTAAAATATGAAAAAAATGAAAATAACAGACAGTATTGAAAAAATTTCATTAGATAAGTTTGAGCAATTTGTGAAAATATATGATTTAAACTTACCAAACTCGTACACGGAGTTTATTCTTCAAAATAACGGAGGGTACCCTGATAAATCTAATTTTTACTCTAAAAAAGTAGGGTTGGACTTTGATTTTGATTTTTTCTATTCAATTGATCCAGAATATAAAAATAATGATGTACTGGATGCTTTAGATGACTTAGTAACTGTTAATGAAATTATTGAGGATTATCAGATTGAAGAGAAAGAGTTACCTGAGTTTTTATATCCTTTTGGACAGAATTCGGGCGGAGCAACTTATTGTATTTCTACTAAAGATGAGGATTATGATACCATTTATCTGCATTATTGGGATGGGAGTAGTTTACAGTATGTATGTAGTTCTTTTCAAGAATTTATAGAAGGATTACATTAGAGGTAATATCTTAAGTATTAATGAATAATACATAATCGATAAACTCTCTACTATAGCGTGTATTTGTAATCCAGGTCAAGTATTAGTAGATAGCAAGAATTATATAAAAAATATGGCTACCTTACATTAGATTGTGAGGTAGTTTTTTGTTTTGTCGCTTCTGCTGAAGTTATTACCTTTAATTAGTGGAGTTATTTAAAGGCTATCTAACAAAAACAATTACAACTGATGAGAATAATAAAGGCACATTTAATGACGCCCATTTTTTATTTGTATGAAGTAGAAAAACTGGAACAGTTTTAATTAAATAATGGCGAATAAATTTAAGAATGTCCATGATAAAAGTACTATAGATATTTTTGAATCCTTAAGTTAGGTAAAAGAAAACAGAGAGTTTAGTTTTGAATCAATAATGGAAAACGCTCCCATAAGAGGAAAATTAAAATTTACAAATGAAGAGATTTATTCTTACTTAATGAATTTCGAATCCTTTATCAAAAACGAAGAGTTTAGCTCATTAACAGATGGTAGACCTACAAATCACCCTAGGGAACAAGAATAACTCAAGAAGCTAATTATATTTTAGATTCAATACTTTTATCATCAGAACAAAAAAATTAAACTACCTAAAAATTAGATGGTTTTTTATTGAAATAAAAGATAGCTAATAAATTTAAAATCATACTTTAACAAAACAATAGTATCATTTTAACAGCGTTTTAAAACATATGTTTGTATGTTTAACATGCATATGAAATTAAAAATAAAACGCTATGAAAAACCCATCAAAAAAAGCACCTCCTTTTTTGTGCGAACGAATCTTTAAAGTTTTTACAAAAAACAATGTAGTTGATTTATCAGAATCACTTTCTATTATCAACAATAAAGCTTCTAAATCTTTCTTCGAAAAGGAAATTTTCCAACTAAGCTTCTCTTTGCTCATTAAAGGAGCTACAAAGCTATTGAGCATATTGGTAACCGCTAATGAATACATTAGTGAAGAAGACTGTAATGAGCTTCAAAACAAGTTAGGCATTGAAATTGAAGGATGTGGAATGCAATTTACCATTCTTAATTTCGCATACAGTTTTACACTACAAATAGATCAAAAAAACAGTGTATTTATTGACACTGATTCTGTGAAAAATGGATGTATCTATTTCAATAAAGAAAGGACTTAAAAACCAATAAACTAAAACAATTTACAAAAGTATTTGTAAATTGTTTTGTTTTAATTAGTAATATGTTATATATTTGTATTGCTTTTCTAATAGTTCATTTATTTATTAACCTTTTTAATGTTAAGCAGAAACCAAAGAAGTTAGATTAAACCTCCATCAGGTATAGAAAAAAAGAAAAAGAATCGAAAACTTAAAAGTTTTGTCTGCTAACGCTTAAAATCAAACATTTGTATGAATAGTTTAATATCAACAGCGTTATCACAATATGGCGTAAAAGAAATAAGAGGCTCTAAAGATCACCCCCAAATTGTAAATTACTTTACATCCTTAGGGTTTGATGGAGCAAAATTTAAGGATGAAACAGCTTGGTGTAGTGCCTTTGCTAGTTGGGTAGCCAAACAAGCAGGTTACGAATACTCAGACAAATTAACAGCAAGAAGCTGGTTAACTGTAGGTACCTCATCAAATAAACCTGAACCAGGCAATGTCGTTGTTTTATGGAGAGAATCTCCAAACAGCTGGAAAGGGCATGTTGCTTTTTTAATAAAAGAATCAAAAAGATATGTTTACCTACTAGGCGGTAATCAAGGAAATAGTGTGAGTATAAAAGCATATCCAAAAAAAAGAGTGCTAGAATATAGAAAACTAAGAAAAAATGGATAAGATAACACATATCATTTTTTGGTTGTTAGCTTTACTATCACCTTTAAATGGAGTGTTAACAACCATGATGTTTTTAATTATAGTTGATTTTATAACCGGAGCATATGCTGCAATAAAATTGCAAACACCTATAAAAAGCGGAAAAATTGCAAATACAATATCTAAGTTTTTTATCTATAATTTAGTGATTATATCCGCTTATTTTTTAGAAAAACACATTGTAAATGAAGTACCCTTCTTAAAAATAATTGCAGGTTTTATAGCTGTCACTGAAATAAAATCAATTTTAGAAAATTATAATAAAATTTACGGCGTTAACCCCTTTAAAGCTCTACTTAATTTATTAAAACAAAGCGGTCTAAAAGACACTATAAACCAAATAGCCGAAGAAAAAGATCAAGAAAAAAAATAAGAAAAGAAAAAGTTTAGTCGCTAACAATTAGTTTATAGCGCCTCTTTTTTATCAGAAACCAATTTAATAAACCGATAAAAAAGTAAAAAATGAAACAAAACAAAGAAACTTTAAAAGCATATTTTGAAACTGGAGACAAACCAACCCAACAACAGTTTTCAGATTTAATTGATAGCTTTATTGATACAAAACAACCAGTAGGAGAAAACAACAGAACATTTACCATTAATCAAGAAGGAAATGTATCTTTAATTACCAAAGAAAAATCTGTTTTTAAAACAGCAAAAATTTTTATATCTGAAACCGAATTAGAATCAGGTGAAACAAAAATAATTATTCCTGCACAAGGAGAAAACACCATTATTGATATCCTTTCAGTGAATACTGTTTTTAACTTTAATGGAAACTATTACGGAGATTCATATTTATTATTTAACCAAGGTATAGCTGCAATCTCATTATCAAATATTAATGGTGGTAATTACGTGGTAAAAACATCACAAAGTACACAAGAAAGTAGAAGTATACCTATAAACACCCCTTTTACAGTTTCACCTCAAGGCACCATTAATGCAGGAAATGATGGTTTAACTATTTATGCTACCTACAGAGTTATTACCACTGACGGATATAAAATAACTCCAGGGCTATAAGTAGCTATAGAACAATAAACATAAAAGTTTAGTCGCTAACAATTAGTTTTTAGCGCCTCTTTTTTATCAAAAAATAAACCGATAAAAAAGTAAAAAAATGAAACAAGATAAAACAACAATTAAAACCTATTTTGAAACTGGCGATAAACCAACTCAAGAACAATACTCAAATTTAGTTGATAGCTATGTAGACAGCAAACAACCTGAGGGAGAAGCAAATCGTAGATTTGTTATTAATGAAACTGGTGAAGTAAACGTTGCTCCAACACTAAATATCCCTGAATATACGTTGTCAGAAATTACGGGAAACAAATTAGCTTTATTAAAAGATGGCATAACTGTTAAAGAAATAGATTTAACTCAGTATATTGACGACACTAATTTATCTCGTTTAGCTTCAGGAACAGTTGATTCAGCAGGAATAGCTACTTTTAAAAGAGATGACAACTCAACATTTACTGTTGATTTTAGTAGTTTGGTAGGGGCTTCTGGTAATCAAACTCAAGCAGATTGGAACCAAACAGATACTACTCAAGTTGATTTTATTAAAAATAAGCCAGATGTGATTCTAGATAACAATTTTGTTGTTGTTAAAGCAGAAAACGCTACTCATACACCAAAAATTGGGAGTTTTGATAGTTTTTTTAATAATTTAGATGATGTGTTCACCGAGTTAGAATCACTAAAATTTAAAGACACCAATTTTAAAATTATTATCGCCTCAGATGGTGTTTTTCCAATAACTAAGGAATTTTCAAATATCCAGGGATTAAGCATTTACTCAGAGAAAAAAGCAATAATAAAACTGCAAAATTTCACATTCAATGTAACTAATTGTAATATTTATATGCCTAATGGAGAGATTCATGCAACAAGGTATGCATATTTTAATATTTGGAAAAATGCAAAAGTTATTTTGAATCGAGCCCTAGTTTTAGATGAAGGAGCAGCTGAAGAATCATATAGTTTATGCCCAATAAATTTTGTAAACTCTTCAAACGATTACGCTTCAATTCTTTTTGATATTAATGAATTTTATGTAGATACAACAACAGGGCAGTCTGGGAGTGTTTTTAAGCCTACCTCAGAAAAATATGACAATATAAATGTGAAAATTGGTAAAATTATTTACAAAAAAACTAGCGGTAATTCTTACATAGACTGTTTTACAAATATTAGACGTGGTGTAGATAAAGACTTACATTGTAAAATTGATGTTGGAGAAATTGACTTAACAGATTGTACAATAGGAAAATTGCAAGTTTTCAATGGTTTGGGCACATATACTTCTTGGGTGAAGTCTGAAAATTTTAATTCAGGAGGTTGTTTTGATTTGTCTATTGGCTCAATTAAAAACCCAAATCAAATAAGCGCTTATTTGTTTTCAAATACACGTAATGCAAACATTAATATGAGGTTTAAAAATTCATTTATCGAAGGAGTTAATAATTTGTTAATGAAAAACAATGGAGGTTTAGGCTACAATGCATATGTTAAATTTAGTGGTAAAGTGAAAACAAATTCTTCAACATATTTACTTCACCTTGGGAGTTGGTCTGTGGAAAAAACCGATTACAATACTGTTGAAATTCTATTACAAGAGTTAGAATGGATCAATGAAGGAACTGGTATGCTGTTTTATACAAGATTATATGGTAACCAAAACGCTATTAATACAAAAGTAGATCCAAGAATAAAAATTATAGATTGTCATTTTAAAGCTAATGGAATGTTAGGAGAAATTTCCGACACTACTAATGATGACCCTATAACAGACTCATCTGTTTTGTTTTTAGGAGAAAACAAAATAGATGTTAATGGAGCAGAGTATTTATTAAAACGTCCAGAAAATGGTGTTAATCATATTCAAGTACCTAATGCAGTGGTAAATTATGGCAAAATATTTCATAATGCTGTAAATGCTGATTTTCCTGACACTAGGTCTATAAAAGAAAAGGAATCAATATTTACTCATCAGTTATAAATATTTAATAAAGTTTAGTCGCTAACAGTTAGTTTTTAGCGACTCTTTTTTATCAAAAAAAAACTTATAAAAAAATTAAAAATGAAACAAGATAAAACAACAATTAAAACCTATTTTGAAACTGGCGATAAACCAACTCAAGAACAATACTCAAATTTAGTTGATAGCTATGTAGACAGCAAACAACCTGAGGGAGAAGCAAATCGTAGATTTGTTATTAATGAAACTGGTGAAGTAAACGTAGCTCCAACACTAAATATTCCTGAATATACATTGTCAGAAATTACAGGAAACAAATTAGCTTTACTAAAAGATGGTGTAGCCGTTAAGGAAATAGATTTAACCCAATATATTGATGATACTAATTTAGCACGTTTAGTTTCTGGTACAGTTGACTCAAACGGAATAGCAACTTTTACCCGTGATGATAACTCAACGTTTACTGTGGATTTAAGTAACCTGAAAGGTGATTTAAATCTTCAACAAGTTACAGATCTAAATAATATCACAACAAATTATATAGAGATTCAAAATAAAAACGGATTGATTATAAATCAAGGTGGCAATAGTAATTACCAATCGGTATATCACTCTCTAGGTTCTTCACACAAAAGAAATAATTTAACGGGAGTTTTTAATGAAAACTCAATTCTTTTCTTTAATTCTGGTGGATTTAACAACTCTATAATGCTAACCTACGATTATAATCAGATAATGAGTAATGGTCAAAAACGTTTAATAATACCTTATAAAAATGGCACTCTAGCCACTACCGAAGATATTCCACAAATACAAGCAGGAACAAATATCACAATTGATAATACCAATCCACAATCTCCAATTATCAATGCAGTAGGTGCTTCAAATAGTCAAACAACTTTATCCTATAATTCCTCAACAAGAACAATAGAATCTAGTACTGGTAACAATATAGTTTTACCATTAGCAGATGCCACTAAGGCCGGGTTAATGAAACCTGATTTTTATGAAGAAGGTACTTTTAATCCTGTATTAGGAGGAGGTACTTACACTAATGGAAGTACTACTGGGTCGTCATATGTTAGAATTGGAAACTTAATTCATACGTATTTACAAATACAAAATATAAATGGAAATGGTAATTCTTTAGATTTAAACATAGGAGGCATGCCTTATCCTGCCTCAGCATCTGGTTATTGGATTTCTTCTAACATGACTCTTTTTAAAGGAAGTAATTATACCAATCCTGATAAATTAATAATAGATTTTAATGTAGGGTCAGGAACTATAAGGTTCAGAGAATTAAACGGTACTTATATTGATACTATAAATTTCACCAATGGAGAAATAAGGTTAAACATAACGTATAGAACCAATATTTACACACCATAAACAAAAAGCAAAATTTAACCGCTAACTATGTTTTAGCGGTTCTTTTTCCTTTTTTAAACATCCGTGTTTTATGTTATTTCTGTGAATACTATTTCACTTTAGAAAACATACACTTTCTTTCATCCATAAAACACTAATTATGAAACTTTCAAACCCTAAGGTCAATACAATAGTATTGATAGGTATACTATTGCTGTTACTTATCAATCTATTTTCAAGAAAAACGAATAAAACTAAGGTAGAAAAACCTAAAATAACCATTGTTAGAGATACCATTTGGCAAACTAAAATAGATACTTTCAAAGTACAAACTATAAAATATAAAAAAGTATATGTTCATAAAAATGACATTACCAAAATTATAAAAGACACTGTTTTTATAAAAGACACTACCAACTTTATAGCAGCTAAAATATACCGAGATACTTTAAACAATACCGATGTAGAAATTTACAGTTACGATTTGGTAAAAGGAAAATTGTTAGACAGTCAGTTATCCTACAAATTAAAGGTACCCAGAGAAATCATGATTACTAAAACCATTGAACAGCCAAAAACCTATAGAAGCGGTCTGTACTTGTTTTCTGAAGTTGGAGGAAATGCACAAAAATTTGACAACCTAAGTTTAGGAATACAATACAATCGAAAAGGGAAATGGTTTGCTAGCTATCGTTTAAATGTAAATCAATTTAGCCAACCTACTCATAACATTGGGTTTGGATATCGATTATTCAATTAAAAAAAGAAAGAGAATGAACACTATTACAACCATAACAGACTTAATTAAATTCTTAAAAGTAGGAGCTTCCAATGGTAAAACAAATCAAGAAGTGTTGGTAAAAAAAATAACCCATGAGGCTACCTTTGAAGAAAGCACCCAGTCTTTTCGAGATTTTGGATCACAACACAAAGAAGTTAATCTTTCAAAAACAATAACCCCACAAACCATATATTTAAATAAAAATAATAACGCTTTTTTAAAACAACAGTATACCACAGGTATTTTTTACAAACCTATTACCTATCAAAATCACTTAGTATTATATCCTGAAAAAGGAATAAAGGAATATATAAAAGAATTCAATATTCCTGATGAATTATATAATGGCGGATATGGTTTTTATGTAAATCAAGAAGACACTCTAGTTACTTCAATTCAAATAACAACCTTAAACAACTTAAGTAACTATGCTGCTTACCAAGCAAGTGCTTTTTCCTATTTAAAAAGCTACTCCAGTGTTCCTTATAAGTATACAAGTGTGTACGGAAATTCAATAGCAGATACTATTAAAGTTGTTCCGAATACTGAAAGTGGGTTAATTCATAAATTTCCTGTTATTACAAAATCAATTGGTACAGGTTTTAGCTATTGTTTGTCTTATTATTATGAAAAAGATAGTACTGAAATAAGAAGCATACCACTAGCAGAAGAAGATTACCAATTTATAGGGCTACGTATTTATTGTAAAGATATAATTACGGTACTACAATTTTTAAACGAAACAATTTTTAGCTATTACAATGAGTTTACAGACTTTCAATCTAAATGGCGTAATTTATTTTTAATTAAATTAATTGAAAAAATAGCTCCTGCCTATAATAATAGTAAGCTACATAATAAAGCAGCTATTGTATATCATTTAGCGCAACCCTTATACTATGCATTTAATACTGACTCTCTTTGGAATTTACTAGAAGGGTTAGCCAAAGGCTACATACGAAACTATTTAAGTATTAATGAGGAAGATTTAATTATAAAAACATTACGAATACTTTATTTCAGGTACACACATAGGCAAAAAACAAAAACCATAGACGGCTCAAAAGTACTAGAAGAGAAAGACATTGGAAGTAAAGAAATAAACGATCTTTTTATTAAAAACTTATTAATTAGAAAAGCAGGTAAAAAAATACTTTTATACAAGCTAATTGATGGTTTAAATGGAGAGCATTTTCAAACCTATGTATATTTTATTTGGAGTATCTGGAAAAGTAGTTCGTATGCGGATATCAACCCAAAAACCAATAAATTAATAGCTATTACTGATAAAACCCCTGTACTTTTAGCATATCAATCTAAGAAAATTTTAGGATTTCATTCTGATAATGCTACCATAAACTGGAAGGGCGACCAACCTCTATTAGATATTTCTGTTAACATAAAAACAGGTAGGTTTGAAGAAAAAACAATAGAACGAGAAGATGGAGATCAAAAAATAATAGTAGAAAAGCAAGAAAAACACCAATACAGCTACCACCCGTTTTCACCATTGGTATTACAGAATGGTAAAAACCCTGCATTTCTTTTAAAAGACAAAGATCAAAAAGAAGGCATTCGCTTTACAAAGCTACCTGCATTCTTATTATACGCAAATGACCAAAAGGCTTTTTGGGAAAATGTATTAACAGGAGTAGAATATGGAGTTGATATACTAACTACTGTATCAGGGGTTGGTAACCTGATTAAAGTAGGACGTTTAGTAAAACTCCTTAAAAACGGGAAAACCTTATTGTATAAAACCAAACAAGTAACTACAGCAATTGCAGCAACAAAGGTAGTAGCTGGTGTAATAGAAGTAAGCTCAGGAGCCGTAAACACTTTGTTAAACCTCACCAGTATTGATGATACAGAGTTAGGAAAAAGTATTTCTAAATACCTTTTTTATTTAGAAATGGTAGCATTGACTGGAGAGGTTTCGGTTTTTTTAAAGGGAAAACTACAGAAAACAGCAAAAGAAATTGTAGAAAACTCTAATTTTACAAAGTCTTTAGATGAGTTAGCTAAAAAAAGAAAGGTTGATAAAAAAGGGATTATTGATGAATTAAAGAAGATATATAAAAAACAGTTTAAAGTTTCTAAAGATTTCAGGATTAATTATGGTTGGAAAAGTATTCGTGATGTCAGGCTAAATGTACTTTTGAAAAACATGAAAGGCATAACAGAAGAAACGGATGAAATTATTAAGTACATTGACAATGATACGATAATAATTCATGTTCTAGAAGATTTTGAATTCGATACTCTTTTAAGAGCTGATGGGTACTCAGAAGATATAATAGAAAACACTTCAGCAATGGCTGATTTAGATATTTACTTAAGAGCAAAAACTAATGCTGAGACTGCTATGGGTGAGATTATTCATGAAGGAATCCATTGTATAGATTATCATAAAATTAAGGATATGGATAAAGAAGGTAAAACTATAGAGGAAATAATTGCTAAATTTGGTGATAGTCATGATTTTGAGATGCGAGCATATTTAGCTGAGCAAAAATTTCAAAGAGAAGCGGGATTCCCTATAGATCATAAAGATTATTTTGCTATTAAAGAGCATATTGATGAGTTTTATCCTAAAAATATATTCATTGAGGAAGTAATCGAAGAAATAAATAATTTAATAAGTAAAGAATAATGAAACCAGAAATAAAAGAATTATTATATAATTTAACGGGAGGAGCAAATGTTCAAAAGTCATTACATCAAGCATACAAAAAAATGGAATCACTTGATGCATCAACATGTATTAATCGCTTGTTGTTTTGGAATCGAGTTGTTTGCTCGGGAGAAAGTGATTATGGGCAATATTTTGAAAAGGAGTACTTATTAAGAAGTGCTGAAATTGAACGTTTTTCAAAATTATTCGAGTACAGTCCAGTGTTACTCAAAGTATTTCATTTTGATGGTAAAAAAATCACATATAATGAGGCATTAACAGAAGATGAAATACAAGAAATACGTAAGTATATCTACGGCAGAAGACCTAAAAAACGTTTTATATTTGGACCGAGAATTCGTCAAAAAAAAGAATAAACTATATTAAGATAAAGTAATGTAGTTATGTTATTTAAATTAAGAAAGAGAATTTATAAAACTGTAAAAGGCGCTTGCTAATAGTAAGTGCCATTTTTAGTCATTAGAATTATCTATGGTGAGTATATTTACTTAAAACATTTCAATTGCTACAAAAAAGAAATAAAGATGAAATTAAAATATATGCAAAAATTAAAAGATAACCCAAACTTGATTGGGGAATCTTGGGCAGTAAATAAAGGGCTTTCAAAAGAAGATACCTTGATCCTTTCCGAAAAGTTTAATGATGGCAAAGAATTCCCTTTGGTTTTTAATGAGTTTTTAACTTTGGCTGGAGAGTCAAACGGACTTGATATTGTTGCAATATCGGATGACTTTGAACAGCTTAGAGAAGATTGTGAAGAATCATTAGAGTACACAGGTTACAAAATGGATAGACCTTATTTTGTGTTTGACCAGCTTGATGCAATATATAGCATTTTCTTTTTAGATGAGGATAAAGAAGACCCCAATGTATATATACTAGATCCTTCAGGTGCTTATGAGGGAAATGAACCATTTTTAAAGGATGTCAAATACACCTTTAGTAAAATGATTAACGATGCTATTTATAGAAGGTTAAATAACATTCCTTTATAAAATTAAATAAGGGATGAATAAAACAGTATTCATCCTTATTTAGTTATTTTTAATATAGTTATAACCTTTACCTAAACAATATTTCCCATTATTTTTCTATGCAAACGAATTGCAAAACCATCAGATAATCCAGCAATATAACTACATATTTGCATTACTCTATCGTATAAATTTTCTCGTTCTTGCTGATATTCTTGTGGTAATAAATTCAATACTAAGGCATCGTAATTTGACTGCTTATTCTCAAATTTATTATTTAAAGCAGTTACAAAAACATCTAACAAATCGGCAATAATTTTATATCCTGCTACTTCTTTTTCAACTACCTCTTTACTTTTATAAATTTTAGCAACACTAATTTTTATAATGTCGTTAATTTGAGCTTCATATTGACATTTATCTAACAAGCCTTTATCAAAAGTTCCGTTTAAAATAGCCTCCTCATTTGCTAAAAATATAGCTACTGCCTCATTAATTAAAACACCAATTGCCAACGCTCGTAAATAGCTAACCCTATCTTTTTTATGTTTTAAGGAATGGTATTTTGCGCTATCTATCGTGTTTTTAACTAACTTAATCATATACTCTAAGGCATAATCTTCATCAATTAAACCTAAGTTAATACCATCTTCAAAATCGATAATTGTATAACAAATATCATCTGCAGCTTCTACTAAATACGCTAAGGGATGACGATAATAAGAAATCCCAGTACTTTCTTTCTGTTTCAATCCTAAATCTTCAACTAAATCTTGAAAAGCAGTCTTTTCCGACTGAAAGAAGCCATATTTTTTATCTGCTATATGTTTGGTTGGCTTTTTAGGTAAACTCTCTTTAGGATACTTAATAAAAGCTCCTAGTGTAGCATACGACAATCGTAAACCACCCTCAACACCATCTCTACTCTCCGTTAAAATTTTTAAGCCATTTGCATTTCCTTCAAAGTCTATTAAATCTTGATATTCCAGCTCAGTTAACGCTTCTTTATATTGAAGCCCTTTTCCTGTTTTAAAATATTCTCCTATCGCTTTTTCTCCTGAATGACCAAAAGGGGGATTTCCTATATCATGCATTACAGAAGCTCCCGCCACAATAGCACCAAAGTCGTTAAAGGTATATCCTAATTCTACTAATTTAGGATGACGCTTTAACAGCTCCTTTCCTACTCTCCTACCTAATGTCCGACCTACAACAGATACTTCTAAACTATGCGTTAAACGGGTATGTACAAAATCGGTTTTTGATAATGGAATTACCTGGGTTTTATCTTGTAAACTTCTAAAAGCTGATGAAAATATAATTCTATCAAAATCTACTTCAAATCCTAAACGAGTTTCATCTTGTTTAGCTCTCTCACGCTTTTGTGTATCTCCAAATCGCTTTAACGATAGTAATTGCTCCCAATTCATTGTTTTGTCTTTTATTTTCTAATAAAATGTACTTTAACTATTAAGTTGTTTTCAACTTCATAAATCACTACAACTTCTAAAAAATCTGCGCCACTTCTTCCTGTTACCTGTTCTTGATCTATCACTTTATTGTCATATACAATTCTATTCGCTATCGTGGCACACAATTCAGGAGATTCATCAAAAACTACTTTATAAGCATCAGCTAAAGATTTTAATCCTGAAATATAAGGTATTTGCTCTTTAAAATTGTAAATTTTGATATCGTTTGCATAGCATGCTAAAAAATCAGGCAGATTTCTACTATTGTAAGCGTCTAGTTGATTTTGAACTATTTTTTCAGGATTCATAGTGCGAAAATACTAAAAAAGAGAAGCCTTTCGACTTCTCTTTTCCTTTAAATATATATTTGATAATTAAGATCCACACATTAAGCAATCATCGTCTGGTGCTCCATTTTTAGAAGCATCTACCATTTTTTTAAACTCTTCAGCGCTCATTGGCTTATCATCTTCAATTACTTCTTGTTTCTTCTCAATATTTAGGGTAAATTGTTTTGCATTTACAGCCGATTTAGTACGTAAATAATACATTCCCGTTTTTAAACCTGATTTCCAAGCATAGAAGTGCATTGACGTTAACTTACCAAAATCTGGGTCTTTCATAAATAAGTTTAACGATTGAGATTGATCGATAAAATACCCTCTATGGCGAGCCATATCAATAATATCTTTCATGCTCATTTCCCAAACTGTTTTATATAAGTCTTTTAAGTCTTGAGGAATTTCTTCAATATGCTGGATAGATCCGTTTGCACGCATCATCCTTCTTTCATTGCATTATCCCACAATCCTAATTCAACTAAATCTTCTAATAAGTGTTTGTTTACTACAATAAATTCACCAGATAATACTCTACGAGTATAAATATTAGAAGTATATGGCTCAAAAGCCTCATTATTTCCTAGTATTTGAGATGTAGATGCTGTAGGCATTGGTGCTACTAATAAAGAGTTACGAACACCATGCTCAACTACTTCACTTCGTAAAGATTTCCAATCCCATCTTCCACTTAACTCATCATCTTGAATACCCCACATGTTATACTGGAATTCTCCTTCAGACATTGGAGACCCTTTAAAAGTAGAGTATGCTCCTTTTGCTTTAGCCATCTCAACCGATGAGGTTACAGAAGCAAAATATAATGTCTCAAAAATTTCTTGATTCAACGTTTTCGCTTCTTCACTAGTAAAAGGTAAACGTAACATGATAAAAGCATCTGCTAGTCCTTGAATCCCTAATCCTACTGGACGGTGACGAACATTAGAGTTTTCTGCTTCTTTTACTGGGTAGTAATTTCTATCAATTACCGTATCTAGGTTACGTATTACTTTCTTAGTTACATCAAATAATTTTTTGTGGTCAAAAAACTTGTTTCCGTTTTCATCTTGAGCAACAAACATTGGTATTGCTATGGAAGCTAAGTTACACACCGCTACCTCATCGTCAGCAGTATATTCCATAATTTCTGTACATAAGTTTGATGAACGTATGGTACCTAAATTCTTTTGGTTTGATTTACGGTTAGCAGCATCTTTATACAACATGTACGGAGTACCTGTTTCAATTTGAGATTCTAAGATTTTCTCCCATAAATCACGTGCTTTAATCGTTTTTCTTCCTTTTCCTGCTTCTTCATAACTAGTATACAAACGCTCAAATTCTTCTCCGTAAGTATCATATAAATGAGGACATTCATGTGGGCACATTAATGTCCAATCTCCATTTTCTTGCACTCGTTTCATAAATAAATCTGAAATCCACATCGCGTAAAATAAATCACGTGCACGCATTTCTTCTTTACCATGGTTTTTCTTTAAATCTAAAAAATCATAGATATCAGCATGCCAAGGCTCTAAATACATTGCAAAAGACCCTTTACGTTTTCCTCCGCCTTGATCTACATAACGTGCAGTATCATTAAACACACGTAACATTGGTACAATTCCGTTTGAAGTTCCGTTAGTACCACTAATGTATGATCCTGTAGCACGAATATTATGAATAGACAAACCTATTCCACCAGCAGACTGTGAAATTTTAGCTGTTTGCTTTAATGTATCATAAATTCCGTCAATACTATCGTCTTGCATTTGTAATAAAAAACAAGATGACATTTGCGGTTTTGGAGTTCCTGAATTAAACAACGTTGGTGTAGCGTGTGTAAAATATTTTTTACTCATTAGCTCGTATGTAGCAATAGCCTCATCAATATCTTCTTTATGAATACCAATTGAAACACGCATTAACATCTGTTGTGGACGCTCAACAATGTTACCGTTTAATTTTAATAAATAAGAACGCTCAAGCGTTTTAAAACCAAAATAATCATAATTAAAATCACGACTATAAATAATCGTTGAATCTAACTTGTTTGCATTATCCATGATAATCTTATAAACATCATCAGATAATAAAGGCGCTTTGTTACCTGTACGTGGATTCACGTAGTTATAAAGATCAGTCATTGTATCAGAAAATGACTTTTTGGTATTTTTATGTAAGTTAGATACAGCAATTCTTGCAGCTAATTTTGCATAATCAGGATGAGCAGTTGTTAATGTTGCGGCTACCTCAGCGGCTAAATTATCTAACTCTGATGTTGTTACACCATCATATAAACCTTCAATAACCCGCATTGCAACTTTTACAGGGTCAACAATACTGTTTAACCCATAACACATTTTTCTTACTCTCTCCGTGATTTTGTCAAACATCACTGGTTCTTTTCTACCGTCTCTTTTAGCTACATACATATTATTACTTTTGATTTTTTGGTTTACAGGGTCACCAAAGCTATTACTTATAGTAACCTTTTAATAATTAAAAAAATGGTTTCTTTTGAAACTAGATATATAGTGTTAAAACAAACTTATTTGTTTTAACCTTTACATTACCGCATGTAGGGGGTAGCAGTATAATTTTTCCTTTTTAAAAATCAGCATCAAAACTGATACTTCCAGTACCTCCAGATTTTACTCCAGCTTTTTGGTACTCAGACACTCTCTTTTCGAAGAAATTTGTTTTTCCTTCTAAAGAAATCATTTCCATAAAGTCAAATGGGTTAGTAGATTCATAGACTTTTTCACAACCGAATTCTAGTAACAATCTATCGGTTACATACTCCAAATATTGGGTCATTAATTTAGAATTCATTCCAATTAAACTAGCTGGTAATGATTCAGTAATAAACTCACGTTCAATATCAAGTGCAGACACTATAATGTCTTTTATTCTTTCTTTAGGAACTTTATTTACCAAGTGGTTATTGTGTAAATGTACCGCAAAATCACAATGCATCCCTTCATCACGAGAAATTAACTCATTTGAAAAAGTAAGCCCAGGTAATAAACCTCTTTTCTTTAACCAGAAAATAGAACAAAAAGATCCTGAAAAGAAAATTCCTTCTACAGCAGCAAAAGCAATTAAACGTTCAGCAAAAGAATCAGATTCTATCCATTTTAATGCCCAATCTGCTTTTTTTCGAATTGCAGGAAAAACATCAATAGCTTGAAATAAACGATTCTTTTCTTCTTCATCTTTAATATACGTATCAATTAATAATGAATATGTTTCAGAATGAATATTTTCCATCATTATTTGAAAACCGTAAAAGAATTTAGCTTCAGAATACTGAACTTCATTTACAAAGTTTTCAGCTAAATTTTCATTTACAATACCGTCAGACGCAGCAAAAAATGCCAAAACATGCTTTATAAAATAACGTTCATCATCAGATAACTTAGTATTCCAATCATTTAAATCAGAGTGCAAGTCAATTTCCTCTGCTGTCCAAAAACACGCTTGTTGTTTTTTGTACCATTCCCATAAATCATTATGTTGAATTGGAAAAATTACAAATCTGTCTTTGTTCTCTTGTAAAATTGGTTCAATACTAGCCATTCTATAAACTAAAATTTAATGTGTTATTTTTATAGTCGTAAGGGAATAACAAAGATTGGGATTTTTACTAAAAATTGAAAGCCATACTTATTCACAAATCCCTTGAAGTTTTTAACAAAATGGTGTTTTTAAGATTTTAACGCCCTAAAATTACATTTATTAAAAAACTACTAATCAAACAATTAAAAACCTAAAAAAAGCTTCCGTAGTGATAATCACTGAGTTTCTTAAAACAGTTTATTTCATAAAAAAAAGTGATGCTTTTAACATCACTTTTTTATTTTTAAAACATCTCCTATTATTTGTTCTATTTGTTTTTTGGGTAGTGCTCCATTTGCCATTTGAGGCTCTTCTCCTTTAGGGCAAAAAAGCATAGAAGGAATACTTCGAATACCAAATGCAGCAGAAAGCTCTTGTTCTGCTTCAGTATCTACTTTATAAATATGAATTTTACCTTCATACTCGGTACTTAAATCTTCTAAAACTGGAGCTAATGCTTTACAAGGACCGCACCAATCAGCATAAAAATCAATAATTGCTGGAATTTCACCCTCAAAACTCCACTCTTTATTTTTTTCATAGTTAAAAACCTTTTCAAGAAAAGTTTCCTTTGTTAAATTTTCTGTCATTTTAAAATTAATTATATACTTACTTCTACTTTAAATCTCTTAACTTGTAAAATTAGTCGTTTTAACCGACAATAATTACAAAAAACAATTTTATGTTAAAATCCTCTTAAAATCAAGGCTCTTGACTATTTTTCTTCTAACTTTGAGAGAATTATCTAATTCTTTTTAAGATGAAAAAACTAATCTTTCCCATTCTAATTACTGGCACTATATTTATGGCTTGTAAAGAATCAAAAAACACAAAAAACGACATTAGTGTGAACTATCCTGAAACTACTAAAAATCCTGTAGTTGATGATTATTTTGGAACAAAAATAACAGACAACTATCGTTGGTTAGAAGATGATAAAAGTAAAGAAACAGAGGCTTGGGTTAAAGCTGAAAATGAAGTTACTTTTGATTACTTAAATAAAATCCCTTATCGTGAACAATTAAAAGAACGATTGTCTGAATTATGGAATTACGAAAAATTAGGGGTTCCTTTTAAAAGAGGTGATTATACGTATTTCTATAAAAACAATGGCTTACAAAACCATTATGTTTTATACAGAAAAGACAAAGATGGAAAAGAAGAGGTGTTTTTAGACCCAAACACTTTTGCAGAAGACGGAACCACCTCATTAGGTTCAGTTAGCTTTTCCAAAGACAAAAAAACAGTAGCTTATTCAATATCTGAGGGCGGTAGTGACTGGAGAAAAGTAATTATCATGGATACTGAATCAAAAGAAATTAAAGAAGATACCATCGTTGATGTTAAGTTTTCTGGAATATCATGGAAAGGAAACGAAGGTTTTTATTACTCAAGCTATGACAAGCCTGAAGGAAGTCAGTTATCAGCTAAAACTGATCAACATAAATTATACTACCACAAATTAGGAACAAGTCAAAAAGAAGACAAAGTAATTTTTGGTGCTAAACCAGAGGAGAAACATAGATATGTTAGTGGAAGCGTTACCGAAGATGGTAAGTATCTTTTTATTTACCCACGAATATCTACCTCTGGGAATAAATTATTAATGAAAGATTTATCAAACGATAACAATCCTATTGTTACAATTTTAGACACTGACAATAGTGATACTTACGTTATAGAAAACAAAGGGACTCAATTATATTTAGTTACCAACCTTAACGCTCCTAATCAAAAAATAGTTACAGTAGATGCATCAAACCCTACAGAGAAAAACTGGAAAGATTTTATTCCTGAAACAGAAAACGTGTTAAGTCCATCTACTGGTTCTGGGTATTTCTTTGCTGAATATATGGTTGATGCTGTTTCTAAAGTATTACAATATGATTACGATGGAAAGTTAGTACGAGAAATAAAACTACCAGGAGTTGGGTCTGTTGGTGGTTTTGGAGGAAAAAAAGAAGCTAAAGAATTATATTTTTCATTTACCAATTATAACACTCCTGGAACTTCCTATAAATTCAATCCTGAAGATGGAACATATGAAATATACTGGAAGCCAAACATTGCTTTTGATGCTAGTGCATATGAAAGCAAACAAGTTTTTTACAATTCAAAAGATGGTACTAAAATACCAATGATTATAACCTATAAAAAAGGAGTAAAACTTGATGGAAAAAACCCTACTATATTATATGGGTATGGTGGTTTTAATGTAAGTTTAACTCCAAGTTTTAGTGTTGTTAATGCTGTTTGGATGGAACAAGGTGGTGTTTACGCTGTTCCTAACTTACGCGGTGGTGGTGAATATGGAAAAAAATGGCACGATGCAGGTACTCAATTAAAAAAACAAAATGTTTTTGATGATTTTATAGCCGCTGCTGAATATTTAATTAAAGAAAAGTACACCTCATCAGATTATTTAGCCATTCAAGGTGGGTCAAATGGTGGTTTACTTGTTGGAGCAACTATGACACAACGACCAGAGTTAATGAAAGTAGCATTACCTGCAGTTGGAGTACTAGATATGTTACGTTATCATACTTTTACTGCTGGAGCAGGTTGGGCTTATGACTATGGAACTTCCGGGCAAAGCAAAGAAATGTTTGAATATTTAAAAGGGTATTCACCTGTTCACAATGTAAATAAAGATGTAAAATATCCTGCTACAATGGTAACTACTGGTGATCATGATGACAGAGTAGTACCTGCACATAGTTTTAAATTTGCAGCTGAATTACAAGAGAAACAAAAAGGAACTAATCCTGTATTAATTAGAATTGAAACAAATGCAGGTCATGGAGCTGGAACCCCAGTAGCAAAAACTATTGAACAATATGCTGACATATTTGGATTTACATTATTTAACATGGGCTTTGACCAATTACCAGACCTATCTGACTCAAAAATTAAAAGTTAGTTATAAATTTTAAAACTGATTTCAACAATTTAAAAGTATGGATTTATTACTTGTGGAACATTAAAAAAATTTGAACTTTTATTGTCTTTTTTTAACAGATATTTTTGATTTTTTCATGTCAAATTTCGAGAAGATTATTTAAATTGCAATACATTATAAATTATAATTACTATGAATTCATTTAAAAATTTAAAAAAGTATCAATTAAACAAAGATGAACTTAAAAACCTTAAAGGAGGTGATGAACCTATAAAAATATCATATTGCCCTCCTGGTCATATTGAGGTATATGAAAATTATGTTTTTAAAGGATGCTATATTTCTAATCCTTTTTAAATATTCCATTTAGGTTTTAAAACATATTGGCTTAACAATGGTATCATTGTTAAGCCTTTTTATTTAGAGGTATACTAATACAAGCATCAACCTTTATCTAATTATAAAATTAAGGAATGTATGTAAAACTTAAGGAAAGAGTTAAAATTTAGTAAACAAACTCTATTCTTAGAGTATCGTTTATCTTAGACTCACATTGTAAAATAAAAACCGATACATCTGTATCGGTTTTTTTGTCATTCTTTACTTAATCTACTAACTCCACACAATAGAATCCCTTTTTTTCAACTTTATTAATAATATCATTTTCTTCTACATAATCCGTTGCTTCTATTCGTAAAACGTTATCAACGTCTTCAATATCAATTGATACATCAATAATATTTTTGTCTTCATGAAATAACTTATGAATTGATTTCACTTTATATTCAGTATCTATATCAGTTCCGTAAATAAATAATTTCATAATTTATTATTGTTTAGTATCTGTATTACTGTTTTCATCCATACGTTTAATAAATTTTTCGTAGGCTTCACTCCCTTCTTCTTCCCAAAATTTTTCATAATATTGCCAATCTGCAAAGCTCTTAGCACACCTATTTTTTGCGAAAGATTTAAATTTATGTTTTTCTTGTTTTTTTGAAGAGCAATCCGACTTTTGTTTTCCTCCTGACCCTCCAGAGCACAATAAAATTTTAGACAAAATAAACAATCCCACTGCTTGCCAATAACTAATCACTGGTAATCCAAAAATATCTGGCATTAACGTATTCCATAACCACATGATTACATACCCGAAAAGTACAGCTAACCCAATAACAGCTATCACCCCACAAACTATCCTTCCAATAAATATCCCTAAAGACTCCCCTTTAACTCTTTCTTTAAATAAATTTTCCATCTCTTTAAATTCTTATTATGTTTTTAATTCTATTTTTTTTAATAAAATTCCTAATGCTCTATGCCTTCTAGACATTAATGTTCCTATTGGTACTCCTAAATCTTGTGATACTTCATTATATGTATATCCTTCAAAATCTATGGCAATAATTATTTCTTTATATATAGGCTTTAAGCGCAACATTCTTAACTTAATTTCTTCCTTCATTGCATCTGAATAAACATCATCTGAAGCTCCATATAAAGCTTCTGTGAGCTCGTTTAGCTTTAAAGTATCAACATCTTCATCAGATAAATTCTGTTTATTCTTCCTCATCCTATCAATAATCTTGTTTTTTAAGGATCGATACACAAAACTCGCTACATTATTAATAGGAGAATACCCACTTACACCAGAGAACAGCTTAAGCGCCACATCTTGAATAATATCTTCAGCATCTTGATTAATATTTTGCTTTATTTTAGACCCAACATATGACTTAAGAACATTATATTCTTTATCAAAAAATGCTTTGAGCTTTTTATTATTTTCTGATTTGTGGTTCATTTACAAGCTTTTTAATCGCTCTTCAGTTATAAAGACGTACATATTATAATCTATTGCATTTTTTATAAAAAAATTAAAATTCATCATTCAATACAAAGAGGTATTATTTTATTGCTTTGCTTATTTTTGTTCTATGCTACAAGTAAATAATATTTCTTTTCAATATTCTACACAGAAGAACACTTTACAAAACGTGAGCTTTACCCTCAAAGAGGGTGAAAACTTATGCTTAATGGGAGAAAGTGGATGTGGAAAATCTACATTACTGAAAATTATTTACGGTTTATTAGATGTAAATAAAGGTACTATCTTCTGGAAAAAAACTCAAATTTTAGGCCCTGCTTATCATTTAGTTCCAGGCATGGACTTTTTTAAATACGTGGCTCAAGATTTTGACTTAATGCCTTACACTACTGTGAGTGAAAATATTTCAAAATTTTTATCTCGATTTTACCCTAAGAAAGCCCAACAACGAACTAAAGAATTACTTGAAGTTATTGAAATGACTGAATTTGCTCATGAAAAAGTTAAAAATTTAAGTGGTGGGCAACAACAACGAGTTGCTATTGCTAGGGCACTTGCTAAAGAACCAGAGTTATTATTACTAGACGAACCTTTTGGTCAAATAGATAATTTTAAAAAGAACTCTTTAAGAAGAAAGTTGTTTACTTATTTAAAAAACAAAAATATTGCATGTATTGTAGCTACTCATGATGGTGGTGATGCCCTTTCTTTTGCCGATAAAATGATTGTAATTAGAAATAATCAAATACTTGCCAAAGGCACTCCTAAAAAACTATATAATGCACCCGTAGAAAAATATATAGCTTCTTTATTTGATGATGTAAATGAAGTTGTCATTAACAATAGAAAATTACTTTTATATCCTCATCAGGTTAAAATCGTGGAAAAATCAACTATTGTTGCCACCGTTTTAAACTCATATTATAAAGGTTTTTACTGGCTAATAGAAACCGATTTAGAAGGTCAAATAGTATTTTTAAATCATACTTGTAGTCTATATAAAAATACAACAGTCTCACTAAATATTAATAGTGAAACTGTTTAAAAATTCAAACTACTCGTTATAGATTGATAATTACTTTTATTAAACAGTTAGATAATACCAATCCCTACTTTTAGTATTAAAGTATATTTTTTATAGTTATTTTATTTCCATTAAAAATAAGTTCATCATTAACAGTTTTTCCTAATAATAACTTTCCAATTGGAGATGAAACTGAAACTGCAAAAAATGTTTTATCATTGATAAGAATTTTACCTGCTGAAATACTTAAAAAATAAGTAAAAGAATTTGTTTCTATAACACTTCCAAGGCAACCAGTACTAGAATTGGTATTTAAAACTATTCTTGCTAAGGTTTCTTTCATTTGTTGTACACCTTTTAATTGTTGGCCAGCTTTTTCCATTTCTAATTGTAACATGGATCTACCAGTTTCATGCTTATCACCAGCTGAACTTTTTGTTTCAGAGTATAATGCATTTTTATTTGAACTTATAATCCTCTCAATTGTTTCTAAACGATTATTTACAAAAGCCTCACATTCATTATATAGTATTTCTTTTATGTTCATATTAAATCTGCTAACTCTTTACCTATTAAACTACCAATAGCTACTCCCATTCCACCTAAACGAACGCCGCAAAAAACATTATTTGACAGTTGTTTTACTATCGCTTTTTTTTGTGTTCCTACTCCCATTATTCCACTCCATCTGTAATCAACCTCTACGTCCTTGTTTGGTAAAATAACTTTTTGTAAGATTTCATCTAGTTTATTTTGAATTAAATCTGTTTGTCCAAAATTAGTAGTTTCTTCAGTTTTAAAATCAAGATTTCTACCTCCTCCTAACAAAATTCTATTATCAATATTTCTAAAATAATAGTACCCTTTATCTAGATGAAATGTTCCTTTGATATTTAGGTTTTCAATGGGTTTAGTAACTAATACTTGAGCTCTTGCTGGCTTCACATCTTCTTTCAGTAATTCTTTAGCAAAACCATTCGTTGCTATTAATAATTTTCGGGAAGTAAACTCTATTTTGTTTGTTTTGATGTGTACCTTATTTTTATCTTCAATAAAACTTTCAATAGCAATTCCATTCAAAATCTTTATATCTAGATCCTGAGTTTTTTTAAGTAACTGAGTAACCATTTTACCAGTGTCTATCTGACCTTCTAAAGAATTAGTTATATAATTTTTATAGATATTTTCAAATTTAAAAACATTGTCATTAACAGTAAATACATTCCTTTTAAATAATGGATTTAGTAAAGTGTTTATTTCATCTATCTTGTCTAAACACTCATTATAAAAACTTGCATCTAAAAATAATTCATGACCTTTATTTTTCTGAAAATCAATATTTTTATCCCCTAAATTAGTTCGTAATAACTGTAATCCTTCCCATCTTTTCTTTACTAAATTAAAAACTTCTTCTTTACTGTGTGTTTTTAAGTCATCTATAAGTTCAGACAAACTGCCAAAACAAGCAAAACCCGCATTTTTACTGCTTGCTCCTTGGGGTAAAACTCCTTTTTCAACTACTATTATTTTAGCTTGAGGATATTTATTTTTAAGCTCAAAAGCACAATTCAAACCTACAATTCCACTTCCTATTATGGTAAAATCAACATTAGAAAACCACTCTTTTAACTCCCAATAACTATAATTCAACATTTTTTAATCTATAATAAATTAGTAACTTGGCATACTCCTTAAATTTAATAAAACTAAACACTATAAAATGAAAATAATGAAACTCTTCAGTCTATTAATTTTAACTATTAGTTTTACTCAATGCGCTAACATGAAATTTGAAAAAACTCCCCCTTTTACAATCAAAGGAGCCAGCTATGTAAACATTACTGGTGGTATGCCTGGTAATAACAGTACAGATGTAAAAATAGCTTTTTCTTCTCCAAAAAAGGTAATTTTTGAAAAAGTCTATTTCATGAATAAAATTATAGACGTAACAATAGAAACTAAAGGGAGTTCAAAATATATTATTGGAAGGCACTATTACTCATCAGGAAATAACAAGTATAATATACAATTACATGACGATTCCAAAAAAGAATACGGTAATACTCCTCCAAAAGTAAAGAATAAATTTCCTTTCGAATTAAAAGAAAATGAAGCTGTTTTAAGCTACAAAGAAGCTGGAAAAATAAAGTATTTTAAGCTAGAAAACATAAAAAAAGGGAAAGATGTGATTATGCAATAACTTTTTTTTAACCCAATAAAAAACCCCATTTAAAAATATTTTAAATGGGGTTTTTAGTAGTGTTAAAACACTATTATAAATCAAATTTAATTCCTTGAGCTAATGGTAACTCATCAGAATAATTTACTGTGTTTGTTTGACGACGCATGTATACTTTCCAAGCATCAGATCCAGACTCGCGTCCACCACCTGTTTCTTTTTCACCTCCAAAAGCACCACCAATTTCAGCACCAGAAGTACCTATATTTACGTTTGCAATACCACAATCAGATCCAGCATACGATAAAAACTTCTCAGCTTCTTTCATTTCGCTTGTCATAATTGATGATGATAAACCTTGAGCTACACCATTTTGTAATTCAATTGCATTTTCAACTTCTCCTGAATATTTCATTAAATACAAAATTGGAGCGAATGTTTCATGTTGTACTATTTCAAAATGATTTTCTGCTTCAATAATCGCTGGTTTAACATAACAACCACTTTCATATCCTTCTCCTTGTAAAACTCCTCCTTCTACTAATACATTTCCTCCTTCAGCTTTTGCTTTTTCTATTGCCGCTAAATAGGTATTTACTGCATCTTTATCAATTAATGGCCCTACGTGATTATTTTCATCTAATGGGTTTCCTATTTTAATTTGCCCATAAGCACCAACAATAGCATCTTTTACTTTATCGTAAACTGATTCATGAATAATTAACCTACGAGTAGATGTACAACGTTGACCACAAGTTCCTACAGCTCCAAATACAGCTCCTGGAACAACCACTGTTAAATCTGCAGTTGGTGTAATAATAATTGCATTATTTCCTCCTAACTCTAATAAAGATTTACCAAAACGTTCGGCAACTGTTGCACCAACAATACGTCCCATTCTTGTAGATCCAGTAGCAGAAACTAATGGAATTCGAGTGTCAGTAGTAATGTACTCTCCTACTTTATAACCACCGTTAACAATACAAGAAATACCTTCAGGTAAATTATTTTCTTTTAAAACATCTGCTATAATATTTTGACATGCCACTGAACACAAAGGTGCTTTTTCAGACCCCTTCCATACACATACATCTCCACATATCCAAGCTAAAGCAGTATTCCAAGCCCAAACAGCTACCGGAAAATTAAATGCAGAAATAATACCTACAACACCAATTGGGTGCCATTGCTCTCTCATTACGTGCCCTGGTCTTTCTGAAGGAATTACTTGTCCGTTTAATTGACGAGATAAACCTACTGCAAAATCACAGATATCAATCATCTCTTGAACCTCTCCTAAACCTTCTTGATAAGACTTACCCATCTCATAAGAAACTAACTTACCTAAAGGCTCTTTTAATTCTCTTAATTTATTTCCAAACTGACGAACAATTTCTCCTCTTTGTGGAGCTGGCATTGCTCTAAAAGTTTTAAAAGCCGAAGTAGCGGCATCCATTACTTTATCATAATCTTCTCTAGTAGTAGTTTTTACTTTCCCTATTAACTTACCATCAACTGGAGAGTATGATTCAATAATTTCTCCATTAGAAAAATTTACAGAACCTGTAGAAGTTCCGTTGTTTATTTCTTTCAAGCCTAATTCTTTAATAGCTTTATCAATTCCAAAATCAGTCATTTATTTCTAGTTTAATTATTGTTCAACTTTTATGGAAACAAAACTACGAATAAAAATACATTTCAAAAATTAAACATTCAAAGGTTTTTTGTTGTTTTTTATAACTTTATGTGTTAATATAAACAAAATAGCTAATTACTAAAGAAACCATCTATAAAAACACACAGTTTATATAGATGGCACACTTTAAAACCCAGAAGTAGGGTTATTGAATTAAAAAATTCAATTTAATTATAAATCTAATTCCCCCTTAAAAATAGATATGCTTTTATTAAAACACTCAAAATACTTAGTACTTATATGTACCCTACTTCTTTCTTGTAAAAACAAATGAATTATTCTACTATTAATTTCTTAGTTAACCCATTAACATTAATAAGGTATACTCCTATTTTCAAATTAGATATACCTATTTCTCGCAATGAATTAAATGAATTAACTTTTAATTTAGTTAAGGTCTTTGTAATAAGAATATTTCCAGAAAAATCAGAGATACGCACCTCTACATTAGAAGACTTTACATTTTGAAACGATAACATTACTACTCCTTCTTTTACTGGATTAGTTATTATATTAAAACTTTGCTTTGAATTTAAATTAGCACAAGGGCCTAAATTTGTCCAAAATCCATAATTTGGTGACCACCAAACAGTAATTTGAGCTTCAAAAATATTCCCATTGTATACAACTTTATCTCCTTTTTGATAAAAAACACCACTTTGATATTCAGCTATCCCACTACAACCTCCGGTATTTCCACCTTGTGTTGTAAAATTAACTAAACTAGAATAAGGAGCATCTTTGCCGTCTTTACATAAATATCCAATTTGTACTTGATAGCTAGTATCTTCATCTAAACCTGTTAATGTATAACTACTGCCAAACAAGTTAACAGAAGTATAGTTTGCAGATGACGCTTTTTTATACTTTAATACGTAGGCATCAATACCAGTAACTAATGACCATGATACTTGCGCACTATTTGAAGTCTCATTAGTTACATTAACATTTGTAACTGCATTACATTCAGGCCCATCAGTAGGCTTAGTAGTAAAAGAAATTACAACAGAATAAGGCGATTCATTTTGGGTTACCTGAGCAGACCCAGAACATGCACCTAAATCACTCCATAGATAGGAGTATACACTTCCTGTAGGAGGAATATTATAAACTCCGTCCGCTCCACACTCATACTTTCTTCCACCATAAGTTACTCTGTCACCAGAATAATATATTTTTGGGTAGGTTTCATATGCATTTAAACCATCACAGCCACCAGGGTTTGTTCCTCCTTCACAAGTATATTTTATTCTAACATTATAGGTTGTTGAAGGTTTTAAATTACTTAAAGTTGCATTATTTGAGTTTACACTTAATGCAGTATATGAACTACTAGAATTGCTTTTATATTCTAGCGTATATGAATTAACACCTGATTTAGCAGCCCATGAAATTAACGCAGAAACCTGATCAATATTTGAGGCAGAAACTCCAGTTACCGCATCACAAGGTTTATCTCCTTCAATGGTTGTAAAGGTAACAACATTTGAATATGGTGCTAACTTACCATCACATGTATAAGTAACTCTTACTTGGTAAGAAGTATTTGCACTCAAACCAGAAAGCACTCTTGTTAATCCATTAACGGATAGTTGTGTATAACTACTTGCTGAAGATTTTTTATACTCTAACCTATAATTTGTTACATTAGTAACGGTACTCCAAGACACAGTTGCTCCCGTACTTGAAACATTTTGAGCTGACAAATTTTTAACAGCGTTACATGTATTTATACTACATCCTACACCTGAATATTTAGACCCAATACCTACAGCATACATAGCGTCTGTAGTAGCTACTATTTCACAAGAATTTGCCCCGTATAAATCAGTTGCTGCATTAATTACTGCATTTCTTGCTGAAGAATAATTAGAACTTGAAGTTAAATATCTTGTAAGTGCTCTATAAGCAATTTGTGCAGCTTTTTCTATACCTATTCCTTTTACATTAAATGAATTTCCTTTATCATTTGACCCTTGCTTTCCTTGAGATAAAATATAAAACCAGTGATTCAATACTCCACTATTAATATGAACACCTCCATTATCACCAGAACCAGTGTACCAATTTGTACCATTGTAAGTATCAGGTTGTCTATGTTGTTTAGGATTTGATAAAGATCGTTGAAAAGAAATATTCTCTCCTAAAGTCCAAACATTAGAATCTAACCTATTAAATGCATAATACTCAGCATAACATCCAAAAATATCACTAAACCCTTCATTCATAGCTCCAGATTCATTTCTATAGACTAAACCAGCAGAAGTTTGAGTAACTCCATGTGCTATTTCATGACCAACAACATCAAGAGGAGTAAAAGGAGCTCCACTTGTAGCATTCCCGAAATATGTCCAAGATCCAACCCAAAATGCATTATTATCTGCACCTTGACCAGTACCGTTAACAAATATATTAACTTTCCCTCCTGAACCATTATACCCAGATCTTCCAAAAACACTCTTAAACATGTCCCAGGTTTGTTCTGCTCCCCAATAAGCAGCCATATAATACCCTTCATTACCAGAATTTCCAAAACCATTAGCTGTACTACTAGAAATAACAGAACCTCCAGATGGTGGTGTACTTCCAAAACCAATACTTCTACCGTTTAAATTAGTAATAGAAATATTTCTGTTTCCTGTTTGAGAAGCAGTATATCTTCCGGATGAACCAGATACGGTAATACTTTTAGTTCCATAAAATCTCGTTTGGGTAGTACCTGCCGCAAACATTTCATCGTCTTCATTTGAATGTGATTTTTCTTCACAAGAATGATTCTCTTTTCCAGGAAAAGCAGAATGTTTTAATACTTCTGTAAACACTGTTTCTCCATTAGATGCATTTATATATACTTTTTTTCTATCAAAAGGCTCAGTTGAATATAAATCAAACTTATATACTAACTCTAATTCATTTACATTTAAGTTATTACCTTTAGATATATATACTAAATCATTACTTTTTTGCTTTGAGCTTCTTTGAGTTTTATCCCACGAAAAAGCCTTTCCTTTCAATTCTTTGATAGCAAAATTTAATGCTTGTTCAGATGATATACTTGATCTTTTTTGAATTCCTGTAGCTTTTTTTAATAGTGTTTTGAATATCTCACCATTTACTGAATATACTTTTCCTTTTCTAGCATGTAAAACATAGTAGGCATTTTCAACAGGTATACCGTTTAAGTACTGTTGATACTTTACATGAGTTATGCCAAGCTCATCTGTTTCATTAGATACTTCATTGAAAGTAAAATTTGAAGAAATTTTAAAAGTTTTTCTTAAAAAATTAATGGCTGAATTAATAGTTGGCTGACTATTTTCTTCTATTTGAACATACCTAGGAGCTAATCCATTGTCTCCATCCTGAAGAACAGTAATGTTGTTTTGGGAATATGATATTCCAGTTATCATTGATAAAAACACAACGACTAAAAGCTTGTTTAATTTTGTTTTCATTGTTTAGAAAGGTTTATAATTAAGATTGCTAATTACCACAAAAACAAAACATTACACAAAAAAACAATGTCTCAAAACATGTTTTGAGACATCTCAACAAAATGACACAAAAAATAGTTTACAAATAAGCACTACTCTTTATTTATTTTAACATTTTCAATGTAATCATGCGGAGAAACTCCTACAATTGTTTTAAAGTTTTTATAAAATGAAGCTCGAGAATTATATCCTATTTCATGAGCTAAAGCTTCAATACTGTATTTGTCATATTTTTTATCTAAAATTAATCGCTTAAATTCTTCAATTCTATACTCATGAACAAACCTGTTAAAATTCTTATTCTTTATTTCGTTAATAGATTTTGATATCAATCTATCGGGTATTTTAATGTAATTTGATAAAAAACTAAGATTTAACGAAGGATTTAAATACAGCTTTTCATTTGCCATATAGTAGTCAATTGTTTTACAAACCTCAACAAGTTCTTGTTGAATTTCATTCAAAGAAACTTTACTTGTATTAATTACATTTGAAATATTAATTTGTACCAAACTGGCAATTGTTATATAATACAAAGAAATCAAAAATAAAACTTCAGTTAATACATGGTAGTTTTCACTATTCAAAAATAGAAAGCGTCCTAGAAATCCAAGAAAGTTCAAAACTATGCATATAACACAAAAAGCTGAAAGCCATAATAATGTTTTGTATTTCACATCTTCATAAAACTGTAAAAGCTTATTTTTATGTGTGAGATTAATTTTAATTATTCTGATACAGAAATATCCAACAAATATTGATGATGATATCATATAAACATCCATAAAGCCATAAATAAACAGTTTTTCAATGAGGCTAGGAAAAAGCCAAACAAGAATAAATAACATAGAAAACAACAACGCTTCTATGATTGCCATAATGTAATATTTAAACTTATTTTTTATAATAACTCCTGATGTTTCAGATGCATAAAAAAACAAAAAAACGATGGTTAAAAAATTAAAGTTGACTGGTAAAAAAAACAGCTGAATATTATGATATGTTCTCAGCAAAATTATTTTTACTGTTTCAATAAAAAGGGTAAGGAAAAAGAATCCTAAATACCTATTTAACTTAAACTTTTGAGACTTATATAAAAAAAATATTAATGTTATTAATAATGTTTGTATACTACCTATAAAGTAACAGGAATTTAACATGAGATTGGTTTGGTTAGTTAGTTTTGTTTAGAACCTAACCAATATAACTAATTAACTACTAATATTTTAAAAACAAGCACACATCAAACAAATAATTAAATTTTGTTAAAAACTATAATTGAAAAGTTATATTTTTGATATCAATTTAACTATCAAACATTAACATAAAAAATGAAACAAATAGCTACTATTCTAATATTGTTATTGTTTTTAAACAGTTGTAAAAACAATAAAGAAAAAATAACAAAGGATATTAAACAAAATGAGTTTGCTATTATTATTCATGGAGGGGCTGGTACTATTTTAAAAAAAAATATGACTTCAGCTAAAGAGAATAAGTATCTGCAAAAATTAGAGGAAGCTATAAAAGCTGGATATTCTATTTTAAAAAAAGGGGGGTCAAGTACCAAAGCTGTTGAAGCATCAATACATATTATGGAAAACTCTCCTTTATTTAATGCTGGTAAGGGGGCAGTATTTACGAATACTGAAACCAATGAAATGGATGCCTCTATAATGGAAGGTAAAACTCTAAATGCTGGCGCAGTTGCAGGTATTAAAACTGTTAAAAACCCAATATCCGCAGCTATTAAAGTTATGAACAATTCTAACCATGTATTATTATCAGGAGTTGGTGCTGATAACTTTGCTAAAGAAAAGGGATTAGAAATTATGGATGCTAATTATTTTTATACTGAAAAACGATTCAAGTCTTTACTTCGCATAAAAGATAAAGAGAAGACACAATTAGACCATGATGAAAAATCTGCTTTTTACGACACTGATATTAAAGATAGTAAATTTGGTACTGTAGGTTGTGTAGCTTTAGATAAACAAGGAAATATTACTGCTGGTACTTCTACAGGAGGAATGACTAATAAACGTTGGAATAGAATAGGAGACTCTCCTATAATTGGAGCAGGTACATATGCAAATAACGCTACATGTGGTGTTTCTTCTACAGGATGGGGCGAATATTTTATCAGAGGGGTTGTAGCATATGACATTGCTGCACAGATAGAATATAAAAATGTTTCTTTAAAAGAAGCTACCAATGATGTTATTCAAAATAAACTTACAAAACTTGGAGGAACTGGAGGTGTCATTGCTATTGATAAAAATGGTAACATGTCATTTGAATTTAATACTGCAGGCATGTATAGAGCTTCAATGAATGATAAAGGAGATTTAGTTGTAAAAATTTATAACGATTAATCTTGAATTAATACAAACAAAATAACCACATTTTTAAATAAAAAAATGTGGTTATTCTTTATAGTAAATTATTCATTTATTCTTCCAGTTTCATAGAAAGTTCAAACCATCGTTCTTCTTTTTCTTCTAAGCTTTTAATTATTTGTTGTAATTCTAAAGATTTTTCGTTTATGGCATCAGCACTAATTTCATTATTTGCAAATTGTGCTTCTATACTATTCTTCTTTTTTTGTAGTTTTTCTATATCTCCTTCTAGCAAACCATATTCTCGATTTTCTTTATAGTCTAACTTTCCTTTTTGAGGTGTTTTTTCTTGCTTTACAACAACTTTTTTTTCTTCTTTAGATTCATTAGACTTTGAACTATCATATGCTCTAAAATCAGAGTAATTACCTGGGAAATTCTCAACAACACCTTCTCCTCTAAAAACAAATAAAGAATCTACAATTTTATCCATAAAATAACGGTCGTGTGATACTACCATTAAGTTACCCGGATAGTCTAATAAGAAATTTTCAAGCACATTTAAAGTTACTACATCTAAATCGTTTGTTGGCTCATCTAAAATTAAGAAGTTAGGGTTTTGGATTAACACTGCACATAAATACAATCGTTTCTGCTCTCCTCCAGATAATTTTTCAACAAAATCATATTGTTTTTTTCTATCAAATAAAAAACGTTCTAATAATTGTGATGCAGAAATCTTTCTTCCTTTCGTTAACGGAATATATTCACCAAACTCTTTTATTACTTCAATTACTTTTTGATCTTCTTTTACGTGAATTCCTTTTTGAGTATAATACCCAAACTTTACAGTTTCTCCAACCACAACCTTACCGCCGTCTAAAGAGATTTTTTCTGTTAAAATATTTAAAAAAGAGGACTTCCCTGTTCCATTTTTACCTATAATTCCAATACGTTCTCCTTTTTTAAAAACATATTCAAATCCGTCTAAAATAACTTTGTCATCAAATGATTTTTTTAATTTATGAAGCTCTACTATTTTACTACCTAAACGCTCCATATTAATTTCAAGCTGAACTTCATGTTCTTGTCTTCGCTTATGGGCTTTTTCTTTGATTTGAAAAAAATCATCAATTCTTGACTTAGATTTAGTGGTTCTAGCTTTAGGTTGACGACGCATCCAGTCTAACTCTTTTTTAAATAAGCTTTTTGCTTTACTCAAATTAGTAGCTTCAAGCGCCAAACGCTCTTCTTTATTTTGTAAATAATACGAATAATTCCCTTTATATTTATAAAGCCTTCCATTATCTAGCTCTAATATTTCATTACACACACGTTCTAAAAAATAACGATCATGGGTAACCATAAATAATGTAATTTTTTCTTTAGCAAAAAAAGCTTCTAACCACTCAATCATTTCTAAATCTAAATGATTCGTTGGCTCATCGAGAATTAATAAATCTGGTTTATTTATTAAAATAATGGCTAAACCTAAACGCTTTTTTTGACCTCCAGACAACTTACCTACTTTCTGCTGTAAATTACTTAGCTTTAGTTTAGAAAGGATTTGTTTATACTGTGTTTCAAAATCCCAAGCATTGTGTTGTTCCATTTGCTCAAATGCTTCTTGATAAGCTTCTTGATCATCAGGATTTTCTAACGCCTTTTCATAGTTTTTAATGATAGTCAATATTTTATTCTCTGTTGAAAAAATAGTTTCTTCAATAGTTAACTCATCATTATACTTGGCATTTTGAGCTAAGTAGGCAATATTTATTCCTTTTCTACTGATAATTTGACCTGTATCTGGCGTGTCAAATCCAGCTATAATGTTTAAGATAGATGTTTTACCACTACCATTCTTAGCAACAAAAGCAATTTTTTGATCTTTATTTATTCCGAATGAAATGTCTTGAAACAAAACTTTTTCTCCGTATGACTTTGATATGTTCTCTACTGATAAATAATTCATTTGGCAAAAATAATTAAAAAACCCTGAGCAAAAGCTCAGGGTCATCATTAGTTAAAGAAAGAAGGGTTTTAAATTATCTTTTAACTAATTTAGTTGTCAATGATTTTTGACCATCATTTGCCTCTAATAGGTAAACTCCACTCTTTAAACCAGAGATATTTACTGTATTATTCATAGTTTCTCCTATTAATACAACTTGACCAATTGTATTAGTAATTCTATAATTTACATTTTCATTGTTACCAAATTTTACGATAATGCTATTAACAGCTGGATTCGGATATACAATTAAACTTGGTAAACCATCTACATCTAATGGCTCAGCAGATACGTCGTTTGAAGAGGTAGTTCCTGCTAAAGAAGAAGAAGAACCAACTATATTAACTGTATAATCTTCTACTTCACCATCAGCAAATGTTTCACATGCTGTAGAGGCTCCGTTATATTTCATAGAAACACGCATTCTTGTTTGTCCTAAAATAGCACCTGCAGGTATTGATATGTTTGCAGATCTATTTGAAGCTGAACTAGAAGAACCTAAAGAAGTTTGTTCACTACTTTCAAAAGTTCCGTTTCTGTTATAATCAATCCATACTGTAAAATATTCAGTATAAGAAGAACCACTAAATCCGGCACTTACCACAATTTGATTCGTCGTTCCTTGAGTAACCGTTGCAACCTTAGAGGTAAAATCACCATACCCACCGTTTGCAGAAGATGTATTTGTCATTCCTCCAAAAGAAACATAATCAATCCACTCATAACTAACTCTATTACCTTTTGAAGCACAGTAATTAACTACATCACTCAATGTTGTAACATTAACTACATTACTAGCAGAAGAAACATTTGCTGCAGCGTCTTTTGCTTTTACTGAAAAACTATAAGTAGTATTTGCTGTTAATCCTGTTACATTATAAGAAGTAGTAGTTACAGTTGCTAACTTAGTTGCACCTCTAAAAACATCATATCCTGTTACCCCTACATTATCAGTTGAAGCAGCCCATGCTAATGTTAATGTATTTTGCGCTACATTTGAGCTAGATAAATTTGTTGGAGCTGTTGGTGCTTGTGTATCAGCAACAGCGGCTTTAATGTTTACTGTATAATCCTCTACTTCTCCATAAGAAAAAGAAGCTTCACAAGCTGTTGGAGTAGCGTTATACTTCATCACAATTCTCATTCTTGTTGCTCCTTCAGTTGCTGAAGAAGGAACCGTAAAAGAACCTGTTACTGGAGATGTTTTAGACTTTGCTTTAGTCCAAACAGTTTCCCCTGCATCCGAGAAGTCACCATCTTTATTGTAATCTATCCATACCCCATAACCTTCATCATACTGCGTACCTGTCCATTTTGGTGTAATTATAATTGTATTAGATTTTCCTTTTTCTAAATCTGTAGAAACTGAAGTATGATCTGAATACCCATTTCCTCCCGTTGAAGACTTATCAATACTTCCTAGCTGTACCCTTTGAATATACTCATCTGCAACACTATTTCCTTTCGAATTACAATATGTTAAAACCGCACCAGATGTAGTTACATTTACTGCACTACTAGAGGCCGAAATATTTCCAGCGGCATCTTTTGCCTTTACAGTGAAAGTATATGCTGTACTTGCTGTTAACCCAGAAACATTATAAGAAGTAGTTGTAGAAGAGCCTATTTTAGTAGCCCCTCTAAAGACATCATAACCAGTAACTCCAATATTATCAGTTGATGTAGACCAATTTAAAGATAAGCTAGTAGCAGTAATTGAACTAGCTGACAAACTAGTTGGCGCTGATGGTGCTTGTGTATCTGCAACTGCATTACTTGTAAAAGTTCCAGTAAATACACCTCTACCATACGTAGATGCAATTACCTTATTAGTAGTATGATTTCCACTTACGTTCCAATAATCAAATGAAGTTACACTAACATCACTCATTCCATTATATGCTTGTTCCCAATTTGGATTAGCGTCATTAAAGTTTGATGTTGACCAAACACCTAATTGTGTAGCTAAAATAACTTCAGTTCTATCTAATGGATTTTGTAATAAATCTCTTACAGGAATATTTGGTAAATTTCCTTCCTTATTAACCCAATTAGCCCCTCCGTTTGAAGTAGCCCATACACTGGTTACACCATAATTATGAATTGTAACAAAAATATCGTTTGCAGTTGCTCCAAATCTAACTGAAGATACAGCTCCTACAAAAGGAGTATTAATATTTGTCCAAGTAGCATTGCTATTAGTAACATTTGTTAATCTTAACAATTTACCATTAGCTAATCCAACATACCATGAATTGTTAGCAAAAGGAGAAGCTTGAAAAGCAGTAGGACTCGCGTCCAACAATGCATTAGTTATATTACCTTTTGTATTTGAAGCTACATTTATACTTTTAATTGACTTTGCACTACTCGTTGATGCGTTTGTTAATAAACGATTTGCATCATCATCATAGCCCATAGGATTTACGAAATCACCTGTATTTTGCTCACTTAATAATGATGTTGCTCCTCCTTGTTGCCTTCCTAAACCATTCCAAGGTAAACTGAATCTGTAAATAACATTATTTACATAAGTAGCAATCATATACTGTCCATCTTTATCAACAAACGTGTAAAAACCATCTCCATCACTTAATTCTGTTGAACTATTTACTCCAGCAACAGCATTTCTAAAAGCCTGAGTTCCGTTATCTTGAGCTCCAGCACTAAAAATACCATCAACATCTCCTACTCCATCAGGTCCAATTGCTGCTTTTACAAACTGAGTAACATTATATCCTTTATTTCTTTTACCTATAACACCACCTGCATTTCCAGAATAATAAACACCTCCATCATTTCCGAATAACATTTTTGATGAATCATTATTACCAAAAGCTATTGAATGCTGATCAGCATGCACATTTTGATAACCAAACCCTCCATACCAGTGAGATAATTGAGACCAAGACGATCCACCATTAGTTGTTTTAAATAAATCAATACCACCTACATAAAAAATATTATCATTTGTGGGATCAGCTTCAATTACTAAATCGTAAAATGCTTGCCCCCTTGTAAAATCTGTTGAAGAAATTCCTGTATCAGCATCATTAGGCAAAGAAGTTTCACTAACAGAAGTAAAACCATTAGTTGTTTTGTATATATGTACAGGTGTTGATCCTGAACCTTGAGTTAACGCATAAATTTTATTTGCATTCGTAGCCGATGGCTCAAGTTCAACTCTATTAGAATCTGTCAATGGAGAAGCTGCTGCCTCTGTCCAAGTAGATCCGTTTGTTGAGCTATATACCCTACCTCCACTATTTGCATCTAAAACAGACTTGATTGTTCCCATCCAAATCGTATTATTAGCACTTACCTCCAAATCATTTGGAACATAATAATAATCACTACCTCCAAACGTATATTTCATATTAGCCGATTCAATTCTATTCCAGGTAGCTCCATTATTTGTTGAACGATAAATACCGGCTGATTGCAATCCTAGCCAATTTCTAGGGCTAGAAGAATCTCCATATACATTAGCTCCAACAGCGACAAATAATTCTGTAGATGAACCATTATCCCAAGCAAGGATATCATTTACATAATGAAGTCCAGAAAGAAATATATTACTTGCATTGTAGTTAATAATTGCTGAACCAGCAGCTGGAATATTTATAGCATTCCATGTAGTACCTCCATTGGTCGTAACATATACTCCATTACCAACAACATCACCAGCAGTATACTGTTCACCCGTTCCTACATACCATATATTAGAATTTCTAGGATCAACAGTAATAGAAGTTACTGATAAATTACCTGGTACATTCTGTACTCTTGTCCATTGAGTATTTGCATTACTAATATTTGTGTTTTTCCATAAACCACCACTTACTCCACCAGCATACACGGTATTATTGGTAGCATCATTTGGGTCAAACAAAATTACTCTTGTACGTCCACCAACATTATTAGCACCTCTCTCTACCCAAGAATTTCCTGTATCTCCAGGGTTTCTTCGTTGTACGTTACTTCCTTTAGCAGATCTACTTTTTAGTAAATCTTCTCTTAACTTCGCTAATGTTCCATCTTCCATTTTTCCGGTAGCTGGATTCATAGTAAGTAATTGCATTTGGTCAAAATACCTATTAGGAGGTAATCCTTTTAATTTTCTTTCTTTTTTCCCCCATTTTAAAGATTCATTTAAAGGACTTTCGTCTAAAAAGGTTTTATAAACCTCTCGCTGTTTAGCTATTGTAGCTGAAACATTTTGCTTCTTTAAATAATCAGATCCAATAATTGAAATTGCTGCAACTGACAAGCCGCCAATCAAAAACTTAAGTTTATTGTTCATTTGATTAAATTGATTAGTAAAAAATAGTTAGGGATGATCCCCTAACTATTCTTTGTTTATAAATAAATGTGTAGATTATTGTTTGATAAGTTTAGTTTTTAATGACTTTTGTCCATCATTAACTTCTAACATGTAAATTCCTGAATTCAGGTTAGAAACATCTAAGTTTCTAGATTTCATTTGACCAGATTTCACAACACTTCCTATAGTATTTACAATCCTATAAGTCATATTTTCAGCTTTTGAAGCAAACGTAACTTTAATAAAGTTTGTAGCTGGATTAGGATACGCCATTAAATCTAAAACATTTTGATTAGAGAAAGGCTCTCCTGATACAGTAACATCCGAAAATGTTGTTAAACTAGAACTAGAAGCAGTAATATTGACTGTATAATCTTCTACTTCTCCATCTCCTAAATTAGCCTCACAAGACGTTGGTGCTGAGTTGTATTTCATTGATACACGCATTCTTGTTTGTCCTAACTTTGCATTTCCTGGTATTGTTATGTTAGTAGTTCTGTTTCCTGAACTAGATGAATTACCTGATGCTACTTGTTCTCCACTATCAGTAAAATCTCCATCGCCATTGTAATCTATCCAAATAACAAAGTATTCATTGTAAGCAGTACTTCTAAACCCTGCACTAACGACTAATTGATTTGTACTTCCTTGAGATACAGTTGCTACTTTAGATGTATAATCTCCATATCCTCCATCCTTTCCTGTAGCATTAGTCATTCCTCCAAACGACACATAATCAATCCACTCATAAGTAACTCGTGTTCCTTTTGAATCACAGTATGAAACTACAGTTCCTAAAGTAGTTACATTTACTACATTACTTGAACTTGATACATTTCCTGCTGCATCTTGTGCTTTTACAGAAAAAGTGTATCCTGTGTTTGCCGTTAGCCCTGTTACATTATAACTCGTTGCTGTTGTTGTTGACCCTATTTTTGTTGATCCTCTATACACATCATACCCAGTTACTCCCACATTATCTGTTGAAGCTGTCCAATTTAATGTTAATGTTGTTTGAGAAATACTTGATGCAGCCAAACTACTTGGTGCACTTGGTGCTTGAGTATCTGCTTGTGCTGATCCAATTACTACGGTATAATCTTCAGTTTCTCCATAATTATATGACCCACATGAACTTGGAACTGCATTATATCGTAAAATAACTCTCATTCGAGTAGCTCCTTCCGTAGCTCCTGATGGCACTGTAAAAGAACCACTTACTGTAGTATCTTTTGAAGCTGATTTTGTCCAAACTGTTTCTCCTGAATCTTCAAAATCTCCATCTTTATTATAATCAATAAATACTCCATAACCTTCACTGTAAATAGTTCCTGTCCATTTTGGAGTAATCGTGATACCATGAGAAGTTCCTTTTTCTAAATTTGTAGATAAAGAAGTATGATCTGTATATCCATTCCCAGGTCCTGAAGTATTACTAATACTTCCTATTACTACTTTTTGAATATATTCATCAGCAACACTATTTCCTTTTGAAGAGCAATAGTTAATTTGTACTGCTGAGGTTGTAAAGTTCACTGAACTGCTATAATTTGAGTTTCCTGAGGAACATTTACTACGAACTTGTACTTCATATTGTGTAGAAGCTGATAACCCACTTAATGTTCTTGTAGTTCCAGATACTGCAGTTGTTGTCCATGAGCTAGTTCCTACTTGACGATACCTAACATCATACGTTGCTCCAGAAACTGCTGTCCAATTTACCGTTGCTCCTGATGCAGAAACTGCACTTGTTGAAACTCCTGTTGGTACTGTTGCATTACAAACTACTGGTGTACCTGTAATTCCTGTAACTATTAAAGAATAATTTTGACTACCTCCTGATAAAGAACCCTTGTGAGTTACTGTAATAGTGTATGACCCAGAAGCACCTGAAACATCAACTCTTTCAAAAGGATCTACGCTATTATCTCCTTGCCCATTAGATGTTACTGAATTTAACCTCCATGGTGTATAAGTAGTTCCTCCTTTAGTTACTCTTATATCTAAATCATTAACTAAAACTGGAGTTGAAAGATTTGCTGTACCAGAATTTGCAGTACCTCCTGGATCTGTCCAAGAAATAGACGCTAACAAAGGATTAACACCATCTGAATCAACCGTATAAGTATAACTTTGCCCAGAACTTAATGTAAGTTCATTTATTTTAGACTGATTCCCATTTTGAGTGATTACTTGTCCTGCTAATTTCGTGTTTAAAAGTCCCCAACCAAAAACTGCATCTGGCCCATTTGAACCAGCATCATCAGCTGTATGAAGCGCTAAACCTTTCAAAGTTGCCGCTTTCATAAACGAGCCTTTTAAGTTATTATGATGTTGTTGCAACAATAATAAACTTCCTGCAACGTTAGGAGACGCCATTGATGTTCCCGTTATAGAATTATAAGCGCTATCACTACTTTCATATGTAGAATAAACCCCTGTTCCATTACCTGTAATATCTGGTTTTATCCTTAAATCATCAGTTGGTCCTTCACTACTTGAACTATTAATAGAAACAGAAACTAAATTTCCATTAGCATCAATATTAGCATCTTGTGCATTTGCAACTACTAAATTATTTTTAGAAACTGCATGCCCTGTTAATTTATCATACGCCGAATTCCCATTTAATGGGTTGCCATTATAATTAGAATTCCCGTCATTACCTGCTGCAACTACCATTAAATAATTTGGTGCAGAATACATCAAATTATCCCAGTCTCTAGCTTCACTTATATAAGCACCAAAATACCAATCAGGAACCAAATCTGATCTATAACCATATGAGTGGTTTGAAATTAACATTCCATTAGCTGCTGCTGATGTAGCTTCAGATATATCATTATTCCAATCATACCCTACAGCTTTAGCATGTGGTGCCATTCCTTTGGCACTAGCTTGCACACCTGAAGATATTATCGTTCCTGTAACGTGAGCTGCATGAAAATTTCTTGTCGTAGTTCCATCACCAATAGAAAAACGATTATTTCCTCCCGCTCCATCGTATTCTTGATGGGTGGTTCGTGCTAAACCTCCATCCCATACATGTGCAGTCATTCCTTGTCCCATTAAATTTAATCCTAATGTTCCTCCAGAATGTAAGTGATTTGTTCTTGTAGATTTTGCTGCATCAACATTAAAAGTTGTGTAATAAATAGGCTTACCATCTACAACTCTCTGTAGTTCAACCATACGACCGTCTTTCGTGGTAAACTTAATTTTCCAGCCATTCTTTTTTGCTAATCGTAAAGCTTGTTGTTTTTCATTTGAAGCATTCTTTTGAAAATTTTGCTTCATTACATTTAGTTTTGGCAAGTCATAATTCCTACGAATTTTTTCAGCCTCACCTGTGTTTTGCGCTTGAAGTTGTGCTTGGAAACTTAATCCAATGAATGCACTTGTAACTACAAGACTTTTAAAGTACTTGTGTTTCATTTTTTAGAAGGGTTTTAATTTAGTGTTTGGTTTTAATTTATTTCTACTTATTTAAGGTTTTTAATCTTAAATTCTTAGTTTTTTCATCAAAACAATGCCAAATATATAATTTTTTTTTTAACAAAAAAATAACAGTTAATAAAACCCGTCAAATAACCTACTGAAAAACAACGAAAAACCCTGAGTTTTACTCAGGGTCTTATTAGTATAAAAAAATTTATTTACTTTTTTACAAGTTTAGTTTTTAATTGTTTTTGACCATCATTAACTTTTAGTATGTAAATTCCTGAGGTCAAAGTTGAAACATCTAAATTTGTTGATGTTATTTGTCCCTTTTTTACAACACTTCCTATTGTATTTACAATTTCATAAGTTATATTTTTAGCTTTTGACGCAAACTTAACTTGAACACTATTAATAACTGGATTTGGATACGTCATTAAATCTAAAACCTTCTCATTTTGTAGTATGTCTGATTTAATACTTGAAGTTAAAGTATTAACAACTGAGGCATTTGAAGTTATAACACTCACAGTATAATCTTCAACTTCTCCATAAGAAAAGCTTTCACATGCTGTTTGTGATGCATTCCACTTCATAGATACTCTCATTCTAGTTGTTCCTAAATTAGCTCCTGAAGGAACACTTACGTTATATGACAAATTCCCTGAACTTGTTGAGTTTCCTGAGGCAACTTTTTCACTTGATTCAAAAGTTCCATTCTGGTTATAATCAATCCAAATTGAATAATATTCATTATAAGCTGTACTTCTAAAACCTGTACTTACTATCAATTGATTTGTACTTCCTGTAGCTACTGTAGCTACTTTAGATGTATAATCAGCATAACCTCCATCATTTCCTGTACTATTTGTCATTCCTCCAAATGATACATAATCTATCCATTCATAACTTGAGTTATTTCCTTTTGAAGCACAATAGGAAACTGCATTTGGTAAAGTAGTAACATTTGCAACGTTACTTGAGCTTGATTCATTTCCTGCTGCGTCTTGTGCTTTTACAGAAAAAGAATACCCTGTGTTTGCTGTTAATCCTGTTACGTTATAACTTGTTGTTGTTGTTGTTGTTGATATCTTTGTTGATCCTCTATACACATCATACCCTGTTACTCCTACATTATCTGTTGAAGCTGTCCAATTTAATGTTAATGCTGTTTGAGAAATACTTGATGCTACTAAACTACTTGGTGCACTTGGTGCTTGAGTATCTGCTTGTGCTGATCCAATTACTACAGTATAATCTTCAGTTTCTCCATAATCATATGACCCACATGAACTTGGCACTGCATTATATCGTAAAATAACTCTCATTCGAGTAGCTCCTTCCGTAGCTCCTGATGGTACTGTAAAAGAACCACTTACTGTAGTATCTTTTGAAGCTGATTTTGTCCAAACGGTTTCTCCTGAATCTTCAAAATCTCCATCTTTATTATAATCTATAAATACAGCATACCCCTCATTATAAATAGTTCCTGTCCATTTTGGGGTAATTGTAATCGTATGAGAAGTTGACTTTTCTAAATTAGTAGATAAAGAAGTATGATCTGTATATCCATTTCCGGCACCTGATGTATTACTAATACTTCCTATTGCTACTTTTTGAATATATTCATCAGCAACACTATTTCCCTTTGAAGAGCAGTAACTAATAGGAGCTGTTCCAGTTGTTGTTACACTAGTATTAGATGCCGCCCCATCTCCTCCAGAGGAACATTTTGCTTTCACTTCACATGCATAAGCCGTTCCGGAAGTTAAACCAGTAACTACCTTAGATGTTCCGCTCACTGTTGATGTTGCTCCATTTACTGTAACCTCATAAGAAGCTGCTCCAGAAACTGCTGACCACGATAATGTGAAACCGTTATCATTAATACTAGAACCTCCAAAATTAGAAGGCGCTGCTAAAGCACATGGTTGAGAAAAAGCATCACCAACTCCTACTGCATGCCAAGCGTTTGTTACTGCAATTACTTCACTACTATTAGCACCATATAAGTCTGTTGCCGCTGATATAGCACCATTTCTAGCATCCTCAAATTTAGAATTAGCAGATAAATAATTTACCTCCAAACGATAAGAAATTTTAGCTGCTTTAGTCATTCCAATACCTGTAACATTAAATGAGTTGTTAATATCATTTGTTCCAGAACCTCCAACAGTTAATAAATAAAACCAATAGTTCAAAACTCCTGAATTTGTATGCACACCACAATAATCATTTGAAGAAGTTGGTGTTCCACAATTTGGTTCTTTCCAATAAGTTCCTCCATAAGTATCAGGTTGACTTCTTTCATTTGGATTACTCATAGAACGTAAAGCTACTGAGCCAGACCTTCTATCAATTTCATCACCAATCAACCATACCGAAGCGTCTGGTGCCGCATCATTTCCATTCCCTTTTGCAAAATGCTCTACAGCAGCTCCCCAAATATCAGAAAAACCTTCATTTAAACCACCTGATTCTCTTTGGTATGCTAAATCAGCTGTACTAGAACAAACCGCATGCCCAATCTCATGAGCTGCTACATCAATAGACGTTAATGCATCAAAATATCCATTTCCTTCGTTTCCGTTAGAAGATCCATCTCCATAGGTCATTACGCTACCATTCCAAAATGCATTGTCATAAGCATTACCGTAATGTACATAACTATTAATTGTTGCTCCTGACCCGTTGTAACTATTTCTATTATGTTTTGCCTGAAAATAATCATATGTCATTTCAGCTCCCCAATGCGCATCTAAAGCTGCGTTGTCCTTTGCCGAATTATCAAATTCTGCAGCTGTCCAATTATTATCAGCATCCGTAAAATTTGTTGTTGGATAACTATTTTGACCACCACTATTATAAGTATTTACTCCATTCCCTCTAGTATTGTCTCTTAATACATAACTACCCCCAATTACTCTTGTAGTAATTGATCTATTTCCACTATACCTTGTTGCTGCATTACCAGTAGCTAAAGGAGCATTTGATATAGCCACCTTTTTACTAATAATATCTTCAATTGTTATTAAGTTTTTTGAAGAATGTGCATGTTCACCTAAATGCTTAATTATTGCATTAAAGAATAAGGATTCTCCGGTATGAGCGTCAATATATAAATATCCTCTACTTAAAGGCTTCGTGGCATAAATATCAAATTTATAGGCTAACCTTGCTTTATCTTTTCCTATAACTTCTCCTGGAAGAATTAATAATTCTCCTTCAGGTTTCTTGTAATTTCCTAAACTTTTAGCTTGTTTTGGATTATCCCATAAATACTCTTCAGCACCTGTATGTGATACCGCTCTCTGAAATGCCGCTCTTTTAGATAATTTAGGAAGGATGTTCACTGTTTTAACATCATATAATTCACCGCTCATACTTTTTAAAGCACCATTTTTAGCATGCGCTGTGTAAGTAGAAAATTCTACTTTAAGCCCTTTAAATTTTTGTTGATACTTTTCATGTGTAAAACCTAAATCATCAACTTTAGATTTAACTTTCAATAAGTTATCATTCGGTGATAGTTTAAGTTTTTGTCTAATTAAAGTCGGAGCTTCCTGTAAAGAAATTTTTGAGGAAGTTTTAAATTTAATTTGTCTTGGCTTTGAATTGTCTTGGGCATTCATTGCAAATACTCCAGGCAACAAAAAAGCCAAAAACATTGCGTTTTTAACGTATTTATTTTTCATTTTTAGAAGGGTATAATTTAAAAAATTATAAAAAAACCCCGAGATTATCTCGGGGTTAAAGTAATGTAATTTTACTTTTTAATAAATTTAGTTGTTAATGGTTTTTGACCATCGTTGACTTCTAGGATATATACTCCAGAATTCAACTTCGAAACATTAAGACTTGAAGAATTTAACTTACCTGATAATACAACGCTTCCTATAGTATTAGTTATTCTATAAGTTGAACTTTCAGCTCTTGATACCAATTTCACTTGAATAAAATTTGAAGCTGGACTAGGATACACCATTAAATCCAAAACATTTTCGTTAGTTAATGGAGCTACGTTATCTAAAATTGTACCTCTGCTTGAATTTGCAGTAACATTCACAGTATAATCTTCAACTTCTCCATAAGAAAAGCTTTCACATGCTGTTTGTGATGCATTCCACTTCATAGACACTCTCATTCTAGTTGTTCCTAAATTAGCTCCTGAAGGAACACTTACGTTATATGACAAATTCCCTGAACTTGTTGAGTTTCCTGAGGCAACTTTTTCACTTGATTCAAAAGTTCCATTTTGGTTATAATCAATCCAAATTGAATAATATTCATTATAAGCTGTACTTCTAAAACCTGTACTTACTATCAATTGATTTGTACTTCCTGTAGCTACTGTAGCTACTTTAGATGTATAATCAGCATAACCTCCATCATTTCCTGTACTATTTGTCATTCCTCCAAATGATACATAATCTATCCATTCATAACTTGAGTTATTTCCTTTTGAAGCACAATAAGAAACTGCATTAGGTAAAGTAGTAATATTTAAAACGTTACTTGAACTTGATTCATTTCCTGCTGCGTCTTGTGCTTTTACAGAAAAAGAATATCCTGTGTTTGCTGTTAATCCTGTTACGTTATAACTTGTTGCTGTTGTTGTTGATCCTATCTTTGTTAATCCTCTATACACATCATACCCTGTTACTCCTACGTTATCTGTTGAGGCTGTCCAATTTAATGTTAATGCTGTTTGAGAAATACTTGATGCTGCTAAACTACTTGGTGCACTTGGTGCTTGAGTATCTGCTTGTTCTGATTCAATTACTACGGTGTAATCTTCTGTTTCTCCGTAATTGTATGAACCACATGAACTTGGCACTGTATTATATCGTAAAATAACTCTCATTCGAGTAGCTCCTTCCGTAGCTCCTGATGGTACTGTAAAAGAACCACTTACTGTAGTATCTTTTGAAGCTGATTTTGTCCAAACTGTTTCTCCTGAATCTTCAAAATCTCCATCTTTATTATAATCTATAAATACAGCATACCCCTCATTATAAATAGTTCCTGTCCATTTTGGGGTAATTGTAATCGTATGAGAAGTTGACTTTTCTAAATTAGTAGATAAAGAGGTGTGATCTGTATATCCATTTCCAGATCCAGAAGTATTATTTATACTCCCTAACTGAACTTTTTGTATATATTCATCGGCAACACTATTTCCTTTTGAAGAGCAATAATTCAGTGGCTGACTTCCTGTAGTTGTTACATTAACACTTGAAGAAGCTCCACTACTACCATCAGCACAATTTGCAACTACAACACAGTTATATTGTGTACCTGCTGTTAATCCAGTTATTACTTCTTGTGTTCCAGATACATTAGTTGTTGAACCATTTACTGTAACACTATAGGATGCTGCTCCAGACACTGCTGACCACGATAATGTGAAACCGTTATTATTAATACTAGAACCTGCAAAATTAGAAGGCGCTGCTAATTCACAAGAGTTTCCTCCTCCTGTTTTATCCGATAACGCAAGACTTCTTCTTGATCCACCTTGCTCTAAAACAGCACGCATTCTCGTCTTTTGCCCTTGTGTATATAAATTCATACAAGAGTCATCTGAATAGTCCATATAGTTTTCAACCATATCTTCAGAACCACAAGATGTATGTCCGGTTGAACAACCGTAATTTGCACCATCAGACTCAGGTGTATCTGATACAAAATCATCAACTCCACATCCACCGTCACCCCAAATATGGCGTAAGTTTAAAAAGTGTCCAACCTCATGAGTCGTGGTTCTTCCTTTATCAAAAGGAGCTGCTAAATAAAATCCAGACCCCTTATCAGAACTACCAAAATATTGTGGTCCCATTACAACACCATCAGTACTAGCACTTCCTCCAGGGAACTGAGCATACCCTAAAATTCCTCCACCGATATTACAAACCCACATGTTCAGATATTCTGATGTATCCCATGGGTCAACTCCACCTTGGGAAGATTTTTTCATCGCGTCACTTGTTCCCCAAGAAGTTCTCGTAGAAGATTTTCTGGTAATTCCATCAGTTGGATTTCCATTTGGATCAATTTGTGCCATATAGAACTCTATTTGAGTATCAGCTGCCTGAGACCACTTGCTCGTTTGATCTGAATTAGTTCGTCTAAAGTCCTCGTTCATAACTTCAATTTGAGACTGAATCTGAGCTTCACTAATGTTTTCTTGAGAATTACTGTATATGACGTGAACCACTACAGGTATTTGAATTATGTTTCCTACAATTTTTCTTTTGGAGTTTTTCATTTCTTTTACTCTTTTCTGAGTAAAAGCTTCAATTTTTTGCATTCTTTCTTTAAGTAATGGATCTTGAGATTGACGATATTCAAGATTCTCCATTGTGTGGCAATTTCTTTTTTCTTGGGCGAAATTAGCACCCACAAAAAACAAGCACGTAAGTGCTAAAATAATTCTTCGTTTCATTTTAGAAGGGTTTGGTTTAAAGTATGATTTATAACTAAAAGTTAGTTATTCAAGATATATAGCCTGTACTAGTTGTTTTTTACAAAACAGATAAACCTATATTAGTTGTAATCTTTTTGTAAAAATTTTACCAAATATATACTTTTTTTGTTAAAAAAAACAAAAAACGCAATAATTTAGATTTTATAACTTACTTATAAACAGCAAGAAGCCCTAGAGACTAGTCTTCAGGGCTTCTTTTAAAAAACAGAGATATTTAATAACACTTCTTTTTTATTGAGCGTAAGCTATACTCTCAAAAATTAAGCGTATTATTTTATTTAATAATTAGAAAGGTTTTAAGTTTAGTTATTATTTCTTTGATAGCACAAAGCCTAAAGCTATTTTTGTTTGCTTTAGACTTTGATATCTTTTTTTCGTTATTAAATTTGTACTTTTCTATTCTTCTTCAGTCATAACATCTATGAATCGTAAGTGATTAGAAACTGCTTTTACGATAGAAAATTGAGGTTTATCAATCCATTGCCTAACATCATTAAATGCATCATTATACAAAATTTTAATATGCTTTGCTTTTGGGTCTCCACCTTGCCTACCATCAGTTTTATTTCCACTAAGTGTAGTAATGTTTCCACCTTGACTATTTACCCAAGCACCAACCGATGTCCAATATTTTGTAAAATTACTAAGCTGAGATGCTGGAATTTTTTCTTTTACATTGACTTCAGTTACATCATCCTGTAACATTTTTAGTTGTTCTTTTGTTAATACACCACTAGCTAATAACTCCTTTTGCATTTGTTCAGCTAAATTTCTGTCTGTATACATACTATTAATTTTTATTTATATATTTTCTATTTCCTACTCATTTGGCTTTTCGGATTACGCCCAGTTTTTTTTGAATGGTTTCTGAAATCCATTATTCTTTTAACAGGAGTCTTTAATATGACCTACTTTTTTATAAACTTAGTTTTTAATAACTTTTGACCATCATTAACTTCTATCATATACATTCCTGATTTCAAATTTGAAACATCTAAAGTTCTAGACATCATTTTTCCTGACTTTACAACACTTCCTATTGTATTTACAACGTTATATGTGATATTATCACTTTTTGACGCTACATTAATTTCAATGAAATTTATTACTGGGTTTGGGTACACCATTAAATCTAACCCAATTTCATCCCTTAAAGCATCAATATTACTTATACTAGTTCCTTTACTTGTATTAGCAGTAATATTAACCGTATAATCCTCTACCTCTCCTTCTGTAAAAGTTTCACAAGGTGTTGACGCTGCATTGTACTTCATAGACACACGCATTCTTGTTTGTCCTAAACTAGCTGAAGATGGAATTGTTATATTTGAAGATATTTTTCCTGAGCTTTTTGAGTTTCCTGAAGCTACTTTTTCTCTTGACTCAAAAATTCCATTTTTATTATAATCTATCCAAATCGTAAAATATTCATTATAAGCTGAACTTCTAAAACCTGCACTCACTACCAATTGATTAGTACTTCCTTGAGCTACCGTTGCTACTTTAGATGTAAAGTCTCCATACCCACCGTTTCTACTTGTAGTATTGGTCATTCCTCCAAATGACACATAATCTATCCACTCATAAGCAACACTGTTTCCTTTTGAAGCACAATAAGTTGCTTTAACACCTAAATTTGTTGAAAAATTTACTGAAAAGCTATATTTTGAATATCCTGAAGAACACTTACTACGAACTTGAACTTGATATTTCGTAGAATCTGATAACCCGGTTAATATTACAGATGCAGATGATGATTGTTTGGTTGTCCATGAACTAGTTCCTACTTTACGGTATCTAACATCGTAAGTTGCTCCTGAAACTGCTGTCCATTTTACTGTTGCTCCTGTTTCGGAAACTCCACTTGTTGAAACTCCTTTTGGCACTATTGTTTTACAAACACTTTCTTCACTACCAAACTTATCAGATAAAGCTAAGCTACGTCTAAAACCACCTACTTCTAACACAGCGCGCATTCTATTTTTTTGACCTAGTGTAAATAAGTTCATACATGCATCATCAGAATAGTCCATGTAGTTTTGAACCATATCTTCAGAACCACAAGAAGTATGTCCTGTATTACAGCTATAATTAGGCGCATCAGATTCTGGTGTATCAGATACAAAATCATCAACACCACATGGTCCGTCTCCCCATATATGACGTAAGTTTAAGTAATGTCCTATTTCATGCGTAGTAGTTCTTCCTAAATTAAAAGAAGGGTTAAGTGTCCCTACGGTACCAAAGGCGTCATGAATCATTACTAACCCATCAGTTGCTGCTGCTCCACCTGGGAATTGAGCAAATCCTAAAATATTTCTATCTCCTCGAGGGCCAGTAGAAGTCATCTTAGGAACAATCCACATATTTAGATATTCAGAAGTATCCCATGGATCAATTCCCCCTGTTGCAACGCTTTTCATTGCATTTCTTGCTTTGAACTTTGTTCCCCAATCTGAATCACTTACCAACTTTCTAGTAATTGCTTCAGTCGAATTTCCGCTAGGGTCAATTTTTGCCATAGCAAACTCTATTTCGGTATCAGCTGCTTGGGTCCATTTATTCGTTTTATCTGTATTAGTTCTTCTAAAATCTTTATTTAAAACATCAATTTGAGAAAGAATTTGAGCATCACTAATATTATTTGTAGCATTAGTATATAATACATGAACTACTACTGGAATTGTTATAATGGATCCAGAAATTTTTCTTTTGGCTTTCTTTTTCTCTTGTATTTTTCTTTGGGTGAATCTTTCAATTGCATCCATTCTTTTTTGTAGTGTAGGATCTTGTCTTTTTCTATATTCAAGATCTTCCATTGCTTCGCAAGTTCTTTTTTGTTGAGCATAAACAGTTCCGGCAAAAAAGATGCACATTAGTAACAAAATTATTTTTTGTCTCATTATTAGAAGGGTTTTTAAGTTAAATTATTATTTATTTTAAATCTATTCGTATTTATTTTTATTAAAATTCACTTGGCTAAATTAGAGTATATTGAAACTTTTGACCTGTGACTTTTGTCACAGGATAAATCCAAAAACACTTAACTGAATGATTATCTAATGTTTAAATTATCAATATATTCTAACTTAAAATTGAATTAATTTTTTTTAATCTGAAATGATTGAATCATTAACAATATGCATTGAAATAGTCTTAATAAATCATTGCCATAATCGTGTTTTTTCCTATGCTAAAGTTTCATATTCTTCTTTGCTTCATATTAGTCTGTAGTTAATTATGAGCTTTGTCTTTATAATAGCTTTATTTAAAGGTCTAAACTTTACTTTTAATGATTTAAAGTCTGTAAGATATTCAACAACAACATCTAGCGACTAGTCACTAGATGTTGTTTAAAAAAATAAAGCTAGTTTTTTATAAATCTAGTATTCAGTGATTTTTCACCATCATTAACTTCTAACACATATATTCCTGATTTCAAACTTGAAATATCTAAATTTCTAGACATTAATTTTCCTGACTTTACAACAATTCCTGCAATAGTTACAACTCTATAAGTAATGTTATCATTTTTTGATATTCCTGTAACTTCAATAAAATTTGTTGCTGGGTTTGGATGTACCAATAACCCTAAATTACTTGCATTCTTTAAAGGTTCAATCTTACTTATAATACCTGTTACTATTAAAGAATAGTTTTGGCTACCTCCTGTTAAAGAACCTTTATGAGATACACTTATAGTATATGTTCCAGAAGCTTCAGAAACATCAACTCTTTCAAAAGGATCTACATTGTTATCTCTTTTTACATTTGTAGTTGCTCCTGTTAATTCATAAGGTAAGAACGTTGTTTCTCCCTTTGTGACTCTTAAATCTAAATCATTTACTAAAACTGGTGTAGTTGAATTTACCGTTGTGTTAGCAGTACCTGGCCTATCAGTCCATGAAATTGATGCTAATAAAGGGTTTGTTTCATCTGAATTAACCGTTATAGTATAAGTTTGACCAGACCTTAATGTCAATTCTTCTATTTTTGATTGGGTTCCTTTCTGAGTAATTATTTGAGCCGCTTTTTTAGCATTTAATAAACCCCAACCAAAAACCGCATCCGGACCAGCAACTCCTGCATCATCCGCAGTATGTAAAGCTAAACCTTTAAGTGTGGCAGCTCTCATATAAGCTCTGTGAGTATTATTATTATGTTGTTGCAAAAGTAATAATGACCCTGTTACATTTGGAGAAGCCATAGATGTACCTGATATACTACGATAATCATTAACAACATTTCCATCAGATAGGTTGTCTCCCATAGCAGTATCCCAACTAGGGAAATGAAAACTAGAATATACATTGGTACCATTACCTGTGATATCTGGTTTTATTCTAAAATCATCAGTTGGTCCTTCACTACTTGAACGATTAATAGATACAAAAATCAAATTCCCACTAGCATCAACATTAGCATCTTGTGCATTTGCAACTACTAAATTATTTTTAGAAACTGCATGTCCTGTTAATTTATCAAATCCAAACCCTCCTGTAGGGTTTCTATTTGCAGTATTATCATTACCATCGTTACCTGCTGCTACAACCATTAAATAATTTGGTGCATTAAACATTATCTCATCCCAAACGCGAGATTCTGTTATATATCCACCAAAATAATGCTGAGGTAATAATACTTGTCCAGTATTCGGGTTTCTAGTTCTAAAACCATATGAATGATTAGATATTAACATACCATTAGAGGCTGCTCTTGTTACTTCAGCTTCATCACTGTTCCAATCATGACCAATAACTTTAGAGTGGGAAGCCATACCTTTAGCATTAGCTTCAAAACCAGAAGCCATAATTGTACCTGTCACATGCTCTGCATGAAAGTTTCGTGTATTTGTTCCATCTCCGATAGAAAAACGATTATTTCCTCCAGCGCCATCATATTCTTGATGTGCAGGGTTGGCTACACCTCCATCCCATACATAAGCAGTCATATTCTGACCCATTAAATTTAAACCTAAAGAACCTCCTGAATTTAAGTGATTCGTTCTTGTAGATTTTGCTGCCTCAATATTAAAAGTTGTGTAATAAATGGGCTTACCACCTACAACTCTTTGTAATTCAAGCATACGTCCATCTTTGGACGTAAACTTAGTTTTCCATCCTTTTCTTTTCGCTAATTTTAAAGCTTTTTGCTTTTCTTTTGAAGCATTGTCTTGATATTTTTGCTTCATAACATTTAGTTTGGTCAAATCATATTGACTACAAATTTCTTTGATCTCAGATTTGGTTTGAGCTTTTAATTGTGCCTGGAAACTTAATCCAATGAATGCACTTGTAACTAAAAGACTTTTAAAACACTTGTGTTTCATAATTATTGGGGGGTTATTTAATTAAATTATTTTTATTTAAAGCTAATTGTTCATCTGTTTGATTTTTATCAAAATTTACTTAGCTAAATTAGATTACAATGAAACTTTTATCCTGTGACTTTTGTCACAAGACAAATACAATAGAGAATAACTAAATGATTAACTGACATTTAAACACTATTTTTATCTCATAAAACTTATGATAGAGATTATTCTAATAATTGTTTATATAAAAATTAACCATCTAATTGTAGTAGTACATTCCTGTTTTAATGTTAAGGCAAAACTGCAATTATTTCACGTTAAAAAAATTGAACTAGTTCAATAAATACATTAAACAAGGCTATGTATTAGTTGTCGTTAATAATTATTTTCTTCATAAACTTCCGTTGAATCAATAACAATTTGCTTCGAAATAGTGTTGTAAATCATTAACATGGTCACATATTCCCCTACATCAGAGTTTCAAATTCATTTTTACATGATGTAGTGCTAGTAAATTACTCTCTTAGTCTCTAGAGTAGTTTTAATTAAAGATGTAAAAATTTACTTTTAAAATTCTTTCAAAAGAATAATAAGATACTCCTATACAGAAAGAAGCCCTATAGATTAGACTATAGGGCTTCTTTAAAACAAAGTTTTTTTATAAACCTACTTTTTTATAAATTTAGTTCTTAACGACTTTTGACCATCATTAACTTCTATCATATACACTCCTGACTTCAAATTTGAAACATCTAAAGTTCTAGAAATCATTTTTCCTGACTTTACAACACTTCCTATTGTATTTACAACGCTATATGTAATATTATCACTTTTTGACGCTACGTTAACTTCAATGAAATTTGTTGTTGGATTTGGATACACCATTAAATCTAATCCACTTTCATCTCTTAAAGTTTCAATGTTACTTATACTGGTTCCTTTACTTGTATTAGCAGTAATGTTAACCGTATAATCTTCTACCTCACCATCAGCAAAGGTTTCACAAGCTGTTGATGCTCCATTATACTTCATAGAAACACGCATTCTTGTTTGTCCTAAACTAGCTGAGGATGGGATTGTTATATTTGAAGATCTATTCCCTGAACTTGTTGAGTTTCCTGAAGCTACTTTTTCATTTGACTCAAAAGTTCCATTTTTGTTATAATCTATCCAAATTGTAAAATATTCATTATACGCTGAACTTCTAAAACCTGCACTCACTAACAATTGATTAGTACTTCCTTGAGCTACCGTTGCTACTTTAGACGTAAAGTCTCCATACCCTCCGTTTTTACCTGTAGTGTTAGTCATTCCTCCAAATGATACATAATCTATCCACTCATAAGTATCTCTATTTCCTTTTGATGCACAATAAGATACTACAACTCCTAAAGTGGTAACACTTGCTGTATTACTTGATGATGATATATTTCCTGATGCATCTTTTGCTCTTACGGTAAATGAATATGCGGTGTTTGCAGTTAACCCTATTACATTATAACTTGTTGCTGTTGTTGTTGATCCTAATTTTGTTGATCCTCTATACACATCATACCCTGTTACTCCTACGTTGTCTGTTGAAGATGACCAGTTTAATGTTAATGTGGTTTGAGTTATACTTGACGCTGTTAAACTATTTGGTGCACTTGGTGCTTGAGTATCAGCAACCGCTCCTTGAACATTTACTGTATAATCTTCTACTTCTCCATCAAAATTTGTTTGACATGACGTTGGATTTGCATTATATCTAGCTGAAACTCTCATTCTGGTTGCTCCTACTTTTGCATTTGAAGGAACTGCTACTGATTTTGTTGCTAAAGCTCCATTTGATACATTACTTATGTTTCCTAAATCATAAGTCTCTCCATTATCTGTAAAATCTCCATCTTGATTCCAGTCAATCCATGCTATTGCATCAGCCCTATAATTACCATCAGTGTTTACTGATACAGTAAGGTTCACTGATGAAGATTGAGATACTGTAGTACTTAAATTAGTAAAATTTTCATATCCAACATTTTTAGATGGTCTCATCAGCATTATTAATAGATCCAAACACTACTCTTGTAACTCCTGTTGCATATGATGTGTTTCCACTAGATGAACAATAGTTAATTTGTTTAGCTGAAGTTGAAAAATTTACTGATGAACTATAATTTGAATTTCCTGATGAACACTTACTACGAACTTGAACTTGATATTGCGTAGAAGCTGATAATCCGCTTAATATTGCAGATGTAGAAGATGATGCACTGGTTGTCCATGAACTAGTTCCTGCTTTACGGTATCTAACATCATAAGTTGCTCCTGAAACTGCAGTCCAGTTTACTGTTGCCCCTGATGCAGAAATTGCACTCGTTGAAACTCCTGTTGGTACTGTCGCATTACAAACACTTCCACTACCAAACTTATCAGATAAAGCTAAACTACGTCTAGAACCACCTGCTTCCAATATAGCACGCATTCTATTTTTTTGGCCTAGTGTAAACAAATTCATACAGGTATCATCAGAATAATCCATATAATTCTGAACCATATCTTCAGAACCACAAGAGGTATGTCCTGTTTTACATCCATAATTAGGTGCATCAGATTCTGGTGTATCAGATACAAAATCATCGGAACCACACTGTTCCATCTCCCCATATATGACGTAAATTTAAAAAGTGTCCAACCTCATGAGTTGTTGTTCTACCTCCATCGAATGGTGATTGTGCAGTTCCTGTTGTTCCAAAATACTGATCTGCCATTACTACTCCATCAGTAGAAGCATCTCCACCTGGAAATTGAGCAAACCCCAAAATAGTACCTGATCCTCTAGTTAATTTATCAACAATCCACATGTTTAGATACTCTGAAGTATTCCATCGACTTACCCCACCTCTTGATGATTTCTTCATATCATTACTAGTATTCTGATTTTGAAGATCCCAAGTAGATTTACTAACAGAAGTTCTGGTAACACCAGTTGTAGGGTTACCATTAGGGTCAATAGTTGCTAATTTAAATTCTATTTGAGTATCAGCGGCTTGTGACCATTTGTTAGTTCTATCTGAATTCGTTCTTCTAAAATCAGCATTCAATACATCTAACTGAGATTGAATTTGCGCAGTACTAATATTATTCGTTGAATTTGTATACAGTATATGAATTACTACTGGAATTGTTATAATTTCTCCAGAAATTTTTCTCTGGGTATTCTTATTCTCTTTTATTTTTCTCTGGGTGAATTTTTCAATTGCATCCATTCTTTTTTGTAATGTAGGACTCTTGTCTTTTTCGGTTTTCCAGATCTTCCATTGCATGGCATGTTCTCTTTTGTTGCGCATAAGTAGTTCCAGCAAAAAAGATGCACATTAGTAACAAAGTAATTTTTTGTCTCATTATTAGAAGGGTTTTAAGTTAAATTATTAATTTTTTATTGTTTTTACATGTAAAAAATATAGAAAGTTCGGCAAATATATAATTTTTTTAAAATAAAACAACAAATACCCCAAAAACGATAAATTATCCATAAAATATAGTCTAATAAAAATGATTATTTTTACATGAAAAACCTATAAATGCTAGAAATTAAAAATTTATCTATAGTTTTTAAAACAAATAAAGTTTTAAATGATATTTCTTTTTCAATAAATAAAAATCAAATTTTAGGTATTGTAGGAGAAAGCGGCAGTGGTAAATCTATTAGCTCACTGGCTATCATGGGGTTACTATCTAAAACGGCTACTATTACCGGAGAGGTTATTTTTGAAAATAAAAACTTACTATCTCTTAGAGAAAATGAATTTCAAAAAATTAGAGGAAAAGAAATATCTATGATTTTTCAAGAACCCATGAGTTCTCTAAACCCAACGTTATCTTGTGGTTTTCAAGTAGCAGAAATTTTACATCAACATAACTCTTTCTCAAAAAAAGTAATTAAAGAGAAGGTAATTGAATTATTTAAAAAAGTAAAACTTCCTAGGCCAGAACAGCTATATAATTCGTATCCACATGAAATTAGTGGCGGACAAAAACAACGTGTTATAATAGCCATGGCAATCGCATGTAAACCTAAAATTTTAATTGCCGATGAACCCACAACAGCCCTTGATGTAACTGTTCAAAAAGAAATTATTTTATTATTAAAAGAACTTCAAGAAGAACATAAAATGAGCATAATTTTTATTTCTCATGATTTAGCTTTAGTTTCAGAAATTGCAGATAACGTTGTTGTTATGTACAAAGGTAATATCGTTGAAAAAGGAACTGCTTCATCTATTTTTTTAACTCCAAAAGAAAACTACACAAAAGCATTAATAAAATCAAAACCAACAATAGATAAACGACTAAAAAAACTACCTACTATTAATGATTTTGTTAACAATACTGTTACAAATACAATATACACAAATCAAGAGCGTAAAACATTTCATCAAAAAATATACAATCAATCTCCATTATTAGAAATAATTAATTTGAAAAAAGAGTTTATTACAAATGGTTCATGGTTCTCTAAGAAAAATAAAGTTGTAGCAGTAAATTCTGTTTCTTTTAAAATCTATGAAGGAGAAACCTTAGGTTTGGTAGGAGAAAGTGGTTGTGGAAAAACAACACTTGGGAGAACAATTTTACAACTAGAAAAAATAACCTCTGGGCAAATAATTTACAAAGGAAATGATATTACTAAACTTTCAAAAAATGAATTAAAAAGCCTTAGAAAAGAAATTCAAATTATTTTCCAAGATCCTTTTTCTTCTTTAAATCCTAGAATTACTGTAGGAAAAGCTATTATGGAACCTATGATTGTTCATAATATTTTAACATCTAATAAAGAACGTAAAGAATATGTTTTCAACCTCCTTAAAAAAGTAGGTTTAGAAACCGATCACTTTTATCGTTACCCTCATGAATTTTCTGGGGGTCAACGTCAAAGGATTGGAATTGCACGTACTATAGCTTTACAACCCAAGCTTATTATTTGTGATGAATCAGTATCTGCTTTAGATGTATCAGTTCAAGCACAAGTTCTTAATTTATTAAATCAATTAAAATCAGAATTTAATTTCACATATATCTTTATTTCTCATGACTTGTCAGTTGTAAAATACATGGCTGATCAATTAATTGTCATGAATAAAGGACTAATTGAAGAAATAAATGATGCCGATATTGTTTATAACAATCCCGAAACAACATATACAAAAACCTTAATTGAAGCAATTCCAAAAGGGTTATAACTTTTTTCAAAGATTATTTAATAGTATATTGCAGCATTAAAAAAGAAACATATGAAAATTATTGTTCCTATGGCAGGAATTGGGTCAAGGTTACGGCCGCATACCTTAACTATTCCAAAGCCATTGACTGTTATTGCTGGTAAATCTATTGTACAACGTTTAGTTGAAGATATTACTTCTGTAGTTAACCAACCTATTGAAGAAATTGCTTTTATAATTGGACCTGCAGCAAAGGGGTTTCCTTCAAATACTAAAGATGAACTTTTAAAAATAGCTTCTAATTTAGGAGCAAAAGGAAGTGTATATGTACAAGAAGAAGCTTTAGGCACTGCTCATGCAATACATTGTGCTAAAAACTCATTGAGTGAACCTTGTGTGGTTGCTTTTGCTGACACTTTATTCAAAGCTGATTTTACATTAGATGCTAATGCAGATGGTGCAATTTGGGTAAAGCAAGTAGAAGACCCTAGTGCCTTCGGTGTTGTAAAATTAAAAGAAGGAATTATCTCTGATTTTGTAGAAAAACCAAAAGAATTTGTTTCTGATTTAGCCATCATTGGAATATACTACTTTAAAGATGGTAACAAATTATTAAATGAAATAAATTATTTAATTGATAATGACATTAGGCCTTCTGGTGAATTTCAATTAACTGAAGTGTTAGAAAACTTAAAACAAAAAGGAGCACAATTTATTCCTGGAAAAGTAGATGCTTGGATGGATTGTGGTAAAAAAGATCCTACTGTTGATACTAATAAACAAGTATTAACTTTTGAGCAAGCTAAAGGTAATAATTTAGTGTCAAAAGACGTTGTATTAGAAAATTCAGAGATTATACAACCTTGTTACATTGGAGAAAATGTAGTTTTAAAAAACACTAAAATTGGACCTCATGTTTCTATAGGAGCCAATGGTTTAATTGAAAATTCTACAATTGTAAATTCATTAATTCAAACCAATGTTCAAATATCTAATGCTAATTTAGATAATGCTATGATTGGTAATCATGCAAAATACAATGGTAATTATACATCAGTAAGCATAGGTGATTATACAGAACTTACATAAAGAAAATTTAAAAAATTTGATGAATAGTAAAATTAGTAAACATATTTTTTTTACTTTTTTTACTTTCATCTTTTTCCTTATACCTTCCTCATTACTTTCTCAAGATAGTATTCCATTAGCAACAAATCTTAATGAGCAAAAAAGTATTGATTTTCAAAAACATTTTTTTAAAGCAATTACTCAAAAAGCCATAAACAACAATCAAAAAGCTATTGAAAGTTTAGATGAATGTAACCTACTTATTCCTGATAATGTAAGCGTTCTCTTCGAACTTTCTAAAAACTATCACAAATTAAATAAATATATTGAAGCTGTTGAATACGCCAATAAAGCATTGGTTTTAAAACCAAATAATCTTTGGATTTCCGAACATTTAGTTCAAGTTCACAGAAGAAACAATGCTTTAGATCAAGCTATAGAAATACAAAAAAAAATTGCTAATGAATTTCCCAAAAAAAAGCAATATCTGGTGTATCTATACTTACAAAAAAATGATATCGCGTCTGCTACATCTATTTTAACTGAGCTTGAAAAAGCTAAACTATTATCTCCTAGGCTAAGACGAATAAAAAAAAGATTGGCTTCTCCTAATACCACTAAAACTAAACAACCAAAAAGAACTGAAAACACGAACAATGTTAATTTTGAAAATCAATTCAAAAAAAACAAATCTTTTTCTACACTAAAGCAACTACTTACAAAATTAGATTTAGAAAACAACTCTAAATTATTAACATATAGTGAAGAAGGTATGACACTTTTTCCTGCACAACCTTTAGTCTATTTAATGAATGCAAGAGCAAACAATAAAAGTAAACAATATAAGAAAGCTATTACTATTTTACAAAGTGGTATTGATTTTGTGATAGATAATCCTGTTATGCAAACAAACTTTTATAATGAGCTTATTAAATCTTATTTAGGTATTGGAGACACTAAAAACGCTAATAAGTATCGTAAAAAAATAAAAAATAGTTTTTAAATCTATAAAAGAATGAAATTATTAAAATACATACTTGTTTTATCAATTGCTTTTATTTCATGTAAATCAAATAAATCAATCACGACTACTAAGGCTGTAAAACAAATGTCTGCTAGAAGGGTAGCAAAAAAACATATAGCTGAAAACTTTGAAAAAAGAACAATTGATGCAAAGTTAAAAGTAAACTATAAAGACAATAACGAGAGTTTAGGTTTTTCAGTAAGAATGAAAATAAAAAAGGATGAAGTAATTTGGTTAAAAGGCACTAAATTTATTACTGTTTTTAAAGCAAAAATAACTCCTACAAAAGTTAGTTTTTATTCTCCTTATAAAAAAAATTATTTTGAAGGTGATTTTTCAATGTTAAAGAAACTACTTGGTACTGATATAAATTTTAAACAACTTCAAAATATGCTACTTGGGCAGGCAATATTTGATGTAAAATCACAACGTCAAAACGTTGAAATTATCAAAAATTCGTATCAATTATCTCCAAAAAAACAACCAAATTTATTTGACGTGTTTTTTTATATAAATCCACTACATTACAAATTAGATAAGCAATCATTAGTAAACACTTTTAAAAATCAACGCTTAGACGTTTCATATCCTACATATATGAATAAAGAAAATATTGTTTTTCCTAATAAAATAAACATCTTAGCTAAAGAAAGTACTAAATTCACGAATATTAGTATGACTATTCGATCTGTTAATTTTAACACTAATTTAAATGTTGATTTTTCAATTCCTAAAGGATATAAAGAAATACAGTTATAAATGAAAAAATCTCTTTTTTACATATTCCTTTTCTACTTGTTTCTAGCCAATAGTTTTTCTTCTTATACTCAAACAAGAAAAGAACTTGAAAAGCGACGTTTTAATATAAAAAAAGAAATTAAGCAGGTGAATACCTTGCTTTTTAAAACAAAAAACAAAAAAAGCAATGCCTTAGATGATTTAAAAGACATCAACCAAAAAATAAGTATTAGAGAACGTTTAATTGAAACAATTGAACTTGAAACTGAAACCCTTGACAAAGAAATTACGAAAAACAAAAAACAATTAGAAAACTACAATAAAGAACTAATAAAACTTAAAAAAGATTATGCTGATATGGTTGTTAAAACACATAAAAGTAAATCTTTACAAAGTAAAACTATGTTTTTACTTTCTTCTCAAAGTTTTTATCAAGCCTATAAAAGGCTTAAATACATGGAACAATACAATAATTTCAGAAAAAAACAAGGAGAAGAAATTATTATTAAGACAAAAGACATAGAAAAATTAAACGATTCTTTACTTACTAGAAAGAAAATTAAAAAGCGTTTGGTTGGTGAAGAAAAAGAAAACAAGGAAGAAATTGAAAGTGATAAAGAAAATCAAGAAAAGTTAATTTCAAAAATTAAAAAACAAGAAAAAAAATACAAAAGAGACCTTTTAAGGAAGCAACGAGAAGAAAAAAGAGTAGTAGCTAGAATTGATAAGTTAATTAAAGATGCTATTGCTAGATCGAATAAAAAGAAGAAAAAAGGAACTAAAAAGTCAACCGAATTTAATTTAAATGCTGAAGAAAAAGTATTGCTTGCTAATTTCGAACAAAATAAAGGTAATTTACCTTGGCCTGTAAAAGGTATTATTACTAGAAAATACGGTGTTCAACCACACCCTACATTTCCTGGAATAAAAATAAACAGCCCTGGGTTACATTTCGTAGCTAAGCAAAACTCAAATGCTACCAGTATTTTTAACGGTAAAATTTTAGTTGTTCAACGACATGCAGATGGAAGAAAGTCTGTTTACGTTCAGCACGGAAATTATATTTCTACCTATAACAACCTAGAAAAAGTATACATAAAAAAGGGAGATGCTGTTAAAACAGGAGACAAGCTTGGCAAAATATTTACTGATAAAATAACCGGTAAAACGAAATTAAGTTTTGTTTTGTACAAAAACACTAATCGTTTAAATCCTTCTGACTGGATACAATAAAAAATCAAATGAAGTGAAAAACACAACCTACTTTATCATTATCACAACTGCCATTGTAGCAACATTAGTGATTGGAAAAGGGATATTAATTCCTTTTATTTTTGCCCTCATTTTTTGGTTTTTAACAAGAGAAATACGAAAAACTATTTACCGTATACCTTTAACAAAAAAATATATTCCTAAATGGCTTTGCAACCTGCTCGTTTTCACTTTAATTATCCTAGGCTTTAGTTTTATTTCTGAAATAATAACAAACAGTATTGCTACATTGACTTCATCATATTCAAATTATGAACCTAATATTGATGCTATCATCACAAAGGTTGATAGTTATTTCCATGTTGATATCATAAAATCTGTAAAAGGCTTTATTGGAAAGTTTAATTATGGATCTATGCTAGGAAATATTGCAAATAGTATCAGTAGTATTTTGGGAGATACTTTTATGATAATAATTTATGCCTTATTTATCTTTTTGGAAGAATCAAGCTTGAAAAAGAAATTACATAAAATGTTTCTTAATGACGAGGAAAACTATCATAATATGCAAACCATGTTAAATAAGATAGAAGAGTCTATTTCTAATTACTTACGCTTAAAAACATACGTAAGTTTACTTACTGGTATTTTAAGTTATATTGTTTTACTTTTAGTAGGTGTTGATAGTGCGCCGTTTTGGGCATTTTTAATATTTTTATTAAACTATATACCAACAATAGGATCTTTGGTGGGCACCGTTTTTCCTGCAATCTTTTGCTTATTACAATTTGGGGAGTTAACTCCTTTTTTAATTGTTTTACTTGCTGTAGGTAGCATTCAAGTAATTGTTGGTAATATTATAGAACCTAAGCTTTTTGGAAAATCATTAAACTTAAGTCCTTTAGTAACCATAATATCATTAGCCGTATGGGGCAAAATATGGGGGATTACAGGTATGGTTTTAAGTGTACCTATCACAGTAATTATGATTATAATCTTTTCTCAATTTGAAAAAACAAAATCAATTGCTATAATTTTATCCGAAAATGGTGATATAGAAGAAATTTAACTAAAACAATAATTTCCTTACTATAACTTTTCTTTTCAAGGTTCTCTAAAAGGTGTTTTAAGCCGTTTTTAAGCCAAAAACAAAGATTTTAACTCTAATGCATCCTTTGGCTCCAATTTACCAGCTAAAACCAGGCTTAATTGCTTTCTTCGCAAAGCCCCTTCGTAACGTTTCTGTTCTAGCTCGGTTTCAGGTTCAATTTGAGGAATCGGAACAGGCTTTCCAGTTTCATCAACAGCAACAAAAGTATAAATACCTTCATTTACTTTTGTCTTCTCACCTGATTGTCGGTCTTCAATCCAAACATCTACATATACTTCCATAGAAGATCTAAACGCTCTAGATACTTTAGCCTCAACAGTTACAACACTTCCTACGGGTACAGACTTAGTAAAAGCAACGTGGTTTACCGAAGCCGTTACTACAATTCTTCTAGAATGGCGACGAGCAGCAATACTACAAGCTCTATCCATTCGTGCCAATAGCTCTCCTCCAAAAAGATTGTCTAAGTAATTAGTTTCTCCTGGTAATACTAAATCCGTAAGGATAGTTAAAGATTCTTTAGGTGTCTTTGCTCTCATGATAGTAGGTTTGTTGCAAAGATACGTAATGCTATAAAAACTTGCTTATACTAGCGAGTGAATAAGCTACTAGTAATTTTAAAAAATAATTACAAGATAACTTTATTTTTTTTTAACTATCAAAGCATAAGATGCTATTTAATATTTTAAAAGATTTCAATTAGAAGTTCTTGTATATTTTCTATTATTTACATAGCCCTTTAGCATTTTAAATGGATTTATTATATATTTGTTTTTAACATTTTTTTAATATTATTTATTATGCGTATTATACCAAACTTATTGGCTGTTGCCTTAATTACTTTAACTGTTTCATGTAAGAAAAACCCAGCGGAAAGTGCTGAACACAAAGCGTTAGTAGCTGAACATGAAACCATGATTCAAACTCATGCTGAAATGGAAAAACAACACTCAACTATTAGTGATGATCACACTTCATTAATATCTTCTCACAAAGATATAGCTAATGATTCTCTTCACTTAGCTAATGAGAAAAAGCATGCTACTATTTTAAGCTCTCATACGTCATTAGTTGAGAAGCATAAAACTTTAGTTAGTGAACATAAAGCACTAGAAGAAAAACATGCTAGTGGTACTATTAGCTTAGAGGAAATGACTAAAGATCATGAAAAGCTTAAAAAACAACATCAAGAAATGTTAGATGAGCACCATAAAATGATGAAAGAGCATGAAAAAGTTACTGCTGAAGATGCTAAAATGGTAAAAGAACATGCTGCTTCAACTACCAATGAAGAGAAAAAATAATTTTTTTAATTAGTTATCCTGAAAAAAGGGTGACAATTATTTATAAAATTAAACTAAACCAGAGAAGTTGACTTCTCTGGTTTTTTGTTAAATATAAAATTAAGTATTTTCATAGTAAGGAATAAATGGTCATTTGTTAATATACTTTTAATGGATTCTACTTCTGCTAGTAAGGCTAATTTAAAGCATAAGTTATAATTACACTAATACTTACTAAACTCGCTTGACACATGATTACTTATAATAAATCGATTTTGTGTCAACTTATTTAGAACATGACAAAACACATAAAAAAAGCACACTTAATTAAGTGTGCTTTTGTAATTTATAGTATTTTAAACTCTTATTTTTCTAATAACCATGCATCTTCAGAAATAGTTTCTTTTATACGTAACAATTCCTTACGAGCCTTTTCTTTGGTTGTATATCCATCAAAAGCTACTTGCGTTAATCCCCAAGAATTTTTACCAATAATTTTTGCATCAAACCCTTGATTTTTTAATTCTTCAACTTTTTTAACAGCGTTTTCAACAACTTGAAATGCACCAGCAACAATATAAAAATTTATACCTTCTTCTTTTATAACATTTAAATTTATTGTTGGTAACGGATTATCTATTACAAAAGTTGCTGATTGTATTTTTTTCTCTAATGATTTTTCTTGATTAGCTAATTTTTCTTCCTGTTGTTTGTTTTGAATTCCATTCCATCCAGTATAAATAATACCAACAACGGCTGCGGCAACAGCTGCCCTTTTAACAAAAATAGGAATCACTTTTTTAGTTTCTTCTTCTACCCTAGGTAACGTTTTAATCTCTTCTTTAAATCGTTTAATTTCTTTCGATTCAGTTTCTGATAATCCAAAAGATTCTACTAAAAAATTACTGTTTTTATTAGGCTCAAAAATTAACTGTTTTTCTTCATTTAAAGTTAACGTCCCAACCTCATCAACTTTAACAAATGTAGTTTCTAACAAGTTTTTCCAACGGTCTACTTCAATTGAAATTTTCTCAGTAGCTTTTTCAAATGAAACCTTTTCTACAGAAGCAATATGATTTGCTAATAAACCATCATTATGCTGAAGATACGCATTAAATGTTAATTGTTTTTTTGGCGGGTAAAAAGTATTTTTAGACGCATTTAATTTTGCTCCTATTTTAGTAGTTACAAAACCTCCAAAGTTAGGAACAATTACGCAGTCATATCTATATAATAAATCGTTTATGTAGTTGGCTAATGTCATAAGAACAAAACTAGTAATTTAAATAGTTGTTTTTGTTTTTTTATCAGAATACTTATTAACACTTTTTTTGTATATTGATACTCAATTTTTTGCGCTATGAAAAAAGAAAAAATACTGGCTATTCTAAGGCTACAGGCTACAAAAAACGTTGGAGATATTATTTCAAAAAAGCTTATTTCTGCTACGGGTAGCCCAGAACAAGTGTATAAGGAATCTCCTAAATCTCTTGCTAAAATACCAGGAATTGGTTCGCATGTTTTACAACATTTATTTGACAAAGAAAATTTAGAGAAAGCTGAAAAGGAACTTATTTTTTTAGAGGATAATAATTATACTTTTTCTTACTTTTTAGACAGTAATTACCCTAAAAATTTAAAACAATGTATTGATGCTCCTATTTTAATTTTTAATGATGGAAATATAAACCTCAACAACAATAAAATTGTAGCAATCGTGGGCACACGAAATATGACCTCTTATGGAAGAGAATTTTGTACTGAACTAATAAAAGATTTATCACAATACGACCCAATCATTGTAAGTGGTTTTGCGTATGGCGTTGATATTTGTGCTCATAAAAAAGCTATTAAAAATAACTTGCAAACCATTGCTGTTTTAGCCCATGGTTTAGAAGAAATATACCCAAAAACTCATAAAAAATATATTCATAAAGTAAATGAAAATGGTGGTTTTATTACAGAGTTTTGGCACAATGAACAACCTGCAAGAAAAAATTTTTTAAAACGAAATCGCATAGTAGCTGGATTATCACAAGCAACTATCGTAATTGAATCAGCTATAAAAGGAGGCTCATTAGTTACCGCTGATATTGCAAATTCGTATGACCGAGATGTTTTTGCTTTGGCAGGAAGAACAACCGATGTTTATAGTACTGGCTGTAACCATCTTATTAAATCTAACAAAGCACATTTACTAACTTCCGCTAATGATATTGCAGAAATGCTTAATTGGGATATAAAAACAGCTCCTATATCAAAACAAATAGAATTATTTGTCCACTTAAATGAAAAGGAACAAAAAATATGTGACTATCTTACCTTAAAAGGAAAACAATTATTAGATGTTATTGCTTTAGATTGTGACATTCCTGTGCATGAATTATCTTCTCTTCTTATTCAAATGGAATTAAAAAATGTTATTACTCCTTTACCTGGTAAAATGTTTGAAATTTAAAACATCATTGAAGAATAAGAAATTTTATAAAAGTTCTCTTCAAAACTTAATTTTAAACACTACCATTAACAAACTAAAAACTCCTTACATGCAATTAATTAAGATAAGTTAAACTTCAAAACTTAAACTATGCATCAGCATATGATGTAACTATTTTTCTGAAAAATTAATTTGAATTATTTTATCAGGCACTCTATAATTACCCTTTTTTATAAATTTTGAACAATTATCAATCCCCCCTTTTTTATCATCAATTGTAACCATATAATTTAATTTTTCAACAAGAACATCATCTTGAAAATAGAGTGCTATATAATCGCCAAAAATATCGTTATTACAATAATGCCATTCTTCAATTTTACCACTAAATTCAGTTTTTGCAGGGCTTCCCATTAAAGCAACAACTGCAGCTTTTTTCATTCCAGAATATAATCCATTGGCATAACCTAAAACATCAAAGTCTCGATAATCCCCTGTTTTAATATTATCTGCACAAGAACCAAAACTATTATTCGCATTATATATTTGTTTTTCTACAAGCTTTCCTGAAATAAAAGCCAAAGAAATATAATTTCCATTTTTTGAATTACTAGCATACCTACAATAATGCCAAATTTCATAATTTTTAAGAAGCTCACTTTTTATAGGGGGCCCCATTATTTTCAATACTTCAGACTTATCAACACCTTTATTTAAAGTAAAAGACATATCAAATGATTCTAATTGATTAGCAAGAAAAATATTTTTTGGTTCTCTATAATTTCCTTTCTTTATATTATCCGAACAAGATCCGTATATGCCTCTGACAGTATAGAACTGTTTTTGTGCTAATATTCCTCTAACAAAATATAATGCAATATACTCATCTACATTACGTTTAGTATTACAATAATGCCAAGTCTCATAGTTGTTATTAAATTCTGTACGTTCAGGTACGCCTAAAATATTTTCTACATCTGTTTTAGTTATTCCTGGAGTTAATTGGTAAGCAGAACTTAAATCTTTTTTAGTAAAAGAACGTTGCTCTGACTTAATATATGATCCAACTAAAAAAGGTCCGCAAGAGGTCAATATTAAAGAAATCAACAATAAGCTAATGTATTTCATAATCAAACAGATAAGGGTGATTACCACGAAAATTCAAACATCATGCCAGAAAATTATCTAGTGATAAAAACTAATAACAACGGAAACTAAAAAGGATAATTTAAAGTTAGATCTTAGAATAATAAATTTCTTAAAAATCTAACATTGCCATAACAGAATACATTTTCTACTATACCTTTAGGTTTACAAAAAAAGTTTGATAAAATTGGCTTCCAAAGTGAATACTCCATCCTTCTCAATCATACTATTCAAAAGGGCATACTCACAAAATTATAGCTGTTTTAGTACTTCCCTATTTATAATTACCTATTTTTGAAAAAATTCCCTTTCTATGTCGTCTGAAGAAAAGTTAATGTCGCAAAAAAAACCTGCGTTTCCTGTTACTAACCAATTAAATGATTACTTAATTGAGCATAGCAGAAATATTAAAATACCTATCTTTTACGATGATTTATTGCGTTTTCAAGGTTCTATTGTAGTATATGATAAAAATGATGAAGATACATTGTGGGTTCGCACGTATTATTCAGAATTTGAGCGTCAAGAAATTGATTTAAGCTTAAAAAAAGTATACACCATTTTACATTCAAATGGTAATGAAGATACTATCCCATACTTAAATGTGGATGCCATTGATTATTGCACCTTTGGCAATTCAAAACCCTTTAGAGTAAAAATCCGTAATGTTTTGAATGATAACTACACCTATTTTTATGTAAAAAAAACAGATGCTTCTCGAATTTATGGATTAGAATTAGAACATATTTTATCGCCCTACAATCTTAATTTTTTAGTATATAAAGACACTTTAATTGAAGAGCATATTGCTGGAATACCTGGTGATGATTTTATTAAAGACTTTTTACCAAAATGTACTGAATCTGAAAAGGCACAAATAGCTAAAGAATTTGTAAAATTTAATGAGCGTTGCATGATTCGTTTATTAGGTGATATGCGTTCTTATAATTATGTAATTGTTCCAACCCATGATTTTGATCATGTGGTTTATAAAATTAGAGCTATTGATTTTGATCAACAATGTTTTGAAGGTAAGTTTAAAGTGTATTATCCTCAATTTTTCAAGGAAAACTTTCCTATGGTTAGCTTAGTAGGTCAAAAACTTCAAGAAGCCTCTATTAATCAATATAAAATAGAAGAAAGGTCTATTGTTGCCAAACGTATTTTAAGCTCTGATAGTAGAATTCAAGAGCTTGTATCATGTATGAAAAATGATATTGTTTCTACTGAAAAAAATGTAAAAATATTAAAACAACAAATTTTCGATTTTACTAAAGATGTTCTTTTTAAAAAGAACTCAAGCATGGGTGAAATATTAGAAACCGCATTAGATTTTGTAAAGCGTAATTATGAGAATATGCGTGTATTATAAATTTTTATTCTATGAAACCGTATTTTCTACTCAAACTTACTTTTTTTTCTTTCGGTTTTCTTACCGCATTTATTAACATCATTGAATTTATCTGTGTAAAAATATTTCAAAAACCAATATTTGTTCATTTGTATCTAGTAAAAAAGAAATTACCTAAAAGAGAAAAAAAAATTTTACAAAACAATAGTTCATTTTACAAAAAACTCACCCCTCGTCATAAAATTTATTTTGAACATCGATTAACTCTTTTTATTCGCAGGTACAAATTTATATCAAGAGATGGTTTTTCCATCACACCAGAGGTAAAGGTACTAATAGCTTGCTCCTATCTTAAACTAACTTTTGGAATGCGAAGATATTTGACCTCTATTTTCGATAAAATTATTGTGTATCCTAAAAGTTTTTATTCAGTTATTACCAAACAATATCACAAAGGAGAATTTAATCCTGCCTTAAAAATAATAGCCTTTTCTTGGGAGGATTTTTTAGCAGGAAACCGAATTACTAATGACAATATAAACCTTGGTATTCATGAATTTACTCATGCATTAACTTTTCACGGAAAAAAATCAAACGATAATGGAGCACGGCTTTTTTATAGTGTTTTTCTTGAAATAACGATGTTTATGGATAAAAAAGAGCGTATTAAACAAATTAAAAACTCTAATTATTTCCGCCCGTATGCCTTAACCAATCGCCTAGAATTTATAGCTGTGGTTATGGAACACTTTTTTGAGACACCAAAAGACTTAGAAAAAGCATTTCCCGAATTATACCGAAAAATTAAAGTAATGCTAAATTATAATCCAGGTTAATAGCTATTTTAAAATTTATTTGGTATTACTCCTTATGCTCTCTATAATCACCGTTGCCAATATCAACCCTCCTCCAATAAAAGTGTGTATACTTGGTGTTTCTTTTAATAAGAAAAAGGCTAGTATAATTCCAAAAATAGGTTGAACACTACTAATAATACTTGCTGTTGATGCTGAAAAAAACTGTAATGAGTGTACCATTAAACTGTGACCAATAGCTGTTGTTAATAATGCTAATAACACCAAATAAGGCCATTGAGTTTCAAAACCAGAAACATCCATAAAAAACAATACAGGAAATAAACATAAAGTTATTATTAATGTTTGATAAAACATGAGCATAACCCCATTGTATTGAAGTACATACTGTTTTAAAATTAATAATCTTATGGAGTAACACAAAGCAGATAATAATCCAAATAACACACCTTGAGCATTTGAGTTTTCGAGGTTAAAATCTGGTGATAAAATGTACAACCCTGCCAAAACTAACATCCCTAAAACAAAATAAATAGGATTAAATTTTATTTTAAAAAACAACGGTTCTAAAAATGCAATCATTACAGGAAAAGTATATAAAGACAACATTCCTATGGCAACATTGGATAATTTTAAAGCATAAAAATAAGTAACCCAATGTGCAGCCATGAAAATGCCACCAATAATAAATGGCCCATAATGTTTGGGTGATTTTATACTAAAATCTATGTTCTTATATTTACAAAATACAAATAAAAACACCATCGCGAAAGATGAGCGAAACCATATAATTACTTCTGAAGGCATCGCAATATACCTTCCTAAAACACCTGAAGTACTTATAAAAAATGTAGCTAATAGTAATCCTAAAATATTTTTAATATGATTATTTTGCATCGGTACGTTGTTTTCGCTTATTAAATAAGTTCAGTGCAATATATAAAATAGCAGGAATACCAATCTAAATAAGTATGATATAAATAACTTTTACTCCCTATTTACTATAAAATTATCAGCTACAATTGGAAAATCTGTATTGGTAGCCCTAAAAAAGTATCGCATAGTATCAAAAGTAGAAAATAAAGCTACTCCCAGCCCATCGTTAGTTAAAGCATCTAATACTAAAAAAACATAAAACGAACTTTTTTCTATTTTTAATAGAAAAAGTTTAAAAAAGCCAAAATCCAGAGACTAGCATCCCTAAGCTATCCTACATAAACTCCTAGTCTTGTCCAATAGCATGTATCTAATTAAACTGGGTCTATTGCTTTTTTATTAACAAGTAGGCTAATTTTCTTCAAAATAGTCGAGGTCTATCTTTTTGAGTACGATGGTTTCGTCTTCTTGAACGCCTAGATTAAATTCTATGGCTAAGTCTGCTAACTTTTTTCCGTCGATTAACACAATTTTCTGTTGTTTGCTGTCTTCGGCGGTTTTTATGGCGTTTTCTGAAAAGCGCGAAGTGGTTAAAAATACGCCTTTACTTATGCCTTGCAAAGCAAGCGAACCTATAAAGTTTCTGATTTCTGGAGAGCCTACCTTAACATCGCTGTAGCGTTTGGCTTGGATGTACACACTTTCTAGTCCTAAACGGTCTTGGTAAATAATGCCATCTATGCCATTATCTCCCGACTGCCCGGTAACCATGCCTGCGTCTTCTCTGAACTCTCCATAGCCCATTTTTTGGAGGAGTTGCACCACAAAACGCTCAAAAAAATCGTAGGTGTTTTCCTTTAATTTATCGATGAGTTCTGAGGCCAATTGTTTTTGTAAGTCACTGACCGTGGCTTTTAAAATAACATCGGGTGTTTCTGTAGTTTCTTTATGTAATGCTGCCGTAACAGCGTTGGGTTCTTGGTTAAACGTTGCTGCCCATTCTTGGTATTTGGGCATTTTTTTTAAAACTTTTATATTTAATTCAGTTGGATTGCTGGCTAAAAATTCCTTTCCAAAATCGGTGATTTGATATACACCTCTACTTGGGTAGACGATAAGTCCTGCATTTTTTAAATAACTCCGTGTCCAACCTACTCGGTTTCGAAACAATCCTTGTTGTCCGCTAGGTACTTTTATTTTGAGTTGCTCGGGACTTAATCGAAAGTGTTTGGTAAGCAATTGCACTACTTCTTGTAAGCTTTTGGTTTGTCCGTTTTCTAATAGTTGCAACATGGGTAGCATGATGCTTTGAAAATCGGGTATGGTTTCTTTTAATTGTGTCGTTTGCATTTTTTGTGTTTTTCTAATCGTTTAGAGTTTCCATTATCTCTTTAAAACCAGACAAACCAGCTTCTATATTTTCTATGATTTCCCCTGCCAAAACATCAGGGTCAGGTAAATTATCTAAATCGGTTAAGCTTTTATCTTTTATCCAAAAAACATCTAAACTTGTTTTATCCCTGTCAACAATATCCTCATAGGTATATTTTCGCCAACGTCCTTCTGGGTTCTCTTCGCTCCATGTTTCTTTACGTTTATAAATATTTTCAGGGTGATAACATGTAACAAAATCAGCCAAATCGGCCTCAGTCATTGATTTTTTCTTTAGCGTATGGTGCACGTTGGTACGATAATCATAAAACCAAATATGTTTGGTTTGCTGTTCTTTGCTACCAGGTTTATTGTTAAAGAATAATACATTAGCTTTTACTCCTTGCGCATAAAAAATACCTGTAGGCAGTCTTAAAACCGTATGTAACTCGGTAGTTTTAAGTAACTGTTTTCTTATTTCTTCCCCTGCACCACCTTCAAACAACACATTATCGGGTAATACCACTGCTGCTTCTCCTGTGGCTTTTAACTGGGTTTTGATATGCTGTAAAAAGTTTAGCTGCTTGTTCGAAGTAGTTTCCCAAAAATCCTGACGGTTATAGCTTAAGTCCTCTTTTTTCGTTTCTCCTTCTTCGTTCGTAATGGTCATGCTACTTTTTTTACCAAATGGCGGATTTGCCAATATATAGTCAAAACGTTTTCCATCATCGCTAATTAAAGAATCATTGGAACTAATGGTAGATTCGCCGTCTATTTCACCAATATTGTGCAAATACATGTTCATTAAACACATACGGCGGGTATTAGCTACTATTTCATTACCATAAAAGGTTTGGTTCTTTAAGAAGGCTTTTTGCTCTCGGTTTAAATCGTGTTTTTCCACAATATAATCATAAGCTGCCAAAAAGAAACCTCCTGTACCACAAGAAGGGTCTGCAATGGTTTTTTCTGGTTTGGGTTGTACGCAAGCTACCATGGTTTTTATTAAAGCTCTTGGGGTAAAGTATTGCCCCGCACCACTTTTGGTATCTTCCGCATTTTTTTGCAGTAAGCCTTCGTATATTTTCCCTTTAATATCAGCTCCCATTAAATTCCAATCTTCACGGTTTATCATGTCGATAACCCTAGAGAGCTTGGCAGGGTCTTGGATTTTATTCTGACTTTTGGTAAATATTTGCCCCAAAATTCCTTTTTCACTAGCCAAAGTACGCAGTAGCTGACTGTAAAAGGATTCTAATTCGGCACCACGTTTATCGGCAAGGTTTTCCCAATTACAAACCTCAGCATCTTTGATTTCTTTACCTTCTATATCTTTTAGCTTCGGAAAATGTAAGCCTTTGTTATAGGGTGGTTTGTTTAATTCGTCTGCCATTTTTAAAAATAGCAGGTAGGTAATTTGTTCTAAATAGTCGCCATAGCTTACGCCATCATCACGTAATACGCCTGCTAGGTTCCAAATTTTTGATATGATTGTTGCGTCTGTCATTTTTTTTATTGTCTAATTTGTTTTAGTTTTTCAATAAGGGCTTCTATTTTTTCATTTGGGTTAACAGAATTCTTAATTTCTAATACATCACTAATTATTGAATCGTTTTCGTACATAGAAATTCTTTCTCTTTGTTCTGCCAGCCCAACCCTGTCTAACTTACATTTATCTATTGTAAATGCACCTTTATTTGTTAAAGCATGATAAGAACTATTTGCAAGAAACTCAATATGGTCAAAATAATTATCATAATGACCATGTATTATATTGAACGTTGTGCCGTCAATTGGGTAAGTATTCTCCGGAGGGCAAACATTCATTACTTCTTTCTTACTTTTACTAAAATTGCATTTATGACAAGATACAACCAAGTTAAGTGTCTCAAAAATAAAATCAAGTCTTCTGTTTTTATCAATTATATGCTCTATCTCTACATTATCTGTTCCTTCATTAATAGGGAGTCGACAGTAACTACAAGTTTTATTTTGAATACTAAAATAATGTGCTCTTATTCGGTCTCGGATCGGTTTATACTCTTTTTTACTCCAATCTTTAGCCACCTTAACAGGATATTCTTGCAATATATCAAGATCTTCTTGTGATAAAACATACTTTCTATTTATTATCCAAGCTTCTCTTTCAATTAATAATCTAGTCATTTGTAAACTCTTTTTCAATATTTTTAATAAGAGATTTTAACGGATCATTATCTTTTAAGGTTGTCTTCATATAACTTAACTTCTCAACTTCATTTGAAATTTGTTCCTTATCCATATCTTTTTTTGAAATTTCCTTCAATAGATTTCCTATTTCTTCGGCTACATAAAAATTTCTTGTGGAGCTAACCTCAAATATATTATACAATACATCTTCGGCCGACCATCCGTAAGTATTTGTATTTATATCCATTGTTTGTATTTGATTTCCCTCTTTTTTCAAACCAATAATTTTAGCTGAATCTCCCTGTAAATCAGAAATAAGAAAGTGTGAATGTGTCGCAATTATGATATGGCAGGTACTATATTTTTTTTCCGAAAATAATTGTCGGATAAACTCAAGATATCTCATTTGCCAATTTGGATGCAAACTAATTTCAGGCTCGTCAATAAATATTAAACTGTTCGTTTTAACTGTGGCCATTAAGCCTACCATGGTAGAAAAGAAATGAAATTCTCCAGAACTTGTTTCCTGTACCCCTAATTCTTGTTCCGCTTTTATCAATTTAATATCTGGTGTGCTTACAAAACCCAATTTTCGTAGTTCGTCCATTAAAACATACTCTTCCTTTAAAAAAGAATGATCTTTGTCATCATCAATACGATACTGAATGTAGCGAGATGAAGAACCTTTGACTGCTTTTGAAAGCCTTTTGTTAGTAAAGAGATAATTCATAAAATCAACAATTTTTTCAATCTGACCTGATTGTTTTTTAATTGATTTATAATGATTTAGTTTAAAAGGAGGCTGTTTACCAGAAATCTTATATTGTTGGTCTATTTCCATAAAAAAAGAATCTAATAGACTAGACGTAGTAACTCCTTTAAAAAACTTAGGTGTATATGCGGTTTTATATTGCACTAAAATACCTCCATCATAACCCAAAAATTTAGACAAATTACCAATACCTTCTTTAAAGACATCCGAATTAATTTGTTCCACAATAAATGCAACGGTTCTTCGAACGTAGCCTCTCGTACTTGCCTGTTGAGGCCTGTTTCTAACTCCTAAGTACTTGTAAATCGGAAAACTTTCCTTTTCCTTATCGTTTCTGGGGACAATAAACCTATCTGTTAACATCAAAGAAATCGCAATGATATTAGACGGTAACAATGCTTCAAACGCATTTACATCAACGGGGCTATATGTATTCTTTAATTTATCCCACATCAATAGGTGGGCTAAAGGATAGCCATTGGGCAACTTTCCGAAATTTACTATTTTTAGGTATAAATTATCACTTAAATTACCAAAACGATGTAATGTATTATTATTGTAAAATTCTAGTCTAAAAAAAAATGGAGGTCTAAATCCTTTATTATGAAACTGGTATATACCTCTAAATAATTCCATCAAACAACGAAACAACTGGCTTTTACCTGTACCATTTGGACCTATTAACACACTGAAATAAATGGACTCAGATATGTCATTTTCATCTAAAAAATTAAAAGTATTGTTTCCTAAAACTGGATGCCCTTTAATTACAAGAGATTTCAATTTGAATCCGCTATGTATCACACTTTCGCTTTCCATTGAATTTTTATTTTTTTGAAACTTCAAAATTAATTGGGGTTAAATCAAATTTTGAGAGGTCTGTTCCTTGAATGATGTAATAATTTGCTGTTTTTCGATGATAATTGTAATTATAAAGACGATAAATGCGATAATTAGATTTATTTGCTTCGCAAAAAGCCTTTTCATTAGCAGAAATGTAAAAGGGTTCATCTTTACCGCCTTTGGTTGTTTTAACCTCAATGTATAGCTCGTTTTTGTGTTTATCAAAGCTTAAAATATCATATCCTTCACCATCTAATTTTTTTTCAACTTTTTCCATTTCTTCATAAAAGCCAAGTTTTTTTAACTTTTGTTTTTCCGTGCCTATTACAAGTTCTTCACCTAATAATCCTAATTTACTTGATGTTAATTGTTTTTTGCTCCAATCGATTTTTTTTCCTTTGAAACTTCCCTTTTCTTTTGCATAAGATTTGGTTTTTTCTGGTATATCGCTTTCTATTAAAGTAGCGATTTGCTCTGGAACGATGCCTGTTTTAGTTAACAACTCCAATTCGTCGTATAGCGAGGCATATTTGTATAAATAATTTTGTGTACGCTGTATTAAACCCTCCCAACTATAATTTTCAATATCATCAAACTTAATTTCCATGCCGTAATAGTCGGCTTCCTTTAAATAGCGATCAAACGAATCTATAGTTTCTTTAGACAGCGCTTTTGTTTTTCCGCCTGAATGATTTGAGCGTTGGCAATTCAAATCTAAATAGAGATTTCCATCTCTGTTAATACCTAATACAAAATATACTTTTTCACTATCACCTTCTCTATAAATCCGTATCCATAAATAGGTTTTAAAAGTGCCAGACCATTGCCAGTGATTGTCTAGTTTCGCATAAAAATTTTCAATTACAGTATTTTCAGCTAAGAAATTTAGCTTTTTTACATTGGGTGCAATTAGCTGACTATAACGAACATCTTCATCATTTGCCTTTCTGTATTTTTTACCAGCAACTTTCTTATAATGCTCTATTTCATGCTTTTTTAAGAAGTTAATGTTTTGAGGGTAAAACTTAATATCAAAGCCCATACTTTTTACATAGTTGCGGTAATGTTCTGTTGATTTAAAGTTTAAATTCTCGTTTGTATTGTTTGCTAATTTATATGCGTTGTTCAATAGGTGCTTAAATGGATATTCTTTTTTTTCTACAACCACCCAATATTTATTATTAAGAGAATTTTTATCAATTCCTACATGATCAATTTCTTTGGCGGCACTAAGAATATGTTCTTTTGTAGTAGTATCTAGTTTCATCGTTTGGTTTTTTCTTTTATTGTTGGTTATATTTTATCCCATGGCTTGTATTAAATTATATTTTGCAAAGCAGAGGACTATTTTATAATTCATAATTAGTTCTCGATACTATTTTACTCCGTTCCTCTTCGTAAAATCACTCGAACTGACATTGATTACCGTCATTGCGAGGTACGAAGTAATCTTTGTATTGATAAAGAAATGACCTTATTTCTCTCCATTTCATTCGTAATGACGCTTCAATAAAGTGCATGCTTACTTGGCTGCTTGTTTTTTGGGTTTCTTTTTTAGGGTTGTTTTTTTGGCAGCTTCTTTTACTGCTTTTTCTGCCTTAATTTTTTCCAACAACACGCTGGCAGGCTCATAGTTGGGGTCTGCTTTACAGGCTGCTATTTCTTGGGCTGTTAACAAAGTACCCTTAAAGGCTTTTTTTAAAATGCTTTGCCGTAAAGCCTTGGCTTTTTGTAAACTGGTGGTAATGCTTTCTTCCAATTTATCACATACCGATAAACGGCTTTCTATTTCTTTTACGATTTGGTGTTGTTCTTCTAGAAGTGGAAAAGCAACTGGTGCTTGCCTTATTGTAGCCATTGATAGAGAAGGTTGAGCGACAGCTTTAACAGCTGACATCATTAAACTTTTACCCAATGCAGATTGAAAAAAAAGTTCTAAATATTTAGAATTTAAATCAAAATAAGGTCTTGCCATCCCTATATTTGGACCTAAAAAATAACGCTGATTGTGAGGGATCATTGCAACATTTCCTGTTCCAGCTCCTACAAATACAACTAACAACTCACCTCCAAAAATTTGTGAACGAGTTAGCATTTTAACACTTTCTGATTTTACTTTTGAAAAAATAGTTTTCCTAAAACCACTAGTTCCAACATTTTCTGCTTTTAAAACAGATAAATCTCCTTTTTTATCATATTTAACATAATCCGTGTACTCAAAACCTGCTAACTTAGTTACAAAGCATAGTAAGCCAAATTGAGTCCAAATCCAATTTTTGGGAATTTCCCATTTTTTCTCATTATGATTTTTATTTGGTTCGTCAGGAATCGTCAAAGGTCTTGGTTTGGCAGGCTTCTTACCTTCTTTCCCTTTTTCTTCCCAAGTCTTTACCTCCTTTTTCCAATCGGCAACTTGCTTTTCGTAATGTTTTTCTCGTTCCTCTTGTATTTGTGCTAGTAATTCATCAGCGGTAGGTAAATCTGTTTGTTTCGACCTCCATTCTTTGGTTAACTCCCCTTCAAACGCTTTTTTAAGCACAGCTTGGCGGTATATTTTTAATTGTTCTTGGGCTTTGGTTAAACTTCCCACACTATGGTCTAAACTGCTCAATAAGCCTTCTATTTTTTTTACAATGGCTTGTTGTTCAATTAGAGGAGGTAATGGTAATGGGATAGCTTGTATTGTTCTTGAAGATAAATGTTTTACAGTTACAGCTGATGTTTCACTGTGAATTGCATCCAAATACGGTTGTAAACATAAAAAAAGAAAGTTTTCGTTATAATTTTTTGTATTAAACAAAACCCTACAAACACGCTGATTTAAAAGTCCTTTTTTTCCTGGCCATTTAGAAACTTTAAAATCGCCATCCATCCCTATGAGAATATCTCCACGATTAACAATGAATTCATCCTTATACTCTCCGCTATATAAATTTTCAGTTTTATCTGAAAAAATATCCCTAATTCTAATTAAAGGAAGTCCTTCAGTATGATTAAAAAGTTTAGAAGAAAAAGCATATCCATTTTGAATTTTAGCAATATACTGAAGTTCAATACGCCTCCATTTTTTATTTATATTTAATAAAGGATGTGTTTGCTTATCAATTATTTGTTGCGGAGTAAGTCCTAAAGCCATTATGCAGCCAGTATGTTATTTAGTTCGTTCATAATTTCGTTCATTTGGTTGCCAAAAAGTTGGTGCATTTTACCACGCCCGCCTTGCGCATCAAAAGGGGTATAATCTAAATCATCCGCTTCTATATGGTAACTGTTTTTAATATGCTCTTTAATTAGGCGTAACCAGTCTACCTGCTCAGGCGTAAAACGGTTATGTTGCCCTGCATTTTGTTGAAACATCCAGGTTTTAAAATTATCGTCTACCACCTTGTCATAGGCTTGTAATTGGGTGTCTATTCCGCATACTCTGCGTAGTAAGGACACCAAAATGGTTAACTCCTTTAAGGGTTGTTCTCCTTTTACCTCTTCCAACTGTGCATAGGCATCCCAAACGTGCTGTGGCGCTAGCAGAGGCTTATCTGCTTTTAGCTTGTCCAACACTTCTTTTAGCATGGCAAAAGTAACGTTTCTGCGGTTATGGGGTTGGTTATAGTAAATATTTAAGGCCGTTATTTCGTCTTTATGGGTTTCTACATAGCTTTTAAAGTCACTAACTATCTCATTGGCATTGCTTATGGAGGTAGTGTCCCATTCGCTCTTGGTTACCGTATCAATGTTAATATGGTCAATAATTTGTTCGTTTTGCTTACGCACTTCTTCTATATACGTACAAAACTCTCCTGTAAAATTACTTGCCGCTTTGGTTAACAACTCTTGCTGCACTTGCTGTCGGGTTTGGGTATATAGAGCAGGGGTGTGGTCTTCCCTTGGAATTTTTGTAATGATTCCTTCTGTAGCGTCGTCTAAAATATCAAGGTCATAAGCGTCTAATAACTCTTTAGCTATTAACGGAATGGTTTTACCCGTAAGACTTACAATTTTTTCCTTTTCCGCAGTACTAATTTGTTTATCCAAACGTAAGAGTCGGTTGGCGAGTGATAAAAACAAATCTTCCTCGGTTACGCCCATTTTAACGGCATCTAAAAGCGCTTTAAAACCGATGCTTGGTTTTCTTTCTAAAGAACGACTAGTAGTTTTTTTAGATTTGGTAGCACCCACGGCATCTACAATAATGAAGTGAGTTTTGCTTTTTGCTGCTTTGGTAACCATTTGTAAGCTATCGCTATCAATGGTGCGTGTACCACGCCCTTTCATTTGCTCAAAATAGTTTTTACTTTTTACATCACGCATAAAAAGCAGTACTTCTAAGGCTTTTACATCAGTACCCGTAGCCACCATATCTACGGTTACGGCAATTCGTGGTTCGTAACTGTTTCTAAAACGGTTTAATACGGATTTTGGATCTTCTTTACTTTTATACGTAAGTTTTTTACAAAAATCGTCCCCCTCATTAAACTCATCACGAATAATTTTGATAATATCATCGGCATGGCTATCGGTTTTGGCAAATACCAAGGTTTTGGGTACTTCATAGACCCCTTCTTTATCGAAACGTTTTGGGAATAACTTGGTTGGTAATACCTTTTTATATTCTTTAATAATTTTTCTAATTTGGCTTGGATTAACTACCTTTTTATCTAAATCGTTTCTTTTGTAATTGGTGTCTTCATCCTCCTGTTGCCATCGTTTTTTACGAGTTAGCTTATCGCGTCTGTCTACAAACCATCCCGATTGTATCACTCCTCCTTTCTTAGAAATATCGGTTTCAATAATATATACTTGGTAATCTACATTTACCCCATCAATTACCGACTCTTCTAGGGTATAATCACTTACCACATTTTCTTCAAAAAAACCAAAGGTTCGGTTATCGGGTGTGGCGGTTAAACCAATTAAAAAAGCATCAAAATAATCGAGCACTTGCTTCCAGAGATTATAAATAGAACGGTGGCACTCGTCAATAATCACAAAATCAAAGCTTTCTATGGGTACATTAGATGTATAGGCTACGGGAACTGCTTCTTTTTTCTTGAGTTGTTTTTTCATCCAAGTATTGCTTTCCGTAGGTGCAATTTCATCCGCTTCGTCTAATTCTTCGCCTTTTAATATGGAGTACAATCGTTGTATGGTAGAAATACATACATGACTGTTGGGTGCTATGTAATTAGAGTTTAACCGTTGTACATTGTATAATTCGGTAAACTTTCGGTTGTCGTCCGTAGGTTGGTAGCTTAAAAACTCTTGCTCTGCCTGTTCTCCTAAGTTTTTAGTATCGACCAAAAATAAAATACGTTTGGCTTTGGCATACTTTAATAAACGATAGCTAAAGGTAGCAGCGGTAAAGGTTTTACCCGCACCTGTTGCCATTTGTATGAGCGCTTTTTGCTTGTTGTTTTTAAAGGAGGTTTCTAAATTACGTATGGCCTTTACCTGTGCCTTTCGCAAGCCATCGGGTGGTAATTCGGGTAATTCTTGTAACCATTGGCGTAAAGAGCTACCTTGTTTTAAGGAATACGCAAGGGTTTCTGGTTTATGAAAGCTAAAGATACGTCTACCCTTAGGTTTTGGATCTCTAATATCTCTAAATCTGGTAATAGTACCCGTACTTTCGTAAACGAATGGTTTTTCATTAGTCAAAAGAAAAGAACCTATTTTAATACCTTCCTTGGCATATCGCATGGATTGGTCTTCTACTGCGGTTAAACGGTGCCCTTCTTCTTCTTTTTTGGCTTCTATTACACCTACAGGGTTTCTATTTATATACAATACGTAGTCTGCCGAACCCGAAACGGTATTGGTTTCTCGTAAGGCAATACCCATACTAGCGGATAAATTGATGTTTTCTTTGGATTGTACTAACCAACCAGCTTCGTGTAACATTGCATCGATAACATCCCGTGCTTTCTGCTCGGGAGTTTGGTTTATAGTGGAATGTGCCATTTCTTTCTTCTTATTCGTTTTCTGAACTACCTTTTCGGTGTAGCAAGGCACAAATTAGAGGTTTTTTGGTTAATATTCAAATGATTCTGTATAAGCAGAATGGTAATAATGATGAAACTAACAAAATTCTAAAATTACAAAAACAAGGTGTCCAGTATAGAGAAAACTGTTTGTAATACGAAAATAGGAGAGTAACGAAAATGAGATTGCTCCTTGGTACTTGTTTGGGGTGGGAACTGAAAATATAGGGCAGTGGGAGATGATAATGAGATTTCTCTCTAGCGTTCGAAATGACATGGTGCGTTGGAATGACAGGGCGGGAGTGATCGAAAATGCAGGGGTGTGGCCGAAAATGAGATTGCTCCTTGGTGCTTGTTTGGGGTGGGAGCTGAAAATATAAGGCAGTGGGAGATGATAATGAGATTTCTCCTTGCAGTCGAAATGACGTGGGGAGTTCAGTCGAAATGACGTGGGTGGAGCAGTCGAAAGGACGTGGTGCGTTGAAAGGGGTAATAGGTCAAAAACCAAAAAAACCTTCCGATAATTGGAAGGTTTTTTGGTTTAATTATATTTTGTGTAAGGTTTCCATGGCCTTATGGACGGTATCAATTTTTATGAAAGTAATTAGTAAACGTAGGCCGTTTTTGGTTTCTTTTTCTTTCATTACGCAGCTTTTCGAGTTCTTTTGTACGTATTGTAGCATTTTGGTAAAGGTCTCGGTTTGGTAAAAATCGCTTTGCTGATTGGAAACAAAATAACCAATCATTCGCTTTTGTTTCAAAATTATTTTTTCTAAACCTAAAGACTTGGCCAACCATTTTATACGAACGCTATCTAATAAATCAGCAACTTGCGTTGGGTACTCGCCAAAGCGGTCGATGATTTCACTCTCAAAAACCTGTAATTCATCTTCGTTGGTCACTTCAGAAAGTTTGTTATATAATACCAAGCGCTCACTTACGGAATTTACATAATCGTCTGGGAATAAAATTTCAAAGTCGGTATCAATTTGTACTTCTTTTACATATTCCTTTTCGCCGGATTCCTCAGTAGGATATAACTCTTTGAACTCATTTTCTTTTAGTTCTTCTATAGCTTCATGTAATATTTTTTGATAAGCATCAAAACCAATGTCATTAATAAATCCGCTTTGCTCACCTCCTAACAAATCCCCAGCACCACGGATTTCCAAATCTTTCATGGCAATATTTAATCCACTACCTAAATCAGAAAATAACTCCAATGCCTGAATTCGCTTTCGTGCATCGTCTGTCATGTGGTGGTATGGCGGCGTAATGAAATAACAAAAAGCCTTTTTATTAGAACGTCCTACACGTCCGCGCATTTGGTGTAAATCGGAGAGTCCGAAATTATTCGCATTGTTTATAAATATTGTGTTTGCGTTTGGAACATCTAATCCACTTTCAATAATAGTGGTAGAAACCAATACATCAAACTCGTTATTCATAAAACCTAACATGAGTTCTTCTAATTTTTTACCTTCCATTTGTCCATGACCAATACCAATTTTAGCATCAGGTACTAGACGCTGTAATAAACCAGCTACTTCTTTAATATTTTCAATACGATTATGAATAAAAAATACTTGACCTCCTCTAGAAACCTCATAAGAAATAGCATCACGAATCGTTTCTTCAGTAAAGCGAATTACATTTGTTTCAATAGGATGGCGATTTGGTGGTGGTGTTTTAATTACTGATAAGTCACGAGCAGCCATTAAACTAAATTGTAATGTACGTGGTATAGGTGTTGCTGTTAAGGTTAAAGTATCAACATTTTCTTTAATTGTTTTCAATTTATCTTTAGCAGAAACTCCAAATTTTTGTTCTTCATCAATTACCAACAATCCTAAGTCTTTAAATTTAATACTCTTATTTGTTAATTGATGCGTTCCAATAACAATATCTACACTTCCTTCTGCAATTCCTTCTAAAACTCCTTTTCGTTGTTTTGCGGTCCTAAACCTATTTAAATAATCAATGGTAACAGGAAAGTCTTTTAATCGCTTAGAAAACGTTTTAAAGTGCTGAAAAGCTAAAATAGTAGTTGGTACTAACACTGCAACTTGCTTTCCATTATCTACCGCCTTAAACGCTGCTCGTATTGCTATTTCTGTTTTTCCAAATCCAACATCACCACAAACCAATCGATCCATGGGTTGTTCTTTTTCCATATCAGCTTTTACATCTTGGGTTGATGTAAACTGATCTGGTGTATCTTCATATAAAAAACTTGCTTCTAATTCGTGTTGCATATGAGTATCAGGACCAAATGCGAATCCTTTTTCTAACTTTCTCTTAGCATACAATTTAATTAAGTTAAAGGCAATTTCTTTAACTCGTTTTTTCGTTTTTTGTTTAACTTTTTTCCATGCACCAGATCCTAATTTATATATTTTAGGTGCTTTTCCATCTTTTCCATTGAATTTAGATATTTTATGCAACGAATGAATACTTACATATAAAATATCACGATCTCCATATATTAACTTTATGGCTTCTTGCTTTTTACCTTCTACATCAATTTTCTGCAATCCTCCAAATTTTCCAACTCCATGATCAATATGTGTTACATAATCACCAACCTCTAGTTTTGTTAATTCTTGAAGAGTAATTGATTGCTTTTTTGCGTACCCGTTTTTTAATCGAAATTTATAATAACGTTCAAAAATTTGATGATCCGTATAACAAACAATCTTTTCATCTTGATCTATAAATCCTTGATATAATGGAAATACAATGGTTTCATAATGTACTTCTTGTTCAGAATCATCAAAAATATCTTTAAATCGTTGTGCTTGTTTATCGTTCGCACAAAAAATATAATTAGTAAATCCTTTCTTATGATTTTCGTTTAAGTTGTCAATTAATACATTGAATTGTTTATTAAACGAAGGCTGAGGCTTTATATGAAAAAGAACGTCTTTAACGAGGTTTTCTTTTTTTAACTCCGAACGAAATGAGATTTCCGCTATTGTGAAACTTTCTAACTGCTTTTTAATTTCAGTACCATCACTAAATAAAGCTGAAGGCTCAGAATGATTTATTTCTTTTGATAATTCACTAAATGCAATTTCAGCTTTCTGAAAAAATTTATCTAATTGAGCACCTATTAACTCTATATTTCTAGCAAATATTCTTGTTTTTGAAGAAATATATTTTAAAAAACTCTCCCTACTTTCTTGCAAGCCTTTGTTTTCTACATTAGGCATAATACTAACCTTACCTAACTTATCTTTAGAAAGTTGAGTTTCTACATCAAAAGACCGAATACTATCAACTTCATCACCAAAAAACTCAATACGGTAAGGTTCATCATTAGAAAAAGAAAACACATCAATAATTCCTCCACGTACTGAAAACTCTCCAGGCTCAGTAACAAAATCTACCCGATTAAAATTATATTCAAATAGTACTTCGTTAACAAAATCTAAAGATACTTGTTCACCAACGGTTAACTTTAAAGTATTTTTTTCCAGTTCTTTTTTAGTAACCACCTTTTCAAATAATGCTGTTGGATACGTAACTATAATTGCTGGTTTTTTACGTGAATTAATTCTATTCAACACCTCTGACCGTAGCAATACATTAGCATTGTCTGTTTCTTCTATTTGATAGGGTCTTCTGTAAGAACCAGGATAAAACAACACATTTTTTTCTCCCAATAGTTGTTCTAAATCATTGAGATAATAAGCAGCTTCTTCCTTATCATTAAATATTAACAAGTAAGGTTTATCAGCTTGTTTAAAGGTTTCTGAAATAGTAAAAGACAACGAAGAACCGACCAAATTCGTTATTTGAAAATGGTTTTGTTCTTGTTGAAGCTGGTTTACAATCTGTTTTACTTTACCAGATTGTTGGTAATGATTGACAATAGTTTGCTTACTCAACGTAAAAAATTTTACACAAAAATAAGATTATTATTTTTTGTAACCTCTTTGAAATTATTTTGATTTCCTATTAAAAACACCTCTTTTTAGTTTCGTAAATAATTGCTATTTGAACCACCTGTGTTTATATCATTGGTTTTAATAAAATAATCTTTAATAAAGTTAGTTTTTTTAAGTTTATCTATTCATTGATTAACAAATAACGCTGATAATTACAATTAAAAATTTTTCATGATATTTATATTTTGAAGTGAACTAAAAGTGCTACAATATATAAATGTGAAAAAAGTGTAAAAGAAGTGTTAACAGTTGTAAAATATCAGATAATTGTATGTTATTTACCAAAATTATGAGCAAAAAAAAGATTTATATATACTATAGTTTGGCAATTATTCTATCATTAGGATCATTCTTTTCTTATTTTAATTCAGATGAAAATGATTTTTCTGAAAGAGTAAAGGTATCATTACGTTCAGTAGGTAATCAATTATTACTTTCAACTAATGATAGTACTTCTTTAGTATTACCTATTCGTGAAATAAGTTCTTATAAATACCAGTTATCTTTTCAAAACAATCTTTCTTTTGAACCTTCAGATTTAACAACAATCATTAAAAATAGTTTCGATAAATCTTCGCTTCCTAGTTTTTATAGAATAGCTGTTTTTCGTTGCTCTGATAGTGAGGTTGCTTATAGTTATGAAATAAAAAATGATAACGCAAAAGATATTATACCATGCAAAGGCAGAGTATTACCTAATACTTGTTACACTGTTGATGTTAAATTTACCAATAAAACGCAAAAATTTTTAAAGAAATACACATTTCTATTAGCTTTTCTACTGCTAGGTATTATTGTTTTTTTTGACTTTCTGTTTTCAAACAATAAACATACTCACTCATTAAGTTGTTCTAAAAATGCAATTACTATTGGTAGTTTTTCCTTTTATCCTGATCAACATAAATTAATTCGTAAAACTATTGAGATTAACCTTTCTAAAAAAGAATGTGAATTGCTTGCAATTTTTGCTGATAGCCCTAATCAAATTATTAAACGTGATGAGCTTTCAAAAAAAGTATGGGAAGACAATGGTGTTTTTGTTGGAAGAAGTTTAGATACCTATATCTCTAAATTGCGTAAAAAATTAAAAGAAGACTCTTCAATTAAAATTACCAATATTCATGGTATAGGATATAGTTTGGAAATTAAGGAATAGAAAGTATTATTTTTTTACTTATCCCCTATTCCTTCTACTTTTTTAATCCTTTTAATAAATTATCTCTTGTATATTCAAAAAACAGGTTTTAATACCGTTTTCTTAATTAATTATCCTGACAATGACCAAAGGGTATACTTTCTTTAAAACATCCTTGAAAAGCAGTTTTAAAAAAGCCTTTTTTATTAGTCATTCTTATGCTATTAAACATATTGTATAAAAAAAAATGATAGTAAGTTTTAAAGAGAAATTTTGTAGAAACTTACATTTTATTGTTAGTGACTTTTTTTAAAATTGAGCTTCTAAAAATACAAGATTGTTTATTTTTACATTAATTTAAAAATCAAAAAAAATTATGTCTATATCAGATTTATATGCAAGTGGAAAACACAAACAAGAAATCGGTCATTTTGCAAGTGTTGTTAAAATAGCAAAGATTGATACTGTTATTTCGGAAGGAGAACAAAAATTATTAGATAGAGTTGCTGTGAAATTAAATATTAGTGATGAGGAATATGCTAAAATTTTAAAAAGTCCAGAAAATTTTCCTGTGAATCCTCCAGTGAGTTATGACGAACGTATTGAACGTTTATATCAATTAACAAAAATGATTTTTGCTGACGAAAGTGTTGACAGAGATGAAGTAATTATTATGCGAAAAATTGCTGTTGCTTTACAATTTCCTACTGATAATGTAGAAAAAGTTTGTGATGAAGCCATACACTTAATATTAAATAATAATGACCTTGATACATTTACTGAAGCTATAAAAAAAGTAAATTTAATTTGATTATATACTAAAATTACATAAGTTTAGTTTTTAATATAAATCCCCCCTTATGAAATCAACTTTTTTATTAGTACTATTTTGTTGTTCTTTAACAACTTCAATTTTTTCGCAACACTTAAATGAATCCTGGCAAATTGGAGTGGGTTTTGGTGTTGCAAAGTTTAATGAAAGTGATGCTAGCTACATTGGTGATCAATATATTTTTCAAACACCAAGGTTGAATTTAACAATGCCTATTGGCGAGCGATTATCACTTGATGGTGCCATTTCATTTAATACGATCAATGATATTGGTATTATGGAAAATTCTGCTAGTTATTTTTCGTTAGACACTTCTTTACGTTTCAACTTTAGTCCAATCCTAACCAATTTTAGTCCTTACGTTTTTGTGGGCGGAAGCATTGTTGACTCTGAACGTAAAATGACCCCAACCCTTAATATTGGTGCTGGAGGTATTTATTGGGTTTCTGATAGGATAGGAATTAATCCACAGGTATATTACAAGCATTCTTTAGAAAATTATGAAAGCATGCGTTCTCATATACAAGGTGCTTTAAGTGTCATTATTAAATTAGACTGGATTAACCTTTTTGAAGGCGGTAACCACGCCGCTAGATCATCTGGAGCATGTAACTAACAATTACACAAAAAAATAAAAAGAGCGGCTTAAAACCGCTCTTTTTTGTTTATAAATTACTTACAGCATTCTGCAAACGCTGAATGGTATTTTCTTTACCAATCATCTCAATAATATCAAATAAGTGTGGTCCTTTTAATGCGCCAACTAAACTTAAACGTAAAGGTTGCATTACTTTACCAAAACCTACTTCTTTTGCAGTTATCCATTCTTTAACTATTTTTTCAATATTTTCAGAAGTAAAATCTTCAATAGTAGAAATTACAGTAATTAACTCTTCCATTAATATAGGAGTTCCTTCCTTCCATTGCTTTTTGGTTGCTTTTGCGTCATATTCAATTGGATTGATAAAGAAAAAACTTGATAACTCCCAAAAATCAGCTACAAACGTTGCTCTTTCTTTTATTAACGAAACTACTTTTTCTATATAATTTCTGTCTTTTTCAATTCCCTTTTCACTTAAAATTGATAAAAACAGTGCTGTTAATTCTGTATTTGATTTTTGTTGCATGTATTGCTGGTTAAACCAATTAGTTTTCTCAGGACTAAATTTTGCTCCAGACTTGCTTACTCTACTTAAATCAAAATTTTCTACTAATTCTTGTAGTGAAAACAATTCTTGTTCAGTACCAGGATTCCACCCTAAAAAGGCTAACATATTTATAAATGCATCTGAAAAATATCCGTCTTCTTTATAACCACGTGAAACATCTCCTGATAGCTCATTTGTATATTCTAAAGGAAAAACAGGAAATCCTAATTTATCACCATCTCGTTTGCTCAATTTTCCTTTTCCTACAGGTTTTAAAATAAGGGGTAAATGTGCAAATTTCGGTGCTTCCCAACCAAAAGCCTTATACAAAAGAATATGCAAAGGCATTGATGGCAACCATTCTTCACCACGAATTACGTGAGAAATTTGCATTAAATGGTCATCAACAATATTTGCTAAATGATATGTTGGCATTCCATCTGATTTATAAAGTACTTTATCATCTAAAGTATTCGTATCAATTTTTATAGTTCCACGAATTTCATCTTGCATAATTAGAGCATCATCTTGTGGAGTTTTAAAACGCACTACGTACTTTTCACCAGCTTCTAACTTAGCAGCTACTTCTTCTTTAGATAAAGCTAACGAACTTTGAAGTTTTTCACGATTATGCCAGTTATAAATAAAAGTTTTTCCTGCTTCTTCATGCTTTTTTCGGTGTGCATCCAATTCTTCAGCAGTATCAAATGCATAATAAGCCCAACCACTTTCAATTAATTTATCGGCATATTGTTTATATAATTCTTTTCTTTCTGACTGACGATATGGTCCAAATTGCTCATTTTTACCAGGGCCTTCATCAAAAGGAATATTACACCATTCCAATGAATCTATGATATATTTTTCTGCATTAGCAACATAACGAGTTTGGTCGGTATCTTCAATACGTAAAACAAAAGTTCCGTTATGTTTTTTAGCAAATAAATAATTAAATAAAGCGGTTCTTACACCACCTATATGTAATGGTCCTGTAGGACTTGGAGCAAATCGTACTCTTACGTTATCAGTCATTTTTTGTACTTTTAATATGTGTGTACCTATTTTAAAAGCGCAAAGATACTTATACCTATCAAAGTTTAAAATTATACATAACAAAAATGCTCATCAAATAAGTTGACAAGCATTTTTTATAGATTATACTAAATATAGTATTTTAAAATTTATAATATACTCCAAAATTTAAAGCTGCTTTTTTGGCTACATTTCTTCCTCCAAAAGCACCACCAAAACTAGCGTTTGCTCCAAAACTTTGATTAATTTCACCTATTAACTTTACACCAAAAGCAGCATAACTTTGATCATTTACATATAAACCTGTAAGATTATTAGTAACTGGCAAAGCAATATCTCCATTTTTTAAAGACATTACACCATCTAAAAATCCTGCAACCCAAAGCCAATCGATAGCTTTATAACCTAGCTCTCCTCCTAATTTATATGCACTACTATAGTCGTTTGTTCTAATATCAAAACCAGTAAATGCTTGAACGTACCAAGAATTAAAACCTCTTCCAACTAAAAATAATGGAGTAACTGTCCATGCATCATAACCAGTTCTTAATCCAGATGCTTCATTAAAACTACCAGTACTTGCTTCAACTCCTAATTGACCAGATAAAATCCATTTTTTATTATAAAAATTATGCTTAACCCCAAGTTGAACATTTCCTATTGATGTTTTAGATTCTTTAGTTGTAAGAGGAATTGGCAATGAAATTTGACCAGTAATATCTCCTGACTGAACCATTTTTATAGGAATATTTGCAAATAATGTGGTTTTATCAGAAATACCATATTCACCATATAATTGTAATGTATTATCAGTAATTTTTCTTTCGGTACTATAATCAGGATTACCAAAAAGCTTATCATAATTTGAGATAGTTGTGAATGAAAGCTGAACATATCCTTCATTTTTCTTTTTTGTCCACGGACTTTGAGCAAACATTGAAGTTGCAAATAATACGGTTACTAAAACGCCTAGTTTTTTCATGTTTATGTTTTTATTTAAAATTAATAACACTTCTTTAATTAATTTCTAATGAACTTAAGATTGGTAATGCTATTTAAAATTCTATATAACTCAAAAGTTAATAAATATAAGATGTAGTGGTTTACTTTTGGTTTTACTTACAAAAACACTTTATTTTTTTTATTATAAAAGTAGTATTTTTATAAGTTATAAAAATGAATAAAAGAGAAAGGTTTAAATTAAAAATGCTTGTGTACAAGTAAAGATTTAATATTTCAGGAATAAATAGGTTTGAATATGAAAATTTGTATACACATAGATTTCATGATAAACCATATAGTTGTTTTTTATATTAAAGTAAAAAACACAAAAGATAAATAAAACACAAAAAGAGCTATATTATATAGCACACTAATTTAAGAAATTACTTTTATGGAAGTATTCAATTCAATAGAACAAAAATTACAACAGTTTATTAAAAAATACTATACAAATGAATTAATAAAAGGAGGAATATTATTCTTTTCATTAGGATTAATTTATCTTTTTTTTACATTATTTATTGAATATTTTTTATGGTTAAAACCAACAGCTAGAACTTTACTTTTTTGGTTATTTATTCTAGTAGAATTGCTCTTATTAATTCGCTTTATATGTTTTCCTATTTTTAAATTAGTAGGTCTTCAAAAGGGTATTTCAGTAAAAGATTCTTCCAAAATAATAGGTAATCATTTTCCGGAAGTTAAGGATAAGTTATTAAATGTTTTACAGCTTAAAAATAACTCTGAACAATCTGATCTTTTACTAGCTAGTATAGAACAAAAATCAAAAGAGTTACAACCAATTCCTTTCACAAAAGCTGTAAATTTCAATTCAAATTTAAAATATACTAAATATGGTTTAATACCTGTTTTAATATGGTTTTTAACTTTACTAACTGGAATAAATACTAAACTTAGCCAAAGCTTTAATCGTGTAATAGATTATAAAACAGCTTATACACCTCCTGCTCCTTTTTCGTTTAATTTAACTAATGATTTATTAAATGTTATTAAAGGTAAATCAATAACAGTGTATATAGAAACTAAGGGTGAAATATTACCTGAGGAAGCTAAAATTTACTTTAATAATCAACAATATTTCATACAAAACAATGGTAATGGATTATTCTCTTACACCTTTAATGAAGTGCAAAAACCAATTCTTTTCTATGTAAAAGCTAATAATGTTTCTTCTAATGAATATAAAATAAATGTAATAAAAACACCTTCAATTCAAAATATATCACTTGAATTAAATTATCCAAATTATACTAAAAAGAAAAATGAAATAATTACAAACTCTGGAAACATAAATGTTCCACAAGGAACAATTATTACTTGGACTATTAAAACTTCTGAAACTGATAGTGTTGCATTTATAAATAATGATAAAAAACAATTTTTTAATAAGATTAAAGAAAATAATTTTAGTTATAAAAAGCGAATTTTGAACAACACTAACTACCTTATATCTACTTCAAATACAAATTTAAAAGGATATGAACAATTACAGTTTTCAGTTAATGTAATAAAAGATGAGTTACCAAATATTACAGTTAAATCAAACATAGACAGTTTAAAAAGAGGAGATGCACAGTTTATGGGTCAAATATCTGATGATTATGGGTTTACGAAACTTGAAGTTGTATACAAAGAAGAAAATAACAATCAATACACTGATTATCAGTCAATTAAATTAAATAATAAAACAGTACAAAACTTTTATTATGAGTTTCCAAAAGGAATAAAATTAAAAGAAGGGGTTAATTACGAACTGTTTTTCCAAGTATATGATAATGATAAAGTAAATGGTAATAAAAAAGCAATAAGTAAAAAGTTTAGCTACCGTCAAAAAACAAATAATGAAATTGATGAAGAGCTTCTTAATGAACAAAAAAATTATATAGATAAGTTAGAAAAATCTTTACAAAAACAACAGAACAGTAAGAAAGATCTTGAAAAAATCCAATTTGATTTACAAAATAAAAAGAATCTGAGCTGGAGTCGATCAAAAAAACATTAAAAGTTTAATCAAGCGTCAAGAACAATATAAACAAATGATGCAACGTCAAACCGAAAAATTACAAGAAAATTTTACTGAAAAAAATGAAAAAAGTGAAGATTTAAATAAGAAAAAAGAAGATTTAAAAAAACGCATAGATGAACTAAAAAAGCTTGATAAACAACAAAAACTATTAGAAGAACTCAAAAAATTAGCAGAAAAACTAAACAAAGAAGAACTTGTTAAAAAAGCTAAGGAATTATCAGAACAGAATAAACAACAAGAACGAAGTCTTGAGCGTATTTTAGAAATGACAAAGCGTTATTATGTTGAGCAAAAAATGAATCAAATTGCGAATAAACTAGAAGATTTATCTAAACAAGAGGAAGAAGAATCTAAAAAAGAAAATAATAGTAAAGAAAATAAGGATAAGGCTAAAGAAACTCAGAATAAATTAAATAAAGAATTTAATGAAATTAAAAAGGATCTTAAGCAATTACAAAAAGACAATGAAGGATTGAAACAACCAATGGATATACCTGAAATGGATAAATTAAAGGATGAAACCCAAAAAGAACTAAGCAAATCATTAGAAAAACTAGAAAAAAACAAGAGCTCTGATGCAAAAAAAAATCAAAAGAAGGCATCAGAAAAGATGAAAAAGATGAGTCAAAAAATGCAAGAATCCATGCAAGCAATGAGTGCAGAAATGCAAGAAGAAAACATGGAAGGATTAAGACAAGTATTAGAAAATTTAATTACATTTTCATTTAACCAAGAAGAATTAATGAATACTTTTTCTAATACATCTTCATCACACCCGAATTTTGGTGTTAATTTAAAAAAACAATACCAATTAAAAACATATTTCGAACATATAGATGATAGCTTATTTACACTATCAATTCGTGTACCAAAAATAAGTACAAAAATTCAAGAAGAACTTGCGAATGCTCACTATAATATAGATCAATCATTAGAAAATTTTGCTGATAATAATTTCAGGAATGGAATTTCAAATCAACAATATGTAATGACTTCTGCAAACACGCTAGCAGACATGTTAAGCAACACCCTAGATTCTATGAAAAACCCTAAACAAGGTCAAGGAAAAGGAAAAGGAAAAGGAGAATCTTTTAGTTTACCAGATATCATAAAAAAACAGGGAGAGTTAATGAAGAAAATGCAAGATGGAATAAAGAAAAGCTCTGAAGGAAAACCTAAAGATGGAAAAGGAAACAAAGAAGGACAAGAGCAAGGAAAAGGAAATAAACAAGGTGAGGATATGAACGGTGAGCTATATCAGATTTATAAAGAACAATCTCTTTTAAGACAACAATTAGAAAATGCTATTAAAAATGGAAAAGATGGAAAAGGTAATGCTAAGAAAGCATTAAAACAAATGGAGGAATTAGAAAACCAAATACTAGAAAAGGGATTCACAAAAGAAAGTTTTAATAGAATGAAACAATTAAATTACGAACTATTAAAACTAGACAAAGCTACTTTTGAACAAGGCCGTAAAAAAGAGAGAAAGTCAAATACTAATTTACAAGAGTACAAAAACTCAAAAAACAGAGAACTTAAATTTAAAAAGCTCTTTTACAATCAAACGGAAATTTTAAACAGACAATCACTACCTTTGCGCCAAAACTACAAGACAAAAGTTAAAAAATATTTTACAACTACAGAAAAACAAATTTAAACAGTTTATACAACACTTTTTTACTCAAAATAAATATGTTTTTCGATAACGCAAGAGAATGATACAATTTAATTATGAAACTGAATTCAAATTATTAGACGAAACAAAAACTAGTAATTGGATAAATGAATGTATAGAGAATGAAGGTTTTGAACTAGGCGAAATCAATTATATTTTTTGTAATGACGAGTATTTACATAAAATAAACATTGAATTTCTTCAACACGACACATTTACTGATATTATAAGTTTTGACTATACACTAGGTAAAGAAATTAATGGTGATATATTCATATCAACTGAAAGAGTAAAAGAAAATTCGGATAAATACAACACTCCGTTTCAAGAAGAATTACACAGAGTAATTATTCATGGTATTTTACATTACCTAGGCTTGAAAGATAAAACTGAAAATGAAAAAGAGAAAATGCGTCAAAAAGAAAATGAATGTCTAAAGATTTTTAACAATAAATAAAACGAGTTCCACGTGGAACTGAATATAAAATATGAGTTTATTTAATACAACATACGATGTAATTGTAGTAGGTGGTGGTCATGCGGGTAGCGAAGCAGCCGCCGCAAGTGCTAATATGGGAGCACATACATTGTTAATTACAATGAACCTTCAAAACATAGCTCAAATGAGCTGCAACCCTGCAATGGGAGGAATAGCAAAAGGTCAAATTGTACGTGAGATTGATGCATTAGGAGGATATAGTGCGATAGTTACCGACAAAACAGCTATTCAATTTAAGATGCTTAATAAATCTAAAGGACCAGCGATGTGGAGTCCAAGAGCACAGTCTGACAGAATGCAATTTGCAGAATGCTGGAGAACTATGCTTGAACAAACTAAAAATTTAGATTTTTATCAAGACTCGGTAAATGGATTAGTATTTGAAAACAACACTATTGTAGGAGTAAAAACAGCTTTAGGTTTAGAAATAAAAGCTAAAACAGTAATTGTAACGGCTGGTACATTTTTAAACGGTTTAATCCATATTGGAGAAAAAACATTTGGTGGTGGAAGAGCTGGTGAAGGAGCTTCTACAGGTATTACTGAAGATTTAGTAGCTCAGGGGTTTGAATCTGGTAGAATGAAAACAGGAACACCTCCACGTGTTGATGGTAGATCTTTAGATTATTCTAAAATGACAGAACAACCCGGTGATGATATTACTGAAAAGTTTTCTTATTTAAAAACAAGTAAACCTTTAGAGAAACAACGCTCTTGTTACTTGACATATACCAACCCAAAAGTACATGAATTATTAAAAGAAGGGTTTGAAAGATCACCAATGTTTAATGGTAGAATTAAATCAACCGGACCGCGTTATTGCCCTTCTGTAGAAGACAAAATCAATCGTTTTGCTGAAAAGGATAGACATCAAATATTCGTTGAACCTGAAGGCTGGAATACTGTTGAAGTATATGTAAATGGATTCTCTACATCATTACCTGAAGATATTCAAGATAAGGCTATACGTGCAATTGATGGTTTTGAAAATGTGAAATTTTTTAGGTATGGATATGCCATTGAATATGATTATTTCCCACCAACTCAGTTAAAACATAATTTAGAAACAAAGTTAGTTGAAAATTTATTTTTCGCTGGTCAAATAAACGGTACTACTGGATATGAAGAAGCTGCTGCTCAAGGGCTAATGGCAGGTATAAATGCAGCTCTTAAAACGCAAAACAAAGAAGCATTTATACTTAAAAGAAATGAGGCTTATATTGGTGTATTAATAGATGATTTGATAACAAAAGGTACAGAAGAACCCTATAGAATGTTTACATCAAGAGCAGAATATAGGACTTTATTGAGGCAAGATAATGCTGATTTAAGATTAACAGAAAAGGGATACAAACTAGGAATAGCATCTAAAGAAAGATTTAATAGAGTACTTGAGAAAAAAAACAAAACAGAACTAACAGTAAATTTCATCAAAAAACTAAGTGTTACAAAAGATGAAATCAATCCTATTTTAGAGAATAAAAAATTAGCTTTAGTAAATCAAACAGTAAAACTATATAAAGTAGCTTCACGGCCCCAATTAGATTTTAATGATCTAAAAAAAGTCACAAAACTAGCATCTTTCATTAATGAAAACAATATAGACAGCGAAATAATAGAACAAGTAGAAATAGATTTAAAATACTCAGGATATATAGAAAAAGAAAAAAATAATGCAGACAAATTAAATAGATTGGAAAATGTACCAATTCCTTCTAACTTTAATTATTCTAAAGTAAAATCACTTTCATTTGAAGCTAGAGAAAAACTATCTAAAATACAACCTACTTCAATATCACAGGCAAGCAGGATAAGTGGAGTTTCTCCAAGTGATATATCAGTTTTGCTTGTATATATGGGTAGGTAAAATAAAAAACTACATAAAAGAAAAAGGGTTTATCAATATGATAAACCCTTTTTCTTTTACATACTACCATTTAATCTTCTCCCCTCGCCTACTAAAAAATAAAAATCGATATCCCACATAAAACTACAAACAAAATGTTTTTATTTTTTTTTAAAAAAAACTACCAAAACAACAGAAATAAGAACTGAACTAAGAATATTAAAAATAATAGTAAATTAGTAATACAATGGTTTTATATAAAAAAACAAATAGTGTAAACATCTAAAAAAAATAAAAAATATATAAACAGGAACTACTAAATAATAAATTTTTTATTAGATAGATAAGATAACTTTTCAATAGGTATTCAACGAAAGGTATTATTAAAAAATTATAATATAACTTAACAAGAGAAACAATACAAAAGAATTACTATTCAATTAATATTAGTATACGAAAAGAATATAAATTAACACATAAAGAAATAAATGTTTCATGTGGAACACGTATGTATTTTTAAAAAAAAAAATAGTTATATAAATTAATAAAATACAACACTTATTTAGATAGATAAAAACAACTTACAAAAAATAAAGATGTTCCATGTGGAACATCTTTATTTTTTTACGTAATATTGTCCTAGGCAAATTATTGTTCCACGGGGAACATTACATAAAACAGAATAATGACCAAAGAAAAAGAATTCTATAAAAATCTAGAGCCCTATCTTAATTGCATAGATTATACAGTTTCTAAAGAAAGTTATGAAGTAATGCATAACGAAGAATATGATATGTTAGTAACTTCTCCCCTACCCGTTAATTTAGATAAATACTATAAAAGTGAAGAATACATTTCTCATACAGATGGCTCAAAAAATATGTTTGAAAAAACATACCAATTGGTGAAATCCTATACATTAAATAAAAAATTAAAATTAATAAATTCATTAAAAACTGATAGTAGAACGGTATTAGACATTGGTGCTGGGACAGGAGATTTTTTAAAAACTTGTAAAGAAAATAAGTGGACAACTTTTGGTGTTGAACCATCTATTGATGCAAGGAATATAGCTAAAGAAAAGAAAATAGATTTAGTTGAAAACTTAGAATCATTAGGTGATAAAAAATTTGATATTATAACACTATGGCATGTACTAGAGCATATCCCAAATTTGAAACAATATATTAATAAAATAAAAGAATTATTAAAACCAAATGGTTACTTAATAATAGCAGTGCCAAACTATAAAAGTTTTGATGCAAAATATTATAAGGAATTTTGGGCTGCTTATGATGTACCAAGACATGTATGGCATTTTTCAAAAACTTCAATAAAAAAAATTTTTAAAGAATTTAAAATGGAAGTTATAAAAATTCTTCCAATGAAGTTTGATTCATATTATGTATCATTATTGAGTGAAAAATATAAAAAAGGTAAAATGAATTACCTGAACGCAATATATATTGGAATGAAGTCAAATATAAAAGCAAAAAAGAGTTTAGAACACTCTTCTTTAATTTATTTAATAAAAAATGATTAAATACTTATTTAAAGTGTAATTTAAAGCAATAAAACAAATAAGATATATAAACACCTTAGTAAAAAAATAAAACCTCTTAAAATTAATATTTTAAGAGGTTTTTCTATAAATAAAAGTTATAGTAATTTAATTTACATATAATTTTACTTATTTAATAAAAACATGCCAAAAACTGTAATTAGAAAATAAACAGCTAAGGTCATAGCACCTGCGTAATCTTTCGCAAGTCGTTGACCAATTAATAAAAAAATTAATGTCAGTGCAGAAAGTTGAACACCTAGTAAGGCTAATTCTTTAGATCCAGTAGTAATGATATTAAAAATACCTACAAACATAAAAGCACCAGCAATAATTTCAATCACCAAAATTATTCCTAATAACAAAGGAACTAAATTTTTAAAAGGTGAATTTTTAAAATGATCTTTGATAAATGATAAGTTACCACTCCAATCAGTAACTTTATCAACACCTGATTGTAAAAAAGTAACGATTAGAAAAAGTAATATTAAAATTTCTGTAGCATTGTTTTGAATAAGTTCCATAAAATTGATTTTAGCAAATATAAGTTTTAAATAAAAATGTAACAATAAATAAAAATTACGTCATATAAATGTTAAGTGTTATATTTAACTAAAAATCTCAATCAACTTAAAAAAATTAAAATTATGCCAGTATTTTTGTACCCAATTATCTTCTTAGGGATAATCCTTATATTATCTTCTTTCTTTACAGTTAAACAACAATCAGCAGCAATTATAGAGCGTTTTGGAAAATTTCATAGTATTCGTCAGTCAGGATTACATTTAAAGATTCCTCTAATTGATAGAATAGCAGGAAAATTAAGTTTGAAAATTCAACAATTAGATGTAATTATTGAAACAAAAACCTTAGATGATGTTTTTGTAAAATTAAAAGTTTCAGTACAATATAAAGTAATTAAAGATAAAGTATACGATTCTTTCTATAAGTTAGACTATCCACATGATCAAATTACGTCATATGTTTTTGATGTAGTTCGTGCTGAAGTACCTAAAATGAAGTTAGATGATGTTTTTGTTAAAAAAGATGATATTGCAATTGCTGTAAAGTCAGAGTTAAATGAAGCAATGATGACCTATGGATATGATATAATTAAAACATTAGTAACTGATATTGATCCTGATGCTCAGGTAAAAGAAGCAATGAATAGAATTAACGCTTCTGAACGTGAAAAGGTAGCAGCTCAATACGAAGGTGATGCACAACGTATTTTAATAGTAGAAAGAGCAAAAGCTGAAGCAGAGAGTAAGCGTTTACAAGGACAAGGTATTGCAGATCAAAGAAGAGAAATTGCACGTGGTTTAGAAGAATCAGTAGAAGTTTTAAATAAAGTTGGAATTAACAGTCAAGAAGCATCTGCTTTAATAGTTGTTACACAACATTATGATACACTACAATCTATTGGTCAAGAAACGAATAGTAATTTAATATTATTACCAAACTCACCACAAGCTGGAAGTCAAATGCTTAACGATATGGTTGCAAGTTTCACAGCTAGTAATCAAATAGGAGAAGCTATGAAGAATAGTAAAAAAAATAACAATAAAGAATAATAAAAACTAAAAAAAGTTATGATAGTTACTACAACACCAACTATAGAAGGAAAACCTGTTAAAGAATATTTAGGCATTGTTACAGGTGAAACGATTATTGGGGCAAACATTTTTAAAGATTTCTTTGCAGGAATAAGAGATATTGTAGGTGGAAGATCAGGATCTTATGAAAAGGTACTTAGAGAAGCTAAAAATAGTGCTTTAAAGGAAATGGAAGAGATGGCAAACCAATCAGGCGCAAATGCTATTGTTGCCGTAGATTTAGACTATGAAACAGTTGGACCAAATGGTGGTATGCTTATGGTAACTGCATCAGGTACTGCAGTTATTATATAAATATACAGTAAAATAAAGAGAAAAGCCCAATCAATTATGATTGGGCTTTTTTATTATACTTAATTATTTTTTTTCTTCTATTTTTTCTTCTCCATCTTCAGTTTTGGTGGCATCTTTAAATTCTTTAATACCTGTACCTAAACCTTTCATTAATTCAGGAATTTTTCTACCTCCAAAAAGTAATAAAACTACAACAACGATTAATGCTATGGATGCTCCTCCAGGAATAGCTAAGAATATATTATTTGATATCATTTTAAACTAAATTTATACTAGCAAAGATACAAAAATTAACTTCGGTGTTCAATTACACCACCAATTACTTTTTTATCCTTTAAAACCTCAGGGGTTCCTTTATAAAAAATAGAACCACCAAAAGATACTTTAGCATCTAAAACCTCACCAGACTGTACTTCTGCTTTTGCACCAGATCCGGCTCTAATAATGTTCGTACTAGATACAGTAACATTGAATCCATGATAATTTGCACCTAAATCAACCTTTACAGTTTGATTTTTAGTCTTACCAGATAACTTAATTACTGAAGCAGAGGTACTTTTTACTTTTAAATGTTTAACATCGATAACCATGTTAATAAAAGCTCCTTCTTGAGCTTTCACTTCTACTTTTTGTTGTTTAATCTTTTTACTTGTTATAACAGCACCTTCATTTGCATCAATAACTGCTATATCATTTGCATAATACAACGTGATTTTTGCTTTACCCTCAGCAGTAGTTTCAGGAAAAGAAAGAACAATTTTTAATGTATCATTAATGGCTTTAAATTTTACTTTACTAGACTTTTCCCCTGTCACAACAGCATTAAATTTATCAGACTTTACTAATTCAACATCAATACCATTATATACTTTAAGAGTGGTAAAACTCCCTAAAGATTTAGTAATACTATTTTGAGCAAATGTTATGATACTTGCAAAAAACAGACTTAAAAAAATAAATTTTCTCATTTTTATTATGTTTAATTTGCTTGACATACTAATATAGCACAAGCATAGTATAGTTATTAAGACAATAACTATACCATTACTATAAAGACAAATATTAAAATTTATTGTTACAAATTAAAGAATTAATGAGTTATTAATTCAAAATCTAAGTGTTTTCGCTCTAAATCAGTATGCTTAACTTTAACAACTAACTCGTCACCTAATTGAATCATGTTTTTGGTTGACTGCCCTACAACTGCATATTGTTTTTCATCAAAAATATAATAATCATCTTTAATATCTCTGATTCTAACCATACCTTCACATTTATTAGATTTTATTTCAACATAAATTCCCCACTCAGTAACACCAGATACTACGCCTTCAAACTCTTCATTTTTATGATCTTGCATGTATTTAACTTGCATATATTTAATAGAATCTCTTTCAGCTTTAGAAGCTAATTCTTCCATCTTAGAAGAATGTTTACATCTTTCTTCATAAATATCTGCTTTCGGAGAATTTTCACCCTCTAAATAATGTTGTAATAAACGATGTGTCATTACGTCAGGATAACGCCTTATTGGTGATGTAAAATGTGAATAATAATCAAATGCAAGACCGTAATGCCCTATATTTTGAGTAGTATATTCTGCTTTACTCATAGATCGTATAGCTAAAGTTTCAACCATATTAGCTTCTCCCTTTCCATGAACATCGCTTAAAAGCTGATTTAAACTTTGAGATGTTTTTTCTTTAGTTTCTGTATTGATTTTATATCCGAATTTGCTTATAATATTTTGTAAAGAAGCTAATTTTTCAATATTTGGTTCATCATGAACACGATAAATAAAAGTTTTATTTGTAGCCTTACCTTTAGAAAAACCTATAAATTCTGCTACTTTTTTATTGGCTAACAACATAAATTCTTCAATTAACTTATTAGCATCTTTAGATTCTTTAAAAAATACACCTACGGGGTTAGCATCTTGATCTAAGTCAAACTTCACCTCTACTCTATCAAATGAAATTGCGCCTTCTTTCATACGCTTTGTGCGTAGTTTTTTGGCTAATTCATCTAACTTTAAAGTAGCTTCAACAATAGCTTTATCAACTTCGTAGCTTTCTCCTGTTAAAGAAATTTCTGCAGGAATCGTATTACCTTTAGTTTCAATAATTACTTGAGCTTCTTCATAAGCAAATCTTTTATCTGAATAAGTAACTGTTCTTCCAAACCATTTATTAACAATATGAGCTTTTTCTGTAATTTCAAAAACAGCGGAAAAAGTTAATTTTTCTTCATTTGGACGTAACGAGCATACACCATTTGATAGCATTTCAGGTAACATAGGTACCACTCTATCAACTAAATATACAGAAGTAGCTCTATCATATGCTTCATCATCTAACTTTGTTTTTGGCTGAACATAATGAGAAACATCAGCTATATGAATTCCTATTTCGTAATTACCATTTTCTAACTTTGTAAAAGACAAAGCATCATCAAAATCTTTAGCATCTTTAGGGTCAATAGTAAAAGTAAGATCTTTTCTCATATCCCTTCTTTTAGCTATTTCTTCTTTAGTGATATCAAAAGATAACTTGCCTGCCTCCTCCTCTATTTCTTTAGGAAAATCGTACGGTAAACCATATTCTAATAAAATAGAGTGAATTTCGGTATCATGCTCACCGGGTTTTCCTAAAACTTGGGTAATTTTACCAAAAGGATTTTTTGAGTTGTCAGGCCAATCTGTAATTTTAGCCAATACTTTATCTCCATGCTGGGCTCCATTAAGTTTGCTTTGAGCAATAAATATATCAGCATACATTTTATTACTATCAGGTAATACAAATCCAAAATTTTTACTCAATTGTAATACTCCAACAAAATCTTGCTTTACACGTTCAATAATGTCAACTACATCAGCTTCTAATTTATTACTTTTTCTTTTTTTGTAGACGTATGCCTTTACAACATCATTATGTAAACCTTTACCTAGATTTACAGATGGTACAAAAATGTCATTTTCAAAATCATCAGAAATAAAATATGCGTTACCATTAGAAGTAACATCTAAAGTACCAATATGATATTTTCTATCTTCATTAATTTTATACTTTCCTCTTTCTACTTCTTTTATTTTTTTTGTAGCTGTTAATTCAGCTAGTTTTTGAAGTATTTGAGTTTTACCATCCGTACCAGTAATTCCTAATGTAGAGGCTATTTGCTTATAATTATATTGCTTATTACTATCTTTATTAAGTATTCTGAAAATGTTTCGGGTTAAATCTTTAATTACTTTTCCCTTTTTTTTGTAGATTTTCTTCTTTCTAGTCATTAATCTTGCTTCTTATAAAATTTGTACCAAAATACAAATAAAAATATAGCTCGAGTTATTAAATAACTGTTATCAATACATTTTTGTATTTTACAACCATAATAACTTTCTTTTTTTATGACAAAATCTTGGTTTTTAATTGTAAATCCAACAGCAGGAAATGGTAATTTTAATAAGTTGTGGTTGAAAATTAAACATGAGTTAAAAATACAACAGCTAGAATATTCATTTGTGTTAACAAAATATCATAAACACGAAATTGACTTAGTACATAAAGCAATAAATAAGGGGTATAAAAATATAATTTCTGTTGGCGGAGATGGCACTTTACACCATATAGTTAATGGTATTATGACACAAAAAAAAATACAAACTAATAAAATAACAGTTGGAATAATCCCATTAGGTACTGGTAATGACTGGATTAAAACATATAATATTCCAAAAAATATTAAAAAAGCCATTATATTAATAAAAAAAAGAAATACGATTTATCAGGATATTGGTTTTTTAAAACTAAAAAGTACATCAGCATATTTTAATAATGTTGCAGGTATTGGATATGATGGATATGTTGTTAATAAACTAAATAAATTAAAACGATTTGGCTCAATTGCATATTTAATAAGTGGAATTTCAGGGTTAGTTTTATACAAAAAACCAACTTTTACAATTGCTATTAACAATCAAATTATAACTTCAAAATGTTTAATGACTTTGTTTGGTATTTGTAAATATTCTGGAGGAGGAATGCAATTAACTGATTATAAATCTACTAATGATGGTTTATTGGATGTAAGCATAGTTAAAAATTTAACCTTTTTAAATTTATTATTTAATGTTCCAAAATTATATAATGGTTTAATAACCAACCATAAAAAGGTAGATACCTACTTATCAACTGAACTGTTAATAACACCAAAAAACTTAGACAAAGCAATATACATTCAAGCTGATGGCGAGTTAATAGGAACTGGTTCAGTTAAAGTAACTATTTGTAAACAAGCAATCCAATTTGTTATTAATAGTTAAATTTAGTTAAAAAAATCTTAATAAAAATGTAACGTTTTTGAAATTTATTCGTCTTTATTATACAAAGGCTTTAAAAATGAAAAACTTACGAAAAATAATAGCTTTATTTTTATTTATATTTATTGCAGGTATTATAGTTACTGTAATAAGCATAAATACTTCTTTCAAAAAACACACTTCGGAACAAAAGATTACTTCAAAGGATAGTATTTATTTATTAAAAAAGAATATTTAAAATACTCTTTTAACTTTTATTTATTCTTCATTTATAAAAGCTATGTTCATTTAGTACCTTATACCCTATTTTTAAATTTTGAAGACCTTTTTACAGTTGTTAACATATTATATTATTAATATAAAGAATTTTTAAAATTTAAAAAAAAAAATGATTGTTATTATAGCTTGTGAATATGTACAGTAAAAAGTTTATTTAAAATTAGGATTTCTTACTTATTAAATAAGTTTAACAAGTTATTATTTATTTAAGTTCTTTAAAGTCAATCGTAAAATGTAGTTATTAACAAAAGTTATAAACACTAGTTAACTATGTTTATTGAATTACTTATTTCATTTTCATTGTAAATAAATTGTAAATTTTATGTTGATAAATGTTCGTTAAAAAATAAAAAAAAAAGTTGCATATCTAATATCTATTCTTGTATTGTAAAAAAAATGTAAATAATCAAATATTCTTTTTAAAATGTACAAATAGTTCTTAACATTTTAATAATATGATTAAGTACTTAAAAATTAATAAGTTATTAATAACTCTAAAAAAACCACTGTTAATTACTGTTGATAACCGTTAATAATGGTATTTTTGTACTTCACAACTGAATTAAAATCAACATATTATGATTATTGCTGTAGGAAACGACCATGCTGGTACTGAATACAAGTTTGAAATAGTTAAATTTTTAGAAGAATTAGGACACAAAGTAATTAATTTTGGTACTAATACAAATGAAAGTATGGATTATCCTGATACAATTCATCCAACTGCCGAAGCTGTAGAAACAGGCCAAGCTGAAATAGGTATAATTTTATGTGGAAGTGGTAATGGTGCTCAAATGACAGCAAACAAACATAAAGGTGTAAGAGCTGCATTGTGTTGGAATAATGAATTAGTAGAATTAACACGTCAGCATAATGATGCTAATGTACTAACTATTCCTGCTCGTTTTGTATCATTACAACAAGCTTTGGGTTTTGTAAAAATATTTTTGTCTACTGAATTTGAAGGAGGTCGCCATGCTAATAGAGTCAATAAAATAACATTTTAATGGAATTTGTAGTAAAAACATTTAAGGAATTAACAACTTCAGAGTTATACGATATTCTTCAATTGCGTTCTGAAGTTTTTGTTGTTGAGCAAGATTGTGTATATCAAGATATCGATAGAAAAGATGCTATAGCATTACATGTTATAGGTATAAAAGATTCTAAAATTATTGCATATACTCGTTTATTTGATGGTAATCAATATTTTGATACTCCTAGTATTGGAAGAGTTGTAGTAGCAAAGTCTGAGCGTAAATTTGGCTATGGTCATGATTTAATAAAAGCTTCTATTGAGGCAGTTTATAACCACTATGAAAATAGAAAGATTACCATCTCAGCGCAAGTCTATTTAAAAAAGTTTTATAAATCACATGGTTTCGAGCCTATTGGAGAAGAATATTTAGAAGATGGTATACCACATGTAAAAATGATAATGAATTAATATAATTTTAAATAAATAAAAATTATATTAATTCACTTACTTCTTTTACGTCACCAGGCTTTAAGTTTCCAATAAGAATTTCTCCAATTCTAATGCGTACTAAACGAAGAGTTGGGTATCCTACTGCTGCAGTCATTTTCCTTACTTGTCTAAATTTTCCTTCAGTAATAGTGATACTTACCCAACTTGTAGGTCCATGTCTTTCATCTCGTATTTTTTGAACTCTATCAGGAAAAATTGGTTTATTTATTGAAAAGGCTTTACCAGGTTTTGTTATATATTTTTTACCATTAAAACCTATTTCAACACCTTTTTGTAGTTTATTAATGGCATCTTGGGTAATAGTACCATCTACTTGTACATAATATTCTTTTTCTATCTTATTACTTCTTATTTGTTCACTTACTTTACCATTAGTTGTTAATAAAAGTAAACCTTCGGAAGGAACATCTAATCGACCAATAGCCATTGTGCCTTTTGGAAAATCATATAGTTCTCCTAGCATTTTTTTCTTTCTTTTTGTTTGGTTATTAACAAATTGAGAAAGATACCCATAGGGTTTATGAATTATAAAGTGACGATGCTCCATATAGTTTTTGATTATAAAAAAACAGTCTTAAAAAGACTGTTTTTAAATTTTATATTTCTTTAATTTAAGAGTTTTCTTTATCAGAATTACCAAAAATTTTCTTTTTAAAGGCTGTAAAAATTCCAATTACAGCTATTACTATAATTTTCCAAAATTTAAGAATTAATGCAAAAAAACCAACTTTAGCAAGAACTTTTCCTGCAATTAAACCACCAATTCCATAAGCAGCGACTTTATCTACGCTAGGGTTAAAATCATGATACATATTTCCTTTTTGTAAAAGAAACACTTTTTAAAATTTCGTCAACATCATTTTTAAAAATAGGCAAAACATCTATTGTACCAATAGCATTTAAATTTAAATATCCTTTTCTTCCTAAAATGCGAATATTATAATTTAATGTATTTATATCTTCTCCTTCAAAGTTTAATTCTTTTGCCCAATGTAATTTTTTAGTTATCTGATCATAATAAGGATTTGATGCCCACCCTACAAAATCTATTGTAGGGTATCCTAATTTTAATCTTTCAGAATTACCAGAATTAGTATTTTCTTGCATTTCTTTTAATAAATCATCATAATTTAGATTTTTAGCATCTTCATCATTAATATAACCTTCATTAGAATAAGTTATTTCAACAGCATATGTAAAATTATCATCTATAGGAGATATATTTTTTGGAAATAACATTCCAAGTACTTCCGAAGGAGGGTTGCCCCATAAATCAGAAATTACATATTTACTTTGTTTGGCATCTAAAAATTTGTATCCGTCAGGTACATTTATTTCAGCTAAACCATTGTGTAAAGAAACCATACCATATTTGTAAGTAAATGAATCATTAATACTATCCATTTTTTTTAAATACACTACTTTTTGTTCTTCAGTAATTTCTTCAGTTATTTCTTGTGAATAAGAGAGTTTTGTTGCAAATATAAATGCAATTAGTAATACATGTTTCATAGTAATTTTTTTAAATAAAAAAATTGCACAATAATACAAATATTATGTGAAAATTATAGAGTTTTTTATAACTTAGCAGTTCTTATTTTTACACTAATTTTAGTAGATTTTTATGGCAGTAGATAAAGAAAAAGAAGCAAAGCTAAAAGCGCTTCAACTTACACTAGATAAGTTAGATAAAACTTATGGAAAAGGAGCAGTAATGAAATTAGGTGATAGTCAAGTAGAAGATATTGACGCTATTTCATCAGGATCATTAGGTTTAGATTTGGCTTTAGGCGTAGGAGGATATCCAAGAGGAAGAATTATTGAAATTTATGGACCAGAATCATCAGGTAAAACAACTCTAAGTATACACGCAATTGCTGAAGCTCAAAAAGCTGGAGGAATTGCTGCTTTTATTGATGCTGAACATGCTTTTGATCGTTTTTATGCAGAGAGTTTAGGAGTAGATGTAGATAACCTAATCATCTCTCAACCTGATCATGGTGAACAAGCATTAGAAATTGCTGATAATTTAATACGTTCAGGTGCAATTGATATTGTGGTTATTGATTCAGTTGCTGCATTAACACCTAAATCAGAAATTGAAGGTGAAATGGGAGATTCTAAAATGGGACTTCATGCACGTTTAATGTCGCAAGCGTTACGTAAATTAACAGGTACAATTAGCAAAACTAATTGTACAGTTATATTTATTAACCAATTGCGTGAAAAAATTGGTGTTATGTTTGGAAACCCTGAAACAACTACAGGAGGTAATGCTTTAAAATTTTATGCTTCTGTTCGTTTAGATATTCGTAGAAGAACTCAAATTAAAGATGGCGATAAAGTTATAGGAAATAGTACTAAAGTAAAGGTTGTTAAAAATAAAGTAGCACCTCCATTTCAAATGACTGAGTTTGATATTATGTATGGACAGGGTATTTCCAAAGTAGGAGAAGTACTAGATATTGGTGTTGAATATGGAATAATAAAGAAAAGTGGTTCATGGTTTAGCTATGGAGATACTAAATTAGGTCAGGGTAGAGATGCAGTTAAAAACCTAATTAAAGACAACCCTGAATTGATGGAAGAGCTTGAAGGAAAAATAAAAGATGCTATTGAAAATCAAGATTAAGTATATACATTAAAAGTTCAAACTATTACTAATCAAAGCTGTAGAATAAAATTCTACAGCTTTTTTAGTTTAGTTTTAAATGAATTTAATTATTTAATTAAATTCGTGATTAAAAACTAATGATTCAGATTTCAGAAAATATACAATTAAAAAATATTTTGAATTCAGATTTTGAATCTCTTTTTAATTTGATGAAAGAAGTTTACTCTGCAGCTTACAGTCATTTTTGGAAAGATGCTGGAGAATGGTATGTAAAAAGTCAATATTCTGAAAATAATATTATAAAAGAACTTTCAGAACCAAATACAGCGTATTATTTTGTTTTATATAATGGAGAAATTATTGGTAATTTTAGAATTATTTGGAATAGTGATTTAAAAGGATTTGAAAATAAAAAATCAGTAAAACTTCATAGAGTTTATTTGCATTCAAAAATCCAAGGAAAAAGAGTTGGCAAAACTTTACTAAATTGGTTAGAAAAAGAAGCTATAAAAAAACAATATGAATTAATATGGTTAGATGCTATGGATGAGCAACCACAAGCTTTTGAATTTTATAAAAAAAATGGGTACCAATATCATTCACATTGTTTTCTAGCTTTTGATTTATTAAATGACAATTTTCGAAAAATGAGTCAGGTATATAAATTAATTTAGACACCAGTACTACCAAAGCCACCAGTACCACGCTCAGTTTCATTTAGAACAGATACTTCTTTCCAGCTTACTCGTTCATGCTTTGCTATCACTAATTGAGCAATACGTTCACCATCATTTACAATAAAGTTTTCATTAGAAAGATTTACTAAAATAACCCCTACTTCTCCCCTATAATCAGCATCAATAGTTCCTGGAGCATTTAAAACAGTGATTCCTTTTTTTGCAGCTAACCCACTTCTTGGTCTAACTTGAGCTTCAAAACCAACAGGTAAAGCAATGAATAAACCTGTTTTTACAATTGCTCTTTCCAAAGGTTGTAATGTAATTGATTCTTCAATATTAGCACGAAGATCCATTCCTGCTGAGCCTTCAGTTTCATAAGCAGGTATTTGATGTTTCGATTTGTTTATAATTTGTACGTTCATCTACTTTTAGTTTTCAACTCCAAATATAATAACCTTTAGTTTTAGATAGTAGTTTCTATATTTATTAATTTCGCATTATTAAATATAACTACTTTATGAAAGATACTAAAAAGATAGCCGTTTTAGGAGGCGGAAGTTGGGCAACAGCTATTATAAAAATGCTTTCTGAAAATATAGAAACTATAGGTTGGTATATGCGAAGTGTATATGCAATTGAACATATTAAACGTAATAAGCATAATCCTAGTTATTTAAGCTCAGCTGAATTACATCCTGAACAACTAGATTTATCAGATGATATAAATCATATTGTTGAAAAGTATGATGTTTTAATTTTTGCTATTCCATCAGCTTTTTTAAAATCAGAATTGAACAAATTAACGATTTCATTAGAGAATAAAATTATTTTTTCAGCTATTAAAGGAATTGTTCCAGAGTCTGGATTGATTGTAGGAGAGCACTTTCATGATAACCATCAAGTTCCTTTTGAAAATATTGGTGTTATAACCGGTCCATGTCATGCTGAAGAAGTAGCTATGGAGCGTTTATCATATTTAACGTTAGCTTGTCAAGACGAACAAAAGGCTAAAAGCTTAAGTAAATTTATTGCAGGACGTTACATAAAAACTAAAATATCAGATGATATCATTGGTACTGAGTATGCAGCCATGCTAAAAAATATTTATGCTATCGCTGCAGGAATTGCACATGGTTTAGGATATGGAGATAACTTTCAGTCAGTATTAATGAGTAATGCCATACGTGAAATGAAGCGTTTTATTAAAAAAGTACATAAAATGAAACGTAATATTAATAACTCGGCTTATTTAGGAGATTTATTAGTTACCGGTTATTCTGTATTTAGTAGAAATAGAATGTTTGGTAATATGATAGGAAAAGGATATACCGTAAAATCTGCACAAATGGAAATGAGTATGGTTGCAGAAGGCTACTATGCAACTAAAAGTGCTTACACTATTAAAAAAGAGAATGGGGCTAAAACACCTATAATTAACGCTGTTTATAATGTTTTATATGACAAGAAAGAAGCGAAAGATGAGTTTAAAAAGTTAACAAATAGATTAGATTAGTTGTTTGTATTTGTACAAATAACCTCTTCTTATAAATAAGAAGTCCCATCAATCGCTTCTATAATTGAGTTGTGTGTGGTTTTGTATAGAAATACAATAACGACAAATTTAGCTTAAAAATCTGATTTACAAATTTTTTTGTAAAAAATCTTACTTTAAGATAAAATGTATATTTTTACACTTTAAATAATTTTTATTACTTTTAGTTTAAAATTTAACAAAAATGAAAACAATTCAAGAAGCTGTTGAAATTACTATTAGAAAAACTCCCTTTATTGAAGAGGCTTTAAATGAGAAATTAATTAACGTATCATCATTAGCAAGAGAAATATTACCAGATGTTTCTAAACTATTAAAAAAAGAAATAAAAGTAGGAGCTGTAATGATGGCTATTAATAGATTATCTCCAGTTAATGAATTGCGAATTAGGAAAAATATTAAAAAATTAGCATTAGACTTAGGAGATGTAATAGTTCGTTCTGATTTGTGTGATTTTACATTTAAAAACACTACTTCTTTACTAAAAGAAATAGCAAAAATTTTAAGTAAATCGGCCGATAGTAATGATTATTTCTTAACTGTTTCTCAAGGAATTTTTGAAACAAATATTGTTACTAGTAAAAATTTACAACCTTTTGTTGAAGATATTTTTAAGAGTGAAATATTAATCAATAGTGTTAATGATTTAGCTTCAATAACTATTAAATTACCAAAAGAAAACTTAGAACAATCTGGTGTTTATTATTTCATATTAAAGCAATTTGCTTGGGCTAATATAGCTGTTCAAGAGGTAATATCAACTACCCATGAAATGACGGTTGTAGTTAAAGAAGAGGATGTAAATGAAACTTTTGCCATTTTAATGGACTTAAAATTGAATTAGAAGAATAAAAAAATGTCAAAAAAAGACCCTTATGCTTCGTTAAGAATTAAAGAATTTAATATTTTTCTCTTAGTACGATTTGCATTAGTTTTTGCATGGTCAATGCAATTTATTATAATAGAATGGCAAGTGTATTCATTAACTAAAGACCCTTGGAGCTTAGGTTTGATAGGTGCTTTTGAGTTTTTACCAGCTTTTTCTATGGCGTTGTTTGCTGGGCATATAGTTGATCAAAAAGAGAAACGAAACTTATTAGCATTATGTATAGGTTTATTTTCTTTAATAAGTTTAGGACTATATTTTTTAACAGACCCTAATTTTGTAGAAGGATGGGGTTCTAAAACAGTTTTATATTCTATATACGCTTTGGTTTTTTTTGGTGGGCTTTTACGTTCATTTTTTGGACCAACTATTTTTTCATTGATAGCATTAATTGTTCCTAAAAAATTATATCCTAATGCAGCTACTTGGAGTAGTACAACATGGCAAATAGCAAGTGTTTTAGGACCTGCTTTTGCTGGGTACTCTATTCATCTTTTAGGAGTAAACCTTTCGTTATGTATTGTATTTGGATTGGTGTTATTTTCTTTTTTAATGGTGTTTTTTATTAAAAGAAAACCAATTATGAACCATAAAAAAGGAGAATCTATAAGTAAAAGTTTAGGTGAAGGTATTTCTTTTGTATTCAAAACGAAGGCCATATTAGGAGCAATTACATTGGATATGATTTCTGTACTTTTTGGTGGGGCAATTGCTTTATTACCAATCTTTGCTCAAGATATTTTAGAAGTAGGAGCTAAAGGTTTTGGAGCATTACGAGCAGCACCAGCAATAGGAGCTTTCTTAACAATGTTAATAACAGCATATATTCCTATTAGTAAAAATGCAGGAATGAAGTTATTAAGCGCAATATTTGGTTTTGGACTTTGTATTATTATTTTCGGGCTATCAACATCATTTTATATTTCTCTTGTCGCTTTATTTTTCAGTGGAGTTACTGACGGAATATCAATGGTTATTAGACAAACCATTTTACAATTAAAAACACCAGATCATATGCGAGGTAGAGTGTCTTCAGTAAACTCTATGTTTGTAGGCTCATCAAACGAGTTAGGAGCTTTAGAAAGTGGTTTAACTGCTAAATTAATGGGTACAGTAACTGCAGTTGTTTTTGGAGGAACAATGACATTAATTACCGTAGTTTCTACAGGTGTTTTAAATCCAACACTAAGAAAATTAGATTTAACAAAAGACTTAGAGGAACATGAAAATTTGGAATAAATTTTCACTTATCAACAAAAGTATCAGGACTATGATAAAATTATTAATAGATTAAATCATATATGTGTTTTAAAAATAGAGTATTTGTAGTACTCGCTATTAGTCTTTTTTTAAGTTGTGTTCAAACTAATCAATACCTAAAAGCGAATGTTTTTATAGGTGATGTCATTATAGAAAATAAAGAAGATTTAAGAAAAATTGCACAGCATAAATATACTGAAATAACAGGAAGTCTTGTTATTAAAGGTGCGGACGATATTGAAATTTTAACTGGGTTAGAGTCCATTAAAAAAATCGGAAAAACACTAAAAGTAATTGCAAATATTAATCTAAAGAGTTTACAAGGAATACGTTCTTTAGAGTTTATTGGTGGTGATTTTAATATTCAGTATAATTCTTCATTAGCTAATATTACTAGCTTAAAAAAACTTTCAGAAATTAAATCGTCATTAATAATTGTAGGGAATAACTCGTTAACAAGTTTGAAGGGTTTGGAAGGTATTAAGGCTGTAAGTGAAGATTTAACTATTGTCAATAATCCTTTATTGAAAAATTTAAAAGCTTTAAAAAATATAAAAAGTATAGAGGGAGCTTTTACTATTGGAGGAAACAAACAGTTAAAGAATTTAAAAGGATTGGAAAGCATTACTACTCTAAAAGAGGTTAAAATAGATAATAATCCATCTCTTGAAAGTTTAGTAGGATTAAATAATCTTACATCTATCGATGGAAGTTTATGGCTACATAAGAATTTATTGCTTAAAAACTTAGAAGGTTTGAATAATTTGGTAGCAGTAGAATCTGACGTAACAATAGAAGGATCTGAAAAGTGTTCCATTGAAAGCATGGAAGCTTTAGGTAATTTAAATTATGTTGGAGGAAGGTTTTATATACTAAAAAATAAAGCATTAAAAAGTCTTAAGGGTTTAGATAACTTGAGTCATGTTAAGAATGGTTTAATTATAGAATCAAATCAATTGCTCCATGATTATTGTGCTTTAAAGAAACTGTTAACAAAAGAAAAACAGTTTTTCTCTCTACATAGAAGGAAACGCCGAAAACCCTTCAATAAAAGATATTTTAAAAAGAAGATGCAATGCTAACTAACTTATTTTAATTTGGTGAATAAGTCCCATAAAACAACGCCACAGCTTACAGATATATTTAAAGAATGTTTGGTGCCTAGTTGAGGTATTTCAATACAAGTATTAGAAATAGAAACTACTTCTTGTTGTACGCCTTTAACTTCGTTTCCAAACACAACAGCATACTTTTGGTTACTTTCAGGAGTAAAAGCATTTAACATAGTACTATTCTCAGCTTGTTCAATACTTAAAACTTTTACATTTTCACTTTTTAAACGTTCAACTAATTCTATAGTATTTTCTATATATTCCCAGTCTACTGATTCAGTGGCACCTAAAGCTGTTTTATGAATTTCTTTGTTAGGAGGTATAGCAGTAATACCACACAAATAAATTTTTTCAATTAAAAAAGCATCAGAAGTTCTAAAAACAGAGCCTATATTATTTAAGCTTCTAATATTATCTAAAATTACTAAAATTGGAGTTTTTGAAGTTTCTTTAAACTCTTCAACACTAATTCTACCTAATTCGTTGTTTTTAAGTTTTCTCATTGCTGTTCATATTAGTTAAAAATTCTAGGTTTTTAGTATAAAACAGAGCACTAAAAACCAACAACTAGTCACTTTTTTTTATCTTCGCAAAACTAACTGAAAAAATCCATAAACTTGGCAAAAGCAAAGGCAAAAAAGGTAACACCATTAATGCAACAGTATAATGGAATTAAATCTAAATATCCAGATGCAATGTTGTTATTTAGAGTGGGAGATTTTTATGAAACTTTTGGTGAAGATGCGGTAAAAGCATCTGAAGTTTTGGGCATTATATTAACTAAAAGAGGAGCCGGAAGTGAAAGTGAAACAGCTTTGGCTGGTTTTCCTCATCATTCATTAAATACGTATTTACCTAAATTAGTAAAATCAGGATTACGTGTTGCTATTTGTGATCAGTTAGAAGATCCAAAAATGACTAAAAAGATTGTAAAACGAGGAGTTACTGAATTAGTAACCCCTGGTGTTGCTTTAAATGATGATATTTTACAATCAAAATCCAATAATTTTTTAGCAGCTGTTCATTTTGGAAAAAAATTAATTGGAGTGTCTTTTTTAGACGTTTCTACTGGTGAGTTTTTAATTGCACAAGGAAATGAAGAATATGTTGATAAGCTGTTGCAAAACTTTGAACCAAGTGAAGTACTTGTTCAAAAACAGTTTAAACAACGTTTTTTAGAATTGTTTACAGATAGATTTCATACTTTTTATATAGAAGATTGGGTATTTCAAAAAGATTATGGTTTTGAAACCTTAACAAATCACTTTAAAGTAAATAATTTGAAAGGATTTGGTGTTGATGAATTAGAATACGGTATTGTGGCTGGAGGAGCAGCCATGTATTACCTTTCAGAAACACAACATAATAAATTAGAACATATCCAATCTATTAGCAGAATTGCTGAAGATAATTATGTTTGGATGGATCGATTTACAATTAGAAATTTAGAATTACACGGTGGTAACTCAGTAAATTCTGTTTCTTTATTAAATATTATAGATAAAACAATTTCTCCCATGGGAGGAAGGTTACTAAAGCGATGGTTAGCACTTCCTTTAAAAGAATTAGATGCTATTAATCAACGTCATGAATTAGTAAAATTTTTAATTAATACAGATGCTTTTTTAGAGACTGTTACCTATCAGTTAAAACAAATTTCTGATATAGAACGCTTAATATCTAAAGTAGCTACAGGTAAAGTATCTCCAAGAGAGGTTATTTTACTTAAAAACTCTTTAAAAGCAATAATCCCAATAAAAACAGCTGCTGAGAACAGTAAAAACGGGTCTGTAAAACTAATAGGAAAACAGTTAAACGACTGTAAAGAACTTATTGATAAAATTACAAGAACTGTTTTTGAAGAAGCACCAGTAAATATTAATAAAGGAAACGCTATAGCTAATGGAGTTTCTGAAGAATTAGATGAACTTCGAAACATATCCAATTCTGGTAAAGAATATTTAGATGAAATGCTTGCGCGAGAAACCCAGCAAACGGGTATTTCAAGTTTAAAAATAGCTTTTAATAATGTGTTTGGGTATTATATTGAAGTTAGAAATACGCATAAAGATAAAGTTCCCGAAGAGTGGATTCGAAAACAAACTTTAGTAAATGCTGAACGTTATATTACTGAAGAATTAAAAGAGTATGAGGCTAAAATTTTAGGAGCTGAAGAAAAAATACAATCACTAGAAACTGAAATTTTTGGAAAGCTTGTTAATTATATCATTGGTTTTGTGCAACCAGTGCAACATAATGCGCAATTAATAGCACAGATTGATTGTTTGTTATCATTTGCCACATTAGCTATTGACAATAATTATGTACGTCCTATTGTTGATAAAAGTACGGATATTGAAATAAAAAATGGAAGACATCCAGTTATTGAAAAGCAGCTGCCTATAGGAGAAGAATACATAGCAAACGATGTTGTATTAAATAGAAATCAGCAACAAGTAATTATGATTACTGGACCTAATATGTCAGGTAAATCGGCCATATTACGTCAAACTGCTTTGATTGTTTTACTTGCTCAAATGGGAAGTTATGTACCTGCCCAAAATGCACGTATAGGTTTGGTAGATAAAATATTTACAAGAGTAGGTGCAAGTGATAATATATCTATGGGAGAATCTACTTTTATGGTAGAAATGAATGAAACAGCTTCAATTTTGAATAATATTTCAGAAAGAAGTTTAGTGTTGTTAGATGAAATTGGTAGAGGAACTTCTACTTATGATGGAATTTCTATTGCTTGGGCAATTGCTGAATATTTACATGAACACCCCTCTAAAGCAAAAACATTATTTGCTACCCATTACCATGAGCTTAATGAAATGACTACTACTTTTGAGCGAATAAAAAACTTTAATGTATCTGTAAAAGAATTAAAAGATAGTATTATTTTCTTAAGAAAATTAGTGTCTGGAGGAAGTAATCATAGTTTTGGTATTCATGTAGCAAAATTAGCAGGAATGCCTTCTATGGTGATTCGAAGAGCTAACAAAATACTGAAACAATTAGAAGAAACTCATGCTCATAGCGAAGTAAAGGATACTTTAAAAAATGTGAATAATGAGGAAATGCAGTTGAGTTTTTTCCAGTTAGATGATCCTTTATTAGAAGATTTGAGAGAAGAAATACTTACCACTAATATCGATACTCTTACACCTATTGAAGCCTTAATGAAACTTAATGAAATCAAGCGTATGTTGGTGAAGAAATAAATGATGTTTTTTGTATTTAGTAACAGAAAAAGTTAAAATAATATCCAATAAAAATTATTGGATATTATTAAAAGTGATTAGTTAAATTTATAGTTCTAAACGGTGATCACAGTACCAATTGTCACCATTAAAATAACATTCTCCAGGACATTGCATTTTACACCACTGCTCTTCAGTTACCGTAAAAAAACCACCAGTTATATTCATTTGCTCGTTTTTATCTAGAGCTTTACCAAATTTTTTTATTTTTTTCATTATTAAAGTTTTAATTATTTCTCCTACTCTATTGATAAGCTTTTCGGATTTCGCTTTTAAGTTTCGAAACATTGCGAAGTTAATTTGAAAGAATATTGTTTAAAAAACTCTAATATTCAAATTCATTAATTTGATGTTGTTTACAAAAGGTATGAATTTGAATGGTTGGTTTTAAATTCTCTTAATAGTCTCAAATTCATTAATTTAAAACTTTATTTAATTATGTAAATGATTGTTTTATAATGATTTAGTATTTAGTTATGATGTACCGATCCAATGTATTGTTAATCAATTCATTTTTTTAATTAAATTCATGGAGAATTAAATCAATTAAACTATGAATACAAAATTTTTAAATTTAGGAAGAGTACTAAAAAAAAGAGAGTTATTTAATTTGGTGTCTGGAGCAGCACCACCAGACTGTGAAGGAGGACAGGTTTTGAGTCCTATTTATGGGATTTGCATGGATCCTTCAGAAGTTGGAGGAATTAATGTTGATGGTTGTAGTGATATTGGTATACCTTAAAATTACATTGTTATTAAAAAGTAGGATTGGTTAAAAATCCTACTTATTTATTTTTTAAATTTATGATTTACATATTGTTTGGGAGTAATTCCGGTAATTTGTTTAAAATGTTTATTAAAAGAGTTTAAACTTTTATAACCTATACTTTCTGCTATGGCTTTTAAGGTAAACTTTCTATATATAGAGTCTTCTTCAAGTTTTAGTAAAATATATTTAATACGTAATTCGTTTGTATATTCAATAAATGTTTTTCCCCAGTATTTATTGATTATTTTTGATACATAAGTAGAGTTCACACCAATTTTTTTCGATAGCATATTAAGAGAATAATCTTGTAATTTAAATAATTCTTCTTTTTCTATTTTTTTTATTGAACTAAGAATACTAGATGCTTTTTCTTCATCAATTTTAATTACGGGTTGATTAGATTTGTTATCTTTTATCGTCTCTATAAAATCTAACAAATTTTGGATTTTGGATGTTAGGTTTTTCTTTTGATTTCTAGTATAAAAAAAAGTAAGGGATATCGTAATACATATAAATACTCCAAAAAGTATTAAATATGAATTTAAGTATTTGACCGTATTTTTCGTGGCATTTAGTTTTTCTAAGATCTTTTTTTTCTCTCAACTCATTATCAGTAAATATGCTGATTTTAAGATCGCTATTATTTTTATAAAAAGCATCTAGTTGTGAATTATATAGTTGAGAGTATTTAAATGTATTTTCTATATCCCCAAAATTTCTGCAAATTTCTGCATAGTAATAATTTATAATAACACGATTTTTAAGGAGATTATATTTTTTTAAGTCTCTTTCATTTAAAGAATCAAATAGTTTTTTTGCCATTTTAAATTGCTTTAGAAAAAAATAGCATTCAGCCAACCGAAACTTAATTTGATAGGAGGTTTTTTTAAGGTTATTTAATTCAGACTTTGCTAAAATTTTTTCAAAATAAGGAATGGCTTTTTTGTATTCTTTTTTAAAAAAAAATAAAGTTCCGCTAAGCCCTAAAATTTGTAGGTTTTGTTCTAAGTTAGGATTAAAATTACTTTTGTTAATATGTTTTTTTGCCTCTAAAACGTAATACTCACATGAATCTAAGTATACTTTATTTTTTATAGAATCTTGTAAAAAAAATGCAAATACTCTATTACTTGTATTTAGGTAGGCATATAGTAAATTTTCATTGTAGAAAGGTTTGCTTAGTTTTGGTTTTAAATTTTTAATAGTTTTAATAGTATTACTACTAATTTTTAACCCCTTTTTACCAAGACCTAATAATGAATAACACCGACCCAATAAACGATTAAATTTTATTTGCATTTCAAGGTTATTCAATTCTTTTGATAAGACTAGCCCTTCATTTATTTTTAGATTAGCTTCTTCTAAATTGTGAATTTTAATAAGGTATAAACAGTAAAAATTGAGAATATAAATTTTATCCTCCCTTTTTATTTTAGAATCTCTCATTTTATTGAGAGTTATTTGTGCTTTTTTGAATAATTCTTCTGCTTCTTTATAATTGCTTTTTCTGCTTAGAATAAAACCTTTTCCTCCATATGCAAAAGCTTTTATATTTTTCTGTGTAGATGTTATGAGACTATCGCAATAAGACAGTGCCATATCGTTTGAAATATTAATTTTTTTATAAAAAATATCTCGGTAATTTTGAGAATTTAAAGACAGATGGTATATAAAACATAATAGAATTAATAAGAGTTTAATAGTTTTGCGCATAGTATACACCTAATTTTAAATAATTTTTGGTATCACCAATAGAGTTTAATACCCCAGAGTTTGTATCGAAATCAAAATTTATATTCTTTTTAAATATTTTATTTACTTGTAATTAGTTAGTTTACGACTAAATTACAAGAAAAGCTTTAGATGATATTTATTCTACGCTATTCTTTTTTCAAAAAAAAGGTACCCTTAGTAGAACATTATTTAACATCGTCTTCAGTTCCAAAAACACCATCTTTACCAGAAGAACTTAATACATATTTATTTCTATTTATAAATTCATAATGAAAGTTATTATTCCAATAATCTTTTGATAGGTTAGCTCTTAAAGGATTGTTTCTAATAACCATTTCTAGTTTTTCAGGATAGGTACCTAGAATAGATTTTTCATTATCTAATAACTCTTTAAGTTCCTTTATTTTTTGAGTAGTTATTGTGGTTCCTTTTGATGAAGGTATTAACATAAAAAAAGGTATAAAAACAATCATAACTCCTACTATTATAAAGACTCTTTCATAGGGTGAAATCATTCTTTTTTTAGGGAAACTATTCTCTTTTTCATATGCACGTTGCTTTTTTCTTTTTTTTCTAAAGAAAAACTCTTGAATATTTAAAATAATTTCAGAGATGCATTCTATCAAGTCTATCATAAAATACTATTCATTTATCAAAAATAAGTATTATCAAAACTACAAAATGAAGAATGAATATTCCTATTTTTGATCTCTATTATGAACCATGATATTAGCTTTAAACGAATTAATAAATTAGCCATTCCGGCTTTAATTGCTGGTGTTGCTGAACCCTTATTATCTACTACCGATTTAGCTATTGTAGGAAACATTCAAACCAATGCAACTGAAAGTATTGCGGCTATAGGAATTGTTGGAGCTTTTTTATCTATGTTAATTTGGGTTTTTGGTCAAACAAGAAGTGGTATATCATCAATAATATCTCAATATTTGGGAGCTGATAAACTAAATGAAGTTAAAGAATTACCCGCTCAAGCAATTGTGATAGTGGTAAGTATTAGCTTTGTTATCTTAGCAATAAGTTACCCTTTTACTAAGGAGATTTTTCAATTTTATAATGCCTCCGGAACTATTTTAGAATATTCAATAACTTATTATAAAATTAGAGTTTTTGGTTTTCCTTTTACATTATTAGTTATAGCTATATTTGGTATATTTAGAGGTTTACAAAACACGTATTATCCTATGCTTATAGCTATAGTTGGTACAATTGTAAATGTTTTGTTAGATGTTATTTTAGTATATGGTATAGAAAATTATATTCCTGCAATGAACATCGAGGGAGCTGCTTACGCAAGTGTTTTTGCTCAAATAACGATGGCATTGATGTCAGTATTTTTAGTACTAAAAAAAACAAACATATCATTAAAGTTTTCACTGCCTTTTAATAAAGAAATCCATCGATTTATAATTATGGTAGCAAATTTATTTGTACGAACAATAGCTTTAAATGTAGCGCTATATTTTGCTACTTCATATGCTACTGATTATGGAAAAGAATATATTGCTGCCTATACTATTGGACTTAATATTTGGTTAATGGGAGCTTTTATGATAGATGGATATTCAAGTGCTGGAAATATTTTATCCGGAAAACTAGTTGGAGCTAAAGCATACAAAACATTAATTTTATTAGGAAGAAAATTAATTATTTATGGGTTGCTTTTTGGTGGAATAATAGCATTAATAGGTTTTGTTTTTTATGACTTTATAGGAAGAATATTTACACAGGAAACAGTTGTTTTAGAACAGTTTTATAATACTTTTTGGATTATTTTAGCAATGCAACCTTTTTGTGCAATTGCTTTTATTTATGATGGTATTTTTAAAGGGTTAGGAGAAACAAAATATTTACGAAACATATTACTACTTTCTACGTTACTAGTATTTATACCTGTATTGTTAGTTTTTGATGCCATGAATTATAAGTTATATGCTATTTGGATGGCATTTTATGGATGGATTATAGCACGAAGTATTCCATTAATTTTTGTGTTTCGAAAAAAGTTTTTAATGCTGTCAAGAGAAAATTAAAGTCTTTTTTCGAAAACTATTTTTGTTTGCTTACTTTCATTAGTATATACTTGAATAATATCAAACCCATTTTTTAAATTAAAGATTAGCATGGGTTTAAATCTATTCATAGATTTTGTTCTTAATTTTGAATATCCTTTTTTTTTGGCCCATTTTTCTTGTGAAAAAGCTAGCGTACTAGCAACTTTTCTCTTTCTATACTTTGGTAAAACTCCTCCAATCCAACTATAAAAAATAGTTTGATTGTATTGATATCCTATTTTAAAACCAATAGGAATATCGTCTTCATAAGCAATGATAGAAAGAACATCCTTTTTTTGTTTTATACGTTCAATAAAAAAATTAATTTGAGCATCTTCAAAAATTGAAGAATATAAATTAATTAAAACTTGTAGCTGTTTTTTTGTAGGATTTCCTGTAATTATATCTGTAAAAAAGTTTTGTTTCATCAAAATTTTATAAAAAGTAAAATTAAGATTATTTTTGATGAAATAAGATATAAAAGATGGCAACAACTCGACCTAACGGAAGTTTATACACAAAGATTGATACTAAAATAGCAACCATTGAGTTTGGGCACCCAGCAAGCAACTCTTTTCCTAGTGAATTATTAGAGCGATTAGCAAATAAATTTGATGAATTATCAAGTAATGATGAGGTTGCAGTTATAGTTTTAAAATCCGAGGGAAATAGAGCTTTTTGTGCTGGTGCTTCATTTGATGAATTAATGGCTATTGATAATCTTGTAGATGGAAAAAACTTCTTTTCAGGTTTTGCAAATGTTATTAATGCAATGCGTTCGTGCTCTAAATTAATAGTTGGTCGCGTACAAGGAAAAGCTGTAGGTGGTGGAGTAGGTTTAGCTGCTGCTTGTGATTATGTTTTAGCTACTGAACACGCAGCCATAAAATTATCAGAATTTACTATTGGTATTGGTTCGATTCGTAATAGCACCGGCAGTAAAACGTAAAGTAGGAGTAAGTGGATTGGCTGAATTGACTTTAGATGCTACAAGCTGGAAAAACGCTTACTGGGCAAAAGAAAAGGGTTTGTATGCACGAGTTTTTGAAAATATTGAACAGTTAGATAATGAAATTGAAGTTTTTACTGAGAAATTAGCTTCTTATAACCCTGAAGCTTTAGATGAAATGAAAAAAGCATTATGGATTGGAACTGAAAACTGGGATACTCTTTTAATTAATAGAGCAGAAACTTCTGGAAAGCTTGTCCTTTCTGATTTCACTAAAAATGCATTAAAAAAATTCAAGAGCTAAGAAATTAGCTCTTTTTGTCATAAAAATAATCTGGTTTCCATACTAAATTACCAAAAATAATTTTCAGTTTATGTTTTAAGGTTTTACACTTTTTAACATCTTTCCATATATTTTTATATTCAATAAAATTTATTTTAATTGGGTTATTTGTTTTAATATTTTTTGTTAATCCATAAAAAACTTTTTCTTCTTCTCTTTGAAATGTACCAAATAATTTATCCCAAATAATTAAGAAGCCACCATAATTTTTATCTAAATACTTGTTGTTTGATCCATGATGTACTCTATGAACAGAAGGGGTGTTAAAAATTTCATCTAACCAACCTAATTTACCAATATATTCAGTATGTACCCATGTTTGAAATTGGGCAACTAGTACCAATCCAATAATCGCTTGGAAAGGAGAAAAACCTATTAAAATCATCGGTATTAAGAAAATCCATTCAAATAAACCTTCAACAATACTTAAGCGCATTGAAATAGTTAAGTTATAATCTTCTGAAGAATGATGTACACTATGACTAGCCCACAAAATTCTATGTTCATGCTCTAAACGATGCATCCAATAATATGTAAAATCAGCAACTAAAAAAGCCAAAATCCAAGTAAAAATATTCATTGGTATTGATAATGGTGTTATCCAATGAAAGGGCATTAAACATACTACGCCGATAGAACCTATAATTGTTTTTTCACTTATTTGATTTATGAAAAAAATACTAATATTTGCAAACGAATCTTTCCAACGTCTTTTTTTTCTAATTAAAAAATCAATAAATAATTCAATTATAATTAAAGTTATATTAAATAAGAAGAAATAACCTATATACAACATGATATTAGATTCTTGAAACAAGTATGTTAATGTAGAAAAGCTCATTTTTAGTTGTTTTTATTTTCAGGAATAAAATAAGAGAACCATAAAAACGATAGTAGGTTTGTAAGCACCCATACCGAGCTCTTCCCTTGGAAAAAGGCTATGATAAAAGGGATATAGTAGAATCCTACAAAACCAATAAAACCTATATACCAATGACTACTAAAGACGTAATTTTTCATATTATTTAAAATTATAATACAAAATTAAACGATGAACGATAAGCACGTTTGTTCAATTAAGACATTTAAAGAATTGGAATATATATTTCGGTTATCAAATTTTCTTTAGGGGTTGTATCATCGTCATTTAGATAAAATTCTAGTATAGGTTTATCATCAAACTCTAAGCCTACATCAAGCATCCAGCGAGTGTAAATTTGATTGTAAGTTTTAAAACAGTTTTCATGACTTCCTTTATGAATAAATTTTGCATATTTTTGAGATGGAATATCTTTTATTAAAAATAATCCTTCTGGTTTAAAGATTTGATTATCGTTTAAAATTATTCCAGCATTATACCTACAATGGATTGAAGAAGAAAGTTCATTATCATCTAGAACTTCACTAAGAACAATTGTTTTTTCTGATAATAACTTTTTTTTACATGCATATTTTAAAAGTTTTTTCCAAGTTTTCTTAATTTCTTTAATATTCTCGTAAGCACCTTTATATTGTAAATAGACTATTTTAATTGAAGGAAGTATTTCAACTTTAAAATTTAGCTCTTGAGTAGTCTCATGTGGGTTCTTATTTTTTAAAATTTCATTTGTTATTTTTTGTTGTAATGCAAATGAATTTCTAAAATGAGAAGGATTACATCCAAAGTGCTTTTTAAAAGACTTACTAAAGGCAGCTATATCTCCATATCCTATTTCTAGGGCAATATCAGAAATTTTAACAGTGGAAAATTTTAAATATTCTGCAGCTTTTTCTAATCGTCTTCTCTTTATAAACTGACCAATAGTTTCATGTTGTAAAGCCAAAAATATTCGGTTGATGTTCCGATAAGAATAAAATGAAACCTCTTCGATATCTTCTGCTTTAATAGTAGATTTGAATTTCTTTTCAAGAAACTCCATTAATGTAGTATAACGATCTAATTGGGTTTGATTTTTCATACACCAAAGTTAAATATACTCTTATTTTCAATGTTTGTTAATTAAGGACAATTTAATCATAGAGTTAAACCAACAAAAGTTGAAAATACAAGTAAATTAAAATCAAAGTTGTATTTTTGGCGTTTAAAATATTTTGAAATTATGGGTGGAGATTATTTATTTGCCGTATTAGCATTTTTAGTTGCTATCGTATATTTTTTTAATAAATACAGAAGTAACAAAAAATTTAAAAGGTAGTGGCTAATATTAGAATTACAAAGCAATTTAGTTTCGAAACTGGACATGCATTATATGGTTATGATGGAAAGTGTAAAAACGTTCACGGCCATAGTTATAAATTATCAGTAACAGTTATAGGTGAGCCTATTAGCGATTCCTCTAATGTGAAATACGGGATGGTCATTGACTTTGGCGATTTAAAAAAAATTGTAAAAGAAGATATTGTTGATTTATTTGATCATGCAACAGTATTTAATAAAAACACACCTCATGTAGAATTAGCGAAAGAATTACAAGTTAGAGGGCACCATGTTATTTTAGTTGATTATCAGCCTACGAGTGAAATGATGATTATTGATTTTGCTAATAAAATTAAAAAGCGACTTCCTAAAAATATAAAGTTACATTCTTTAAAGTTACAAGAAACTGATACTAGTTTTGCGGAATGGCATGCTGAAGAAAATTAATTATCGAATTTTTGTAACATTTTAATATATTTTGCTACTTATTATTGGTAATCAAAATCAATTAATTATGGCTAGAAGTATATTTGAAAAGCTTTGCGAATTTTATAAATGTGAAATAAAGACTTTTAATAGAATTTTAGGAATTTATAAGTAAGGTATTTATTTACCATTAAATTCATTCATAGTATTAGCTAATCCTGCATTTATAAAAGAAGTTACCGCATTAACTGAGGTTGGTATGCGCTCTATCATTGCACTTTCTTCCTCTTTACTCCAGTTTCCTAATACAAAATCAACCTGACGACCTTTTCCATAGTTAGCACCTACACCGAAACGAAAACGAGGATAGGCTCCCGTATTAAATTTATCTTGAATATCTTTTAAACCATTATGACCTCCAGAGCTACCTTTTCCTTTAATACGAAGCTTACCAAAGTCAATATTTAAATCATCAGTAATAACCAGTAAATTTTCAACTTTAATATTCTCTTTTTTCATCCAATAAACAACTGCCTTTCCACTTAAATTCATATAAGTACTAGGCTTTAAAACAACAACCGTTTTGCCTTTAATTTTTAATTTGGCTATATCGCCTAGTTTGTCCGTTTCAAAGCTCTCTTGATGCTCTTTTACAAAGGCATCAACAATTTTGAATCCTATATTATGACGAGTATTTTGGTATTTTTCACCAATATTACCTAAACCAACAATTAAAAATTTTTTCATGGTATTTTTCTTTTTTGAATTAAAAATAGTTTTAAAAAAAGAGATCAAATTCATAGTGCAAACATAAAAAAAGCGTTACACAATGGTAACGCTTTTCTGTATTTTAATAGTAGTAGAAGTTTATTCTTCTGTTGCTTCTTCTTCAGAAGCCGCTTTAGATGCGTTACGAGACATACGAACTTGAGCTACTACAGTGTTTTCTGGGTGTAATAAAGAATAGTTATCATTCTTTAATTCAGTAACATATAATTTATTACCAATTTCTAATTCAGTAATATCAGCTTCAATAAAATCAGGTAAATTTGCTGGTAAAGCTTTTACTCTTAATTTACGTAAGTTGTGACGTAAAGCACCACCTACCATAACACCTTTAGAAACACCTACTAAACGTACAGGAATCTCCATAGTTACAGCTTTATCATCAAAAAGTTGATAAAAATCTACGTGTATAATTTTATCGGTTACTGGATGAAACTGAATATCTTGTAAAACTGCATTATAAGATGTTCCACCTAATTCAATCGTTGCAGTATATACATTTGGAGTAAACACTAAACTTTTGAAAGATAATTCTTCTGCTGAAAAGTGTACAGGTTTGTCTCCTCCGTATAATACGCAAGGAACCTTTCCAGCATTACGTAAGGCCTTAGTTGCTACTTTACCTACGCTTTCTCTTTGAGATCCATTGATTGTAATTGATTTCATTACTTGTTTATTTAATTAAAATTTACATTAAAAATTCATCGCTTATTGATGTATTATCTTGCACTTTATGCATTACATCTGCGAATAAAGTGGCGCAAGATACACTTTTTATTTTAGATACATTCTTTTTTAAAGGAATTGTATCTGAAACAATTAACTCAGTTAATTTTGAATTTTGAATTTTTTCATAAGCTTCACCAGAAAGTATAGGGTGTGTACAAATTGCACGAACACTTAAAGCTCCTCTTTCCATCATTAAATTAGCAGCTTTAGCAAGAGTTCCTCCTGTATCAATCATATCATCAACAAGAATAACATTTTTACCTTGTACTTCACCAATTAATTCCATGTGGGAAATTATATTGGCTTTTTTACGTTGTTTATAACAAACAACAACATCACTTTCTAAGTATTTAGAGTATGCATAAGCTCTTTTAGATCCTCCCATATCAGGAGATGCAACTGTTAAATTGTCTAGATTTAAACTTTTAACATAAGGTAAGAATATAGAAGATGCATATAAATGATCAACTGGTTTTTCAAAAAAACCTTGAATTTGATCAGCATGTAAATCCATAGTCATTATTCTTGTCGCTCCAGCTTCTTCTAAAAGTTTTGCTACTAATTTTGCGCCAATAGCTACTCTTGGTTTGTCTTTCCTATCCTGACGAGCCCATCCAAAATAAGGTATCACGGCTGTTATATGTCTTGCAGATGCACGCTTAGCGGCATCTAGCATTAATAACATTTCCATTAAATTGTCAGCATTAGGAAAAGTAGATCCTACTATAAAAATACGTCTACCTCTAACTGATTCTTCAAAAGCAGGTTGAAATTCTCCGTCGCTAAAACGTGATATTTTTACATTTCCTAGTTCTGTTCCAAAACTTTTAGCTATTTCTTCTGCTAGTTCTGTGCTTTGAGAACATGTAAATATTTTTGGAGTTAATTGATTTGTAGGCATTTACCAAAGTTTATTTGTTGTTAGTGTTGTTGTGAAAGGCAAAAATAAAACTATTTTAAGAGTTTATAAGTATTTTAATGAATTAACTAAAATATTTTATAGATTTGCAGTTCATTTACTAAAATGCTCGAGTGGCGGAATTGGTAGACGCGCTGGATTCAAAATCCAGTTCTTTCGGGAGTGTGGGTTCGATTCCCACCTCGAGTACTAAAGGCTTCTTAGAAATATGAAGCCTTTTTTTTATTCCTCATGTATATTTACAACAAATTTACCTTCTAAGTAATTAATTTTTAAACCATTTTTTAAATGTTTTAAATCTCTATATTTTTACTCATCACTTTTATATTCCACTTTGTCACTTTCAACACTGTTTGTCTTTTTTCTATTTAATATTACAATATGTTTATAGTATTATCTATTAAGTACAATTATTCCGGAATCATCTAATAATAGATATAGGCAGAACTGAAAAGCCTTTATAAATAGAGTAAGATAATTTAAAACAAAGTATTATGTTAAAATCAATTTCAAATTTAGTAACAGTTTTATCTAAAGTAGAACAACAAACAATTAATGGAGGGTTACCAGTTTGTCCTAGAGGAGAAGCACCTATTCCTTCATCAGTTAACCCTAGTGGTTATATTTGTGAAGCGCCTGTGTCTTCAGAAATAAAATTTTAAATAGTAAAATCTTTATGTTTTTAACCGCGTGTGATTTTTAAATTAATACACGCGGTTTTTTAAAATTAAGCAAATAATTAATAAATGGAGTAATAGAAACGTATTTAGATAGTTATGAGAGCGTTCTTAGCTAAAATCATGATACTAAGTTCATATAATCTAATTGTAATTTTAGATTATTAAAACAAATAATTTTTATTTATTTTAAACCAGCACGTTATAATTATGGCTTGCTGGTTTATTTTTTGAAAAGGATTACTTTATATTATAAGTAACACTAGGTATATTTTGCATTGATTTTTGAATAAAAATATTGTAAAAGCACAACCAATTTACCCCTAAACTAACTGTTTTCATCCCTCGTTATTTTTTATTCGTGTCTTTTATGCTACCAATTATCACATTTAATCTCACTTTACACTTTGTTTTTTAACGTTGTTATATGTTTACAGAGTATCTATTACGTGTTTTTAATTCTAGAATAAAAAAATATAGGTGTAGGCGTAACTGAAAAGCCTTTATAACAGAGTAAGATAATTTTAAACAAAGTATTATGTTAAAATCAATTTCAAGTTTAGGAACTATTTTATCTAAACCAGAACAGCAAACAGTTAATGGAGGTACTCTTTCTTGTGAAGAAGGAGCTACTTGGGAGTGGGTTTATGCTTATGGACAATGGAGAAAAATTCTTTGCAAAAAAACACATACGTTTAACTCTTAATTTTTATCCCTGAGTGTCAAAAAACACTTGGGGTTGTTTTTAAAGTTTACTTTAGAAATGAGCTTATATATTTTATTAACCTTATTAAAGATGCTTAAATTTCTAGATATACATTGAGAGAAATTCAAAATATGGAAGATAAAAACTAACTAAAATTCCAGAAAACAGCATTAATAAAAATAAACAATGTTTCATTTAAATATTCAGTAGGGGGCAGCCCCTATTTTAAAATGATTATCAATAAAAATATCTATTAATAAAATTATTTCGAGCGTTGGTATTAGGTAAAGGAAAATATATATGAGTATGTATTTATTATAAATAGACACAAATTGTGAGTGTCTTTAAATGTTCACAGTAATTATAATTTTTATTTTTTAATTATGAGAAAATCAATTTTAAGTTTAGGCAAAAACCTTAGTAAAGAGCAAAAAAAGTTAATTAATGGAGGAAACCCTACCTGTACAGAATGGTGTAATGATCAAATATTACAAACACTATTTCCTTCAATGTCTTGTGCTTGCTCAACTGAACCAGATCCTAATGGAACAGGAGGAGATGCACAAGGCAATTACTATGAAGCTAGAGAACGTCCTTTATAAACTAAATATTAATAATTCATAGAGATACCTAATAATGGGGTAGTTAAACATTCAATTATTGCCCCAGAAATAGATAGGTAAATTTGGTGAAAAATGGTTTAACAATCAGGGAAGTAAGTATACCTCCTTGATTTTTTGAATAGGTTAAAATTAAATGTGAGGATTAGTATAACATTTACTACATATTTATTTTCTTAATCATTTTTCCAGTTCTTAAAAACCAACCTAACTTCTCCTGTGTGATTTTCAATAATATTTCTTTTGTATTGATTTTGAATTAATAATTAGAAATGTATTTTTTTAAGTTGACTTAAATAGGTTTCACCTACAGGAAAAGTCTCATTTCCAATAGTTACTGATTTTTTAGACTTCCCTGTTACTTTATCTATCCTTATTATATAAGAACGATGAATCCTTAAAAACTCTAGTGAATCAGGAGTTAATCTAATAAAATCGCCTATTTTACATCGTACAGTATATTTCTTATCCAATGTTATAATATCTAAATAATTTCCTGAAGATTTTACATAAAGAATAGTATTGCTAAGAATTTTTAAATCCTCACCATTCATTCTAACTTCTAAATATTTTTCGTTTAGGTTTAACCTTCTTATTAGTAATCGAATAAATTCTCTAACTACATCTTTATTGTATGTTAAAACACGAATTTTAAAAAAGTTATATAAAATCCAAGCAAACCCCATAAGGCATACTCCTAAAAACCATCCTGTTTTCCAAAAAGCAGATCTTATTGTAAAACTATATTCTAAATGATTTACTTTACTACATTTATCTTTTAAACAAGCTTTGACTTGAAAAGTATATTTACCACTTTTAAGATTAGGAAAACTAATGTTTCTATTCTTTGTGCTAGACCATTTGGTATCAACCCCTTTTAATCTATATTGATACTCAAGGTTTTCACCTGCATAAAAAATGCCTTCTACTGAGAACGTTATCTTGTTTTGATTGTAACTAAGTTCTAACAACTTATCTTTATCATATGTAATATCATTAACTTTAATATCTTTAATTTTTAAATAAAAGTTCTTTTGTTCTTTGTGATCTAACTCTTTTTTTGGTAGCAAACACAATCCTTCTTTGGTGCCAATAAAAAGTGTATCATTTATAATTTCAATATCTTCTATTTCATTACTTAATAACCCTGTTTCCTTATTTATGCTTGTTACTTTAAAAGTATTCTTTTTGAAAGTAATTCTATTTAGTCCCTTATTTGTACATGCCCATATAACAGAGTCATTTTCTACTTTTATTTCATTGATGCTATTGCTTGTTAGTCCATCTTTTGTTGATATATTGTAAATAGTATCTCCATAAACAACAACTCCTATACCTTGAGTTGCAATAAAAAATTTTTTCTCATTAAAGGCAATATCAATATCATCAGACCTATAACTTAATAAGTTCGTTTTTTTGGATAAAGGAATAATTTTATTTTTATTTTTTTGAAAAACTCCTAGGGGTGTAGCCACCAAAGTATCTTTTTCCCATATACTTACATCTTGAACTCTCCAAGGAAATTTATGGTTTTTATTATTCATTTCGTAGAACCCAGAAGGGGAACTGCCAAAAATTACTCCATTTTTGGTAGGTTCAGAAAGTTTTATAGTATACTTTTTTCCAAAAAGAGTGTTATTTATTTCTAATCCATGAGCTCCATATACATAAGTTTTGTTAGATATTGAATCATATTCAACAATAGTTGGATCTGGATATTTTGAGGGCTTTGTTAGGTTTTTGAATTCCCTAAGAACATTTAGTTTTGAATATCCTCCATCTTTATATCCAATAAGTAGTTCATTATTTTTTTTAACTAATGAGTTTATGTGGTTATGTTTTTTCTTTTCTTTTAAAATTGATATGCCAGGTCGTTTTATATAATAAACACCAGAGTTTTGAGTAGTAAGCCAATAGCCACCCTCATGATCTTTTAAGAAATTAGTAACAGATTTGTCTTTTAAATATTCTCTTACTACTTCTCCTTTATCGCTGATTATTTTTCCACCTCCAAAATAATATCCTAAAAAAAAATTACTACTATCTATTTTTTTTATTCCTATTGGTGTATAACTTTTTTTAATCGTAATAGTTTTATTTTTTCTACTAAGAATACGTATAAATTTTCCATTATTAATTACAGCTTTCTTATTATTTTTTAGCCATAATGCCTCTATATGTGGATTGAAATAGCCTTTTATAAAAAAGGGATTATCCGTATCTTTTATTAACATTGAAGTAAAACAAAAGGTATTTCCATCTACTGAGTTATTGAGGTTAAAATATTTGTTAGCCTCTTTACTTCTTGAGTATTCTTTATTTGTATACTTTCTTTCTATTTTACCATTATCTTTTATTAAAATTATTCCATTAATTCCAGTTCCTCCTATATGTACGGTATTTTCTTTATCTATGTATAAACTTTTGATAATTCCAGATCTTCCTAGCTCTTTTTGTAATAGCTCATTATGTTTATAAGTAGTAAAACCATTAAATCTTTCATTAAAAAAAAATAATGATTTTGTATGGAAAGTATACCCCCAAATTTGATCATTTTGTTGCGGATAAAATCGTAAAATAACGTTTCCTGGCAATCCATTTTCACTTCCATAATTTTTAAACTCATAACCATTATAACGAGAAATTCCTTTGTCTGTAGCAAATATAATATAGCCCTGTTTGTCTTGATAAATATCAAAAACTTGTGAGCTAGGAAGTCCTTCATCTACTCCAAAGTTTTTATATATAGGTTCTTGAGTGTAACCTATAGAATATAAGATAAGAAATAAAGATAAAAAAAGTAAGTAGGTTTTTCTCTCCAATTTTTTAATTTAATTATTCTTATAATTTTAAACTAAGGTATTTTTTGTTTTTAAAAGAAAAAATAGAGAGTTTACTTTAGTTAGAGAACAATTTATAAGTGATGTCTTTGAATCAAAAATCGTAAGTAGGCAATTATTTTATTTGTTATTTTAACTAAATAATAAAACAATAATTTATTGTTTTATATACGAGCGTTTTTATTTTAGTCTGTAAATGAATACTATGTTAATTGACGTTTAAATATGTATAACATCTTTGAGGTTAAGTATTTATTTTAATTATTCTTATGTAAGTAAGTATATTTTTTTGAACAATATAAACATTATAAAACAGGGTGCAAAATCCAATTATTTCGTTAATATAGGTTTGATTCTTTTTTGAATACAAAAAGTAGCTAATAATCAATTAGCTACTTTTTAGTTTTAAAAATTTATTTTGTTTCTATTTCTTCCCTAAGTGATTGGGATAACTGAGGTTTTAATTTTGTATAAAAATCTTCAAAAGTTACATATGAATTTTTGTTTTTAGTTATATAAGTATTTAAGAAAGAAAGAAATTTTTTGAAGTTTAAATATTCGATTGTTTTAAATAATATTAATGCTCCTTTATTGGGTTCTAAATACTCCATGTTATCGGCATACAATAAAATAGGCTCTGTATTTGCTTCGTTATTTTTTTCTTTAGCATAAAAATCTTTTTTCTTCTTCAGAATATGCTCTAGGGCTTCATTTCCTAGAGTTTTTTTAAGTAATATAAGCCCCAATGCTTCTGGTAAAGCCTTAGATAACATATTTCCCCCTCTTACATTACTTATATGCATATTTTCTTGTATCCAATGTGTAATTACTTGTGAAGTAACAGATTGAAAGATATAGGAACGTTCCTTTATATTTGTAATATCTGCATACCACCCTTCTTTTTCAGACACTGCAATACTGTTTGCATAGGTATAGAATTTATCTTGGTAATAAGGTATTTCATGTAATCGAATTTCTTTAAAAGGATAGTTGCCAAGATTTTTAGAAACAAAATTTATAGATGCACGAAGAGCTTTTTGATATAGTTTTATGTTAAATTGATGCTTTGGGGAAGCATAAATTTTTAGGGTAGTTTCTTCGTTTTTGGAAATATATTCTTTGTAGTGCCCAGATCCTAAGTACCAGTTAAAAGGAACCCCTTTTGTAATGGAATAAGTACGATAGTTTCGATTATTTTTAGTCCATTTATTAATCATTTTACCAGGCGCTAGAGGAACTTGATTTTCGGAGGTACTTATGGTTATTTTTCCAGTTACACGATTGGCATCTGAGGCATAAATACTCTGATTTAAGCTTTTAATGTCTGTCGTTTTTGCCATTCTAGCATCTAATAAACTAAGACCTTGATCCATTCTTTTTCGATTCTCTTTTAGTTCTTTTTCTTCGTTATAACCAATAATAGGCAAGAAATCATGAATATTTCCGAAGGAACCGTTGTACATTAAATCAGGTTGTGGTTCTTCACCAGATTGTGTAAACCCTTTGTGTTTTTTTTGAGCCTTTAATACAATAAAAACGCTGTCACTTGGCGCCATTTTTTCAGGGAGTTGATAAGCTTTTATATCGTGTGTTTTGTCTTCAAATAGTAGTTTTAAATCTCCACCATTAATTTGTAGTTTTTTTATGTAAATAGCTGTTTTATAATTTAGAAAAAGAGTATCTATCGGTTTTTTAGAAGTATTTACAAGTAACATATTTGCAGTATATTTTGCCTTTCTTTCCTCTGGATAAAAATCAAAGACTAAATCTATATTTGCATATTTGGGCTGTATTTTGTTTTTTAAATAGCCATATTTTTTTTCGTAATCGGCTTGTTCTTCTTCTTCTTCAAAACTTAATTGAAAACTTTCTGATAACTCTACTTGTTTTACAATAAATGATTGTATTGTAAAAAATACGATTAATGCAACAAGGCTAATTAATTTACCACCAAAAGAAAGCTGTTTGTCTTTAAAACGAAGCTTATCTTTCCATTTTCTAGTGGTACCACGTTGCCAAAAATATATACCAAGTAGTACAAAAACTACCGCCAAAGCAAGCCACATTAAAAAATACCAAATAGCGGAGGTGTACCAAATTCCATAATTACTTATTTCTGAATAATCTTCCAAGCCGGGTGTTCCTGCATATGCAAAAATTGTTTGTTCTGCTAACCCAAGCTCAAAGGATAAAATCATAAAAAAGAAAGAACCAATACTAAGTACGTGTGTTAAAAATCGGTTGCCGGTTAATCCAGATAAAAAGAAGACTAATGCAATCCAAAGCAAATAACTAAGCCAACCCCAGTTGTAACCTAGATTATCGTATAAATATAAATCCAATTCAATAAGTTCAACTCCCCCTTGAACTATTTGGATCCCCATTCCAATTACGGTAAAACATAAGGACAAAATTAAAGACATTCCTGATATAGCAATAAATCGGGATATTTGAGTAACCCAAACAGGCACAGGAAGTGTATCTGTAATAGTATGGATATGTACCACTCTGTCTTTGAAAAAAATTTCTCCTGACCATATCATGATTAGTATTAGTATGAAAAAACCAAAAGCTAAACGAAACATAGTCATTGTAGAGGTTAAAGGCATAGTATGTCCGATATAATAAGTAGCATTCCAAAAGAGATTTTGTAAAATAATCATTAAAAAAACAATACCTAAAATAATTTTAAAAGAAGCGGGACGAACGATATTTTTAAATTCTAGACGCGATAAAAACCATAATTTCCTCATATAATCTGCTGTAGAAAAAGATAGTTTAGGAATAATGGTATTTTTTTTAATAGATGTATTGGTGGTTGTATTGTTTGAAGTAAGAGGTTTTTTACTTGCTTTATTTGGAGCTCCAAAATGTTTGAAACTAAATTTGAAGTAACTCAATATTGCTAATGTTAGGGCAATACTAAACCAAATAAGTCGGTTAAGTAATAAGTTTCCAGAAAAAGGAATATACGCCGTATTACGTTCATTAACAGGTAAGGTTAATAGGATTTCATCTGTTGCAACATAACCAAAAGGATCTAATAACGTAAGTGCTTTAGTAATTCCTCCCGACTCAGAAGAAGTTTGCATTACAATAAAAAACATTGAAATTATAAAAATAGTCAGATACCCAGCTGACATTTTTCGAGTATAAACTAATGCAAAAAAGAAAGCAGAGGTTAATAAAAAAATATTAGGTATTGTATAAAGTAAAAATCCATGTAGCAGTTGACCAAGAGGAGCAGTTCCAAAACGATGTGCTTCTCCAATACCAGAATAAGGTACTAACAGCATTCCTATCACATAACCAAAGGCAATACTAATATTATAGAAAAAAGCAGTACTAAATCTACCTACATAAAAACTCTTTTCATGAATTGGTAAGGTATACATCCATTGTGCTGTTTTGTATTGAATGTCTTTAAATAAAGAAGTACCAGTAATAATTGCAATTATAATAAGCATTAGCATTCCTCCGGCTGCTAGACATTTATAAAACACAGCAGGGGAATTCATCAATAATCCTTCATTTACAAATTGGTCAAATGCACCTTTTGTATACCAAATTCCTTGAAAAACGATAATAAAAAAGAACAATAATGTAGTCCAATGTTTAAAACGTTTACCCATTTCATATGAAATAATTTTACCTATCATGATACTTGTTGTTTAGCTTGGTTAAATAATAAGTGAAAATAAGCGTCTTCTAAATTGGGTGATTTTTGATAAAAGCTTTCATCAGGCATATCTTCTGAAACAACTGTAATTAACATTTTTCCTAAATGAAAATGATTAGAAATAACAGCATACTTTTCTTTTTGTATTGCAAGTTCAGAAGGGTTAATTTGTTTTTCCCATACCTTTCCATTTAATGATGTTTCTATGTCGTATGGTTTTCCTGTAAGTAATACTTCTCCATGACCTATGATTGCCATATCATTACAAAGCGTACTTACATCTTCTACAATATGTGTAGAAAGTATCACCACTGCATTTTCACCTAATTCTGCGAGCAGGTTGTAAAAACGATTTCTTTCCATAGGGTCTAAGCCAGCTGTAGGTTCATCTACTATAATTAATTGAGGGTTTGCTAATAAAGCCTGTGCAATTCCAAAGCGTTGTTTCATTCCACCAGAATAACTCTCTAAATTTTTTTTTCGTACTTCATAAAGATTTACCTTTTGTAATAATGCAGCTACTTGATCTTTTCGTTCTCCTTTGTTTGTTATGCCACGCATGTTTGCAATATGTAATAGTAGCTCTTCGGCTGAAACATTAGGATAAATTCCAAATTCTTGTGGTAAATACCCTAAAACCTTTCTTAATTCTTCAGGATGTTTCATTACATTTATACCATCAAAATTTATATTTCCATTATCTGCATCTTGAAGTGTTGCTATGGTTCGCATTAGTGTTGATTTCCCAGCTCCATTTTGACCGAGTAAACCAAACATTCCTTTTGAAATGGTAAGGTTAATATTTTGTAACGCTTGTACTCCGTTATTATAGGTTTTGGATAAGTTTTTTATTTCTAGTTTCATTTTTTGAAATTTTAGGATTCTTTCGTTTTAAGAATTGTATAGAATGTTTTTCTGACAATGTAAAGTGTCCAAATAGTAATTATGATGTCTATGATTGTAGTTCCATAATAAATACCATTGATACCTGCATATATTGGTAAAACAATCATTACTGGGATATAAAAAACAACTTGCCTTGCAATTCCAATTATACTGGCAGGTTTTGGATGATTGATTGCAGGTAAATAAGTTAACGCCATAAATACCAATGGTAAAAATGGTATGATTGCCATGTATATTCTAAAGTTGAAAATATCGGAAATGCTAATAGTTGTATTTGGTAGTACTAAACGTATTACTATTTCAGGAAATAACATTAAAAACAACCAAAAAGGAAGTACAAGCAATAGTCCAGTTTTAGAAAACAATAAGAAACTCTTTTTTACTCGATCATATTTTTTTGCACCAAAATTTACCCCTGCTACTGGCTGTAGGGCACGCATTAAACCAAAAAGAGGAGTCATCAGGAAGAGTTGTATTCGGTTTGCTGCAGCAAAAAAGGCTAAATCGTTTTCGGTACCAACTTTTACAACAGCATTAAAAACAACAAGTGCTTGTATTAACCCCATCATACTCATAATAAACCCTGGAAAACCAAGTTTAAGAATTCGTGGCAATATCTTTGTATCGAATTGTACGTCATTTATCTTTGCGGAGAATGAGGGTTGATTGCTGATAAAATACCTATATCCTACAATACAATAAATTAGCATACCTACATTTGTTGCCCAAGCAGCGCCTTCTATACCCATATTTAAATATTTTATAAATAATGGGGTCAGTAAAATATTTACTGCTAGTCCGTATATCATCATGATAGCTGCTTTTTTCATTTTTCCTTCAGCACGAACTATAAAATTAAGCTGGAGTGCATACACCCATAAAGGAGAAGCTAATAGAGTTATTTTTAGATAACTATTACCATATGCTAGAATAGCATTGGAAGCCCCCATTAAAGCGATAAGTTCTTCAGAAAAAATATATGCAGGAATAGCAAAAATCAAGGTTCCAATTAGTGTAAAAAATGTTGCATTTGGAAGTACTTTAACTAGTTCCTCTTCATTGTTTTCACCTAATAAAATGCTTATGTAATTTCCAGCTCCTGTTCCTACCCAACTTCCTAGCCCCATCATCATATTGGTTAGTGGATATGCCAAAGCAATACCAGCTAACGCTTCTTCATTTAATAATTGACCAACATATACAGTATCCATAAAAGCATTTAGCCCATAGAATACCATCGCTGCTATTGCTGGCAGCGACAGTTTCCACATTACTTCTTTTAGTGGGGTATTTAAAATAAATTGTTTTTTAGATTGTTGTATATCCATGCTTTTTGTGTTTCATAAATATTTTTTTTCCATTCAAAATCCCCAAATTCTTATAACTTACTCCTAAAATCAATTGTAAAAGGAATGTTTTCTTACTCATTTTATGTAGTCTTAAAATTTTAAGGTAATATTTGCGCCGAATGTTCTTGGTAAAGCAAAAGCAGCAGCATTAAATGTTCCAACACCATATCCATACCCATAATAGGCTTCATTTGTAAGGTTTTTAGCCCAAATAAATAAGTCCATGGTTTGTGATGTAATTCCTAACCTACCGTTTAATAATCCATAGGAAGGCTGTAATGAGTTGTTTGGAATATCAAAATAAATATCACTTTGATAATTGTAATCTAATGATGATTCTAAATTTATTTTTTTAGATAATGGTTGTACAAAATTTACATTTATATTTCCATTAAATTCTGGAGAAACAGGTAGTGTTTTTCCAGATCTATCTTCCAAAATGACAGTTCCATCGGAAGGATTTACAATTACTTCATTGTACTTGCTTACTTTAGCGTTTAAATATCCTAAGTTCATTCCTAAACTCAACCCTTTTGAAATAGCTGCTTTACCTTCAAATTCTAAACCAAAAATTCTAGACTCTCCTATGTTATCAATACCAAATGCAAATGTTGATAAATCTAAAAGTGTAAATATTTGCTGGCCTGTATAGGAGGTATAAAATCCAGTTAGATTAAGCTTTAAAGTATTATTTAGAATAGTAGATTTTAAACCAATTTCATAATTCAAAGATTGTTCTGGATTGAATTTAGCTTTTTCTTTATCCGTAATAAATTGATTTATACCCCCTGGTTTGTACCCCCTAGCAATACTTCCAAAAGCAAATATTTCATTTGAGATGTTATACCCTATAGTTCCTTTTGGAGAAAAAGAAGTAAATTCGGCAGCATCCACAAAACCTGATGGAGGGAAGGCAGCAATATTATAAGTACGTTCAATGTCTACGGTGTTTTTTTCATAATCCAAACGTAACCCACCAGTAAAGGATACTTTATCGTTTAAAGTATATGTTGCTTGACCATATAAAGCTATTCCTTTTTGAATGGTCTCCAACATATCTGAACGTGTATTTGGTATAGCTGTTGGATCCACTAGGCTAATATCTTTCCCTGCAATAAAGTTATCGTTTTGAGATGTTTTGTTATGGTATAAGAAAACACCAGCAGTCCACTGCAGTGAACTATCATTAGTAGATACTAAACGAAATTCCTGAGAGAAATTATGTAGTACATTGTCTCCAACAGCTGATTGAATATCGAATGGTGTATAATCGTATTCGTCTCGTCTATCGCCTGCATTTTTTTGATATGCAAAAATGGAGTGAATACGAAAAGAAGGTAGGTCATATTTTAAATGCAACGCTATATTTTGAAATACTACTTGCCTTAGAACATCCATATCAAAATTTACCTTGTATGGGTTGTTTTTTAAAATATCCTGTAAACTTATTTGAGGTGAAGCAACGCTATAAACATATGCATCAGATTCTTTTCGTTGTACATTATATTGTAAATTAAATTTTAACTTATCAGTAGCAAAGTATGTGAATCTAATGTTTGCATCTACAACTTTTCTATTCTGTAAATCTTTATTATTGAATTCATTTTTTACAAATCCATCTCTATCAGCAATATTTGTACTAGCTCTTAATAAGAGTTTATCTTTTATTAAAGGTGCATTAAAGGCAAAAGAAAATTCTTTCGCATTTAAATTTCCGTATCCACTCGTTAAATATCCACTTACTTTATTTTTAGGGCTTTTAGTTTTTATGTTAAGAACCCCAGCTAAAGAGTTTCTTCCATATAAAGTACCTTGAGGTCCCTCGAAGCACTTCGATGCTTTTTAAATCCTGAAGTGCTAAAGGAAAAGAAAACCCGTTAAAATATGGAATATCATCTATATATACTCCAACAATAGGCTTATTATCAATGGTAGTTATACCTCTACTGGCAATCATTGTATATCCTCCAGTAGCGCCGTCATCATAAGTTCTAAAATTTGGAGCAATACTATTCAGCTCGCTAATTTGTTTTATTTGTAGTTGCGAAATTTCTTTGGTGCTAATCGCAGATACAGAAGCCGCTGTTTTTTGTAATTTTTCAAAACGGCGATTTGCTGAGGATATAATTACTTCTTCTAGTTTGTCTGATATTTGATAGAGCGTAAAGTTAATTACCAAATTATTAGCATTCAGAACAACTTTTTTTGTAATTGTTTGGTACCCCAAGAAACTTACCTTTAAAAAATAGGTGTTTGATGTTAAATTTTCTATTTTGTATTTCCCATTTTCGTTTGTATACCCCCCCTTTGTAGTTCCTAGCAAAGTAATTGTTGCCCCATTTATAGCAGTATTATCTAAACTAGTTACTTTACCTTCAACACTCCATTTTTGTGCACTGATAATACTAGAAGTAAGTATAAGCGCACACCATAAAAAGTGTTTCACATATGTTTTCTTTGTTTTCATTATTTAGACTAATTATAAATTGTGTATCTTTAGGGGCGAAAGTACTGTCTTCTTGGATAGAACGGCTACGCGGGGCGGAACAAATAATACGGGATACGGAATAGTGACAAGGTATAAACTACATTTAAACGATATAGAAGAGCTTGTTTTTGACTCTGATAAAATGAGTTGTAAAGTAGATGATTGTGGAGTTAGAGAGCTAGATTTTGGTTTTGATCATTCTAATATTCAAGGTCGATATAGAGAGATTATTACTGATAAATTTACCATAGGTTACGGAAATGGTTGTTTTAAAAATAGCACTTCTATTGATTTTAAAATGGAAGGAGAAATTGTAGAAATGCATTTCACTTTAATAGGTTCTACATTGACTCAAATGAAATATTTTTCGGAAGAGTTTTTGATAAAAAAAAATCAGCATAATATTTTTTATGGGAGTGATGTTGAAGGAAGAATGGTTATGGCAGAGGGAGATATGTTTGCATTTGAGATTAAAATAAAACCTGATTTTTTTCAACAATATATTCCCGGGACTGATTTTTTTAAAAATTTTATTAAGATTATTGAGAATAAAGAGGTTGGTTTTATGAATAAGCTTAACTATCCGATGACGGCAGAAATGCATTTTATTATTCATGAAATTGTTAACTGTAAGTGGAAAAGTAAGTTTCGTTTATTATTCTTGGAATCTAAAGTTTTAGAGCTTTTGTTACTTCAAATTGATCAAATAAGTAGTTATAAAGTAGTTACACAGTCATATCCTAGTTCAAAAAAAATAATAGATAAAATGTACTATGCTAAGGAGTTAATTACAAAAAGATTAGATGAGCCATTACGATTGATTGATTTAGCAAAAGAAGTTAACACTAATGAATGTACTTTAAAGAAAGAGTTTAAAAGTATTTTTGGAACAACAGTTTTTGGTTACATAAAAGATCTGAAAATGGAACAAGCAAAAAAAATGCTCTTACGAAGAGATTTCTCCGTTTCAGAAGTATCAGATGCTGTTGGTTATAAAAACCCACAACACTTTTCTACTGCTTTTAAAAGGCATTTTGGCTATACACCGAGTATGCTGTTAAAAAAGTAGTTATGAAAATATTTACTAGCTATCTAAAAGCGTTTACATAATAGATATTGGTTTTGATTTTTAACTTCTCTACTAAAAAATTAGTCTTTACTTTTTATGGAATGACGAATGTATTTTTCTACTACTACCGCTGTAATTATTACTGTATAAAATTGCCCTAATAACCCAGTTAATATTGATGCTTTTTGAGCAACAGGAGTCAAGGGTGTTATTTCTCCGTAACCTATTGTTAAAAGTGTTATGTAGGAATAATATAAAAGAGAATCGATTTTTTCATCTAATGAAGAAACATCTAATAATACACCTCCAAAAGACCCAGGGTTAGAAATTTCAATAGAAATAAAAATAAAAAAAGCAATGAACCCAAGTGAAATATAGCCACTCATTAATCCTATAATTACGTTTTTATTTACATTTTTCGAATTCCATACCTGCTTTATAATAGCAATAGTTACTGAAGTATAAAACAAGAAATAAAAACTTAAACGTGTATAATTATAAGGGGTATTAGTTTTCTTTTGTATTAGGTTTAATCCTAATACAAAAAGTAATCCAGCAAAAAGAGTTAAAAAAAACCAGAAAAGATTTTTCTTTTTTGAAATTAATATAATGCCAGTGGCAATATTTGCAAGAAAAAGAATAGGCATTAACTCTTCTTGAAAGAATTCAATAGGAAATAATAATGAACCAAATAAAATAGCAAGTAAACTAAAGAAAAAAGATTCAAAACGATGCTTATATAAAGTTTTATACAGGTTTTTCATACACTATTTATTCTTCTAATAACGCTTCATTAAATTCGTAATTTTTGTAATTAACCTTGAATAATGCACTGTATAATGAAGGAATAAACAATAAAGTAATAACTGTTCCAAAAAGTAACCCGATCATAATACTTACCGCCATTCCTTCCCACATTTCCCCTCCAGAAAGATATAATGGTATTAATCCTAAAACAGTTGTAAATGTAGCTAATAATATTGGTCTAAATCGCTGTAAACAAGCTGCTATTACAGCATCTTCATCATTTTTACCTAAATGTTGCTCTACTTCCATCCTGTCAATAAGAACAATGGCATTGTTAATTACAATTCCAGCTAAAGAAATTACCCCTAAGAAAGGCATAAACCCAAAAGGTTCTTGAAAAGTTAATAAACCAATAACTACTCCAATAATTCCTAGAGGAATGGTTAATACAACCATTGCCATTTTTCTGAATGAATTAAATTGGATAATTAACAAAAGTATGATTATAAATCCTGAAAGAGGAAGATATGCAATAACAGACCCCATACTTTCTGATGATTGTTTTGCATCACCACCTAGTTCATAAGTATACCCTTGAGGCCATTTTTTAATTTGTTCATCTAGCCAAGGAGAAACCTCTCCCATAACAGCGGTTGCATTTCCATCTGCACTAAGTTTTGAAGAAATATTAATAGTTCTCCTTAAGTCTAAACGTTTTATTTTAGAATATTGCCATTGAGGAATAATAGTAGCGACTTGTAATAACGGTACACTTTTACCAGAATTTTGGGAAAAAATATTTAAGGTTTCTAAAGAGGCTAAAGTTTGTTGTTGACTATCACCACTTCGCATTAAAATAGGTATAGACTTATTATTTTCACGATATTCACCCGTATTAAATCCATCTAAAACAGTTTTTAATGAAGTAGCTATATCTTGACTTGAAACGCCTGCATTTTGTGCTCGATTTTGATCTATTTTAATTAAGAATTTTTTACCTTTTTGGTCCCCAATCATCTTTTACATTTTTTGTTCCTAGCGTTTTGGATAACTTTGTTTTAATGGTTTCCGAAATTTTAGCTAGCTCATCAGGATCAGAACCTGATACTTTAATTTCTATTGGAGTACCACCACCTCCAGCACTTAAAGCTCCAACTTTAATATCGGCATTTGGAAAGTTTTCAAAGGTATAACGATCTAATTTTTTAATCATTATATTGTTTTCATTAAAGGAGCTTGTGTTTACTAAAATATGTGCATAACTTGAATTCGCTTCATCTTGCGCATATCCTAGATCATATGACTCAGGTCCTTGACCGACATAGGATGACCAGTCTGTAATTCCTAGAGGTTTGTTCTCGGAAGTTTTTAAAGAGTCGAGCATGTACTGCTCAATTTTTCTTACAACTTCTTTTGTGCTTTCTATCTTTGTTCCTAAAGGAAGGTTAACATCAATAGTAATCATATTCCGATCGCTATCAGGAAAAAACACAAAATCTACTTTTGTAAAACCATAAAGAGACATAAAAAAGACAATGAATATCCCTACAATTACTTTCCATTTATTAGTTAAAGCAATTAAAATTAAATCTTTGTAATAATTTTTTAATTTATTTATAATCCGATCTATTAGCCCAGGTTTTTTTATACTTTTAGATTCAACTTTTAAGAATAAATAACAAAACATTGTAATTACGGTTAAAGCAATAATCCAAGAAGACATTAGTGCTATAGTGATTACTACAAAAATTGGACCTACAATATCTCCCATTGTTGTTGGCGACATATAAAAAGCTAAAAATGCTGCTGAGGTTGTTAAAGTTGAAATTAATAAAGGCATCCATAATTCAGAAAAAGCATCTACTGCAGCTTTCTTTTTATCAATTCCTTGCTCCATTTTTACCATAATAGTTTCGGCAACAACAATAGCATTATCAACCAACATTCCTAGTGCCATAATTAAGGCGGCTAATGTAACTTGGTTAAGTCCCATTCCTATAACTCCCATAATCATCAATGTCATTATGGTTACAATAGGAATTAAACTTGCAATCACTAATCCAGTTCTTATTCCAAGAAAAATTAGCATAACAATCAATACTATTCCTATAGATTGTAATAAGTTAGAGATAAAATTACTTATTTTATTATCAATATAGTTATCTAATGATGATACTCTGGTTAATTCTAATCCAACAGGTAATTTTTCTTTCCATTGCATAACAATATTATTTACAGCTTCTCCAAGTTTTATAATATTTGCTCCTTTTTTTAGGTTCACATGAAGAGAAACCGCACTTTTTCCATCAATTTTTACAATTTGAGTAGGAGGATCTATATACGCTTTTTTTATAGTGGTAATGTCTCCTAATTTTACCAATTGAGAACCACTAGTTCCCACAGGAATTAGCATTTCTTTAATGTCTTCAATAGAATTAAAATTCCCTGTAGGTTCTAATATAATTCGTTCATCTCCAACATTTATTTGACCTCCAGAGCTCAATATATTGGTAGTTGATATTATTTGCTGCAATTTAGATGATGATAAGCCATAGCTTTTTAATCGTGTATTGTCAAATTCGATAAAAACCCGTTCATCTTGTATACCCCCTAAAGTTACTTTTGCAGCATCTGATAATTTTATTAGATCATCTTTAATATTGTCAGCATAATTTTTCATTTCAGCATAGCTATAGCCATCTGAAGTTAAACCAACAACAATACCATATACATCGCCAATCCCATCGTCATTTAGGTTTGGTATTACCCCTTGTGGAAGGTCTTGCATAGAGTTTAACTTTCTTCGAAGACGATCCCATACAGCTTGCATTTTATTTTGGCGAACTTCATCTTTTAAAATAACTGATACTACGGATAAACCCGTTCTTGACGTACTGTTAACTTCTTTAAGTTCTGGGAGTTCTTGTACTATTTTTTCAATTTTATCACTTACTAATTGTTCAACACGTTCAGGGCTTGCTCCTGGAAAAACAGATACAACAGTTGCAACTCTTACAGTATAAGGAGGCATACTGTCTCGAGATAATCCAGAATACATTACCAATCCCATTAGAACTATGGTAGCCAATACCATAAAGGTAATTCGGTTTTTATCTATAGAAAATTGTGCTAAATTCATTGGTTAAACTAGTTTTTCTTCTCCGTAAAACGGAAGGTTAATTTTATATGAATTTTTTTATTGAAGTTTTACTTCTTGTCCGTTAAGCAATGTTTGTAAACCTGCGGTAGCAATTTTTTGACCTTCTGACAATCCAGTTTTTACAATAAAACCATCTGGAGTTAAACTACCAATGGTAACTACCTGTTTACTTACTTTCGTCTTTTCACCCTCTTCTTTAATGAGGAATACAAATTTTCCATTACTATCTTCTCCTACAGCATTTGCAGGAACTACCAGTTCTTGATTAGTGTTTTTATTCCCCTCTTCGAAATTAAATATAACATTGGCAGTCATACCACTTTTTACTTCTTCAGAAGGATTTGTTAATACTACTCTAATTGGGTAAGTAGCAGTATTAGAGTCTAAAGCAGGTGATATTTCAGTAACTTTTCCTTTAAAAACTTTTTCTTGAATAGAAGAGAATGATACTTCTACAGGCATATTTTCACTAACTTCATTAATTACACTCTCAGGTAAGCCAAGAAAAATCTCCATATCAGTACCAGCATTAAGAGTGGCAATTGTTTGTCCTGGACTTACATTTTCATCTATCTCAGCAGCTACTGAAGAGATAATTCCATTTTCTGGAGCAACTAAATAACCAAAACGTATTTGTTCTTGTTGTAATGCTACACTTTGTTTAGCTGAATTATACGAGTTTTTAGCTGAATTATATGAATTTTTTGCCGATTCGTAATTACTTAAAGCTGTAGAACCTTTTTCAAAAAGTTTACGTGTTCTATCTAAACTTAATTTGGCTGTATTCATTGCTGATTCGGCACTGTTTAATGATGATAAAGCACTTTGGTAATTTAAACGTGCTTGTACATTATCCAAAGTTGATAATTGTTGTCCTTTACGTACTTTTTGTCCTATTTTAATATTAAACTTTGTAATAATTCCAGAGTTTCTAAAACTTAGCTTTATAATTTTATCAGTACGCGAGGTACCACTAAAAGAACGAACTTTATTACCACCAAAAAAGCCCACTGTTTCATACTTTACAGGACGAATTAATTTTACAGTTTCTTTTTTTTCTTCACCACATGAAGCAAACAGTACTCCTGAAAAAACGATGATTAAAAATTTGATATTATATTTCATTTTGATGATGTTTTTATGCTTGAGTTGTTATTGTTTATTTAATAAATAATCTTGAAAACGTTGTGTAAAATTATCGTTTTCAGCTTTAGAATGTAATAAGAAATAATACCCAATATTACGTTCTAATTGTATTGCATTGATTAAGAAATTATACACTGCATTTGCTTTTGATAATTGTGCATTTAAATAATTGTTTTGAGCATCTATTAATTGCACAAAGTTCACAGCACCTTCTTGGTAAGAGGATTGAGTTAACTCTAAAGACTCTTTTGCCGTTAGTTCAGATACTTTTGAAAGCTCAATGTTTGATATTTCATTTATCAAATTTAACACACCGTTTCTTACGTTAGCAGCAATGTATAATTCGCTATTTTGGCGATTTATCTCTATTTGATCCTTTTGAATTATAGCTGTTTGTTTATTAATAGTATTCTGGTTTTGATTGAAAATTGGAATAGATACATTTAAACCAGCATTGTAATTACCATTAATAAAAGCGGTCCCTGCTGGAAGTGTGCTTCCAACTCCATTTCTTCCAAATGTACGGTTGTATTGTCCTTGTAAAGCAACTGTTGGTATAAATCGATTACTTCCACTTAATTTAATATTTCGGTTTGTTGCTTTTAAGTTATAATCTAACGACTTCAATTCTGGAGCATTTTTTTTTGCCTCTTCTATTAAAAATGATATAAAAGGTTCACGAGTAGTTGGATTGTCTAATAGTTCTGTTAACTGTGCGTAGTTATAATCTTTATAGAGTCCTTCATCTAATTTAGGATCATCTATTTCAATTCTCATTTCTAACGGGTTGTTCAGTAATTGATTTAAACCAATAAATCCTTGTTCTAATTGATTTATAGCCTGAATCATTACCTGTGTGTTTTGCGCTAATTGACTGCGAAAACGTAATACATCTGACTTGTCTGACTGGCCTGCCTCAAAATTCTCTTTTGCTATTTGGAGATTTTTCTTTGTTAAATCTAAATTACGCATTCGAATTTGTGCATTTGATTTTAATATTAACGCATTAAAATATGCATTTGACGCATTAAAAACTGTATTTAACTCTTCGGCATTATAATTTTCTTCTTCAGCCTTTTTAAGGTTTTTTTGAATATTAATGTTTGCACTTGCTGCAGGAGAATAGATAGTTTGTTGTAATGAAATATTTCCACCTGTTGAAAACTCAGGATTTATAGTTGAAGCAATATCAGGATCAATATAAGTACCATTTGCAGTAGCAGTTATAGTTGGTAAATAATTACTTTTTGCAGTTTTTACTTTTTGCTGACTTAAATTAATATTTTGCTTTTTTGCTTTTAGCGATAAGTTTTTATTTAAAACTTGCTTCATTACAGAAAGCAAGTTGTAGTGCTTTTTAGCATTTACATCTTTAAATTCTCCTACAAAATCTGTGTTATTTAATAAACTATATTTTATAGGAACTCCAATTGCATTTGCAGTATTATAGTTAATCGTTAACCGTGGACTGTATTCTATATAAACAGGCATTTTATCCAATGGAATTCCATTAATATAACTTTCAATGGTAAGAGATACGCGTCGTAAAAATTGCTCAAAATTATCCACTGATTGATTTGTTGCCATAATACCATTTTTAACATCATTAATATTATTTATGGTAAACGACGGAAGCTTCTTGTTAATAAAAACACTTGCTATTTTTTTTGTTTCATTTTTAGTTAGAAAAAAGCCACCAGCAACATATACAGCATCTATTCCATCAAGATTTGAGGTAATGTCTTTTACACTTTCAAAAGGAATAAGTTTATAACTAGCATTTATTTCTTTTAAACTTTTATCGAAAGTTTCTTTTAATGGAAGCATTTTAGCCAAAGGAGTTTCAATAACAATACCCACTTTTTTAAAATTAGTAAGTTGTTTTAATTTTTTTAAATCTTCTAAATACGATTGTGAATTTACTAAATAGGTAAAGTTTTTAATCCCTGAATTAGCCTTTGTAACATCAATAGCGTTAAAATCTCTATTTAATGAACCAAATAGAATAGTAGGCTTTTTGTGTATTTTTTGAGCCTCTATTATTTTACTATTTACAATACCAAAAGCCAAAATTATATCAGTTGAATTATTTAACAATGTAGTATAATTTAACGTAGCTTTTTTTACATCATAGTTGTTGACTAGTAAATTATTTGGAGGAAAATTAACAATAGCGTCTTCTCCTACTACTGTTTTAATTTGATTTTTTAATTTTTGTAATAAAGGATCAACTTCAATAGTTTTATTATCTAATAAGATACCAATATTGTAGTTTTTCTTTTTTTGGGAGTACGAAAAAATTACACTAAAAAATAGTAGAAAAAGAAAAAGTTTCCTCATTTTTTGTTGTTTTTTAATTGATTTATATTTTACAGATGTATAAGAGAGGGAAATATTGTAAGAGATTAATTATAAATATAATAATAATAAATTTAAATGCAATAATTAGTAGTTTTAAATGAGTTTATTTTAAAAAATGTAGTTATTATTATTGATGCTTTTAATCAATTTAATAGTAAATTTTTTGTAGTATATATTGCAATAGTTGTATTATAAAAACTAAACCCAGATACTATTTTTGCAATTGTAATTTGTATTGCAATTTTGTATTGTGTTTAGAAATATAAATACTAGCCCTAATGTTTTATTTTTGTTATTGAATCTTGTAAGTATCTAAATTTATTAGAGAACTCACCATAGTTAAAAAGAGTATTTTTTGTTACATAAGCATCCCAACAGTTTTTTAGAAACTCCAAATTAGGCAATGTAATTTTTACTTTATAATTTTCTAGAATAGAAAACTCTTCTGAGGTATAGTTTGTTAGTTTCTGTAGCTCTTTTTTACCTTTATGTTTACCAGAGCACACTAGAAAGTATTGAGTACTTTTAGAAAAATGTTGTGCTAAAAAACCACCTAAAGCCATTAAATTAACTTGTGATATTTCAGTATAATCTAACCACAGTATTACTTCAGAATACATGCTTAGGTCTTCTAATTGTAAAATAGGTTTTATAGTAGCGTCAAAATAATCTATTCTTAATTTTTGATACTTGGTTTCAAAATAAGAATAACGTTCAGTCCAAAACTTATCTGAAAAAACATCTTTGGTTAAAGGCCCTTCAATTAAATTTTCTTCAAAAAAAATGGTACTTCCTTCAATAGAAGAGTTTTTGAAAATTGTTAATGCTTCATTATCACAAAAAATATGTAATACGTTATTCATGTTTTTTTATTAAGCTTCAAAAATAGTTAAAAACTATAATTCATTAGAATATATTTTTTATGATTAGAGTTAGAAGAAGCATTCAATAAATACTATTATAATTTATTTCTATTTAAAAATAAAAAACAATCATTTTTGTTTATTTAATTTTACTGTTAAACTTAAAACATATAAAAAATGAGAAAATTTTATTTATCGGCTATAGCGAGTACTTTACTTTTCGCTTGCAATAGTGGGGAGAATAACAGTGAAGTAAAAGAAAAAGGCGAATGTCCTTTTGGTTTTGATAAAGGGCATAAAAAAGAACAGATTTCACAAAAAAAAACGAATAAAGATTGGTGGCCAAATAAACTAGATTTAGATGTTTTAGCACAAAATTCAGCATTATCAAATCCAATGACAAAACAGTTTAATTATGCTGAAGAATTTAACAAACTAGATTACGCGCAATTAAAAAAAGACCTTACAAAGTTAATGACAGAATCTCAAGATTGGTGGCCTGCAGATTATGGTCATTACGGACCATTATTTATTCGTATGGCTTGGCATAGTTCAGGAACATATCGTACTGGTGATGGTAGGGGAGGCACCCGTATGGGACTTCAACGTTTTGCTCCTCAAAATAGTTGGCCTGATAATGGTAATTTAGATAAAGCTAGAAGGTTATTGTGGCCTATAAAACAGAAATATGGTAAAAAAATTTCTTGGGCAGATTTAATGATTTTAACAGGAAATGTAGCTATCGAATCGATGGGACTTAAAACAATTGGTTTTGCAGGAGGTAGAGAAGATGTATGGGAACCTCAAAAAGATGTGTATTGGGGGTCAGAATCAGGATGGTTAGAAAGTAGAAGACTGAATAAAGAAGGAAAGTTAGATTTAGATATTGAAAATCCTTTGGCGGCAGTACAAATGGGATTAATTTATGTGAATCCTGAAGGTCCAAATGGAAAACCTGATCCAGTTGCTTCTGCTAAAAACATACGAATATCTTTTGCTAGGATGGGTATGAATGATGAAGAAACAGTTGCTTTAATTGCTGGAGGTCATACTTTTGGAAAAACGCATGGAGCTGAACCTGCAGATAATGTAGGAGCTTCTCCTGAAGCAGCTGGTATTGAAGAACAAGGATTAGGATGGAAAAGTAGTTACAAAACAGGAAAAGGGAAAGATGCTATTACTTCTGGTTTAGAAGTTATTTGGACTCCAACACCAACAAGATGGAGTCATGCTTTTTTAAATACATTACTTGATAACGAATGGGAATTAACTAAAAGCCCTGCTGGTGCTCATCAATGGGTTGCAAAAGATGTGGGAGAAGTTTTTCCTGATGCTTTTGATAAAACTAAAAGACATAGACCTACGATGTTAACTTCAGACTTAGCATTGAAATTTGACCCTGATTATAAAAAAGTATGTCAAAAATTTTTAGACAACCCTTTATCTTTTGATGAAGCATTTGCAAAAGCTTGGTTTAAACTTACGCATAGAGACATGGGACCAAAATCAACATATTTAGGATCTGAAATCCCTAAAGAAAATTTTATTTGGCAAGATCCAATTCCAACACGAACTGATAAATTAATTACTAAATCTGAAATAAAGATACTTAAAAAAGAAATTCTTAATTCTGGAATTCCTTATAATCAATTGATAGAAACAGCATGGGCATCGGCTTCTACGTATAGAGGTTCAGATAGAAGAGGTGGGGCTAACGGTGCTCGTATTCGTTTAGAGCCACAAATTAATTGGGAAAGTAATAACCCAGTTCAACTAAAAAAGGTATTAGCTGTTTATAAAAAAATTCAATCTGCATTTAACAATACTTCTAGAAAAGTTTCTATTGCCGATTTAATCGTTTTAGGAGGGTCAGTAGCTGTAGAAGAAGGAGCTAAAAAAGCTGGGTATTCAATAGAAGTTCCTTTTAACCCTGGAAGGATGGATGCCACACAAGAACAAACAGATATTGCATCATTTGCAGTTTTAGAACCAATGGCTGATGGGTTTAGAAATTATCAAAAGAAAAAATATACGCTTACAACCGAAGAGTTGTTAGTAGATAAAGCGCAATTATTAACCTTAACAGCTCCTGAAATGACTGTTTTAGTAGGAGGAATGCGTGCATTAAACGTACGTTATGATGCTTCAACCAAAGGAATTCTTACTAACACATCTGGCGTTTTAACAAATGAATTTTTTGTAAATCTTCTAGATATGAGTACTTATTGGACTCCTGTTTCTGAAGATAAAATGGAATTTGAAGGTAAAGACAGCAAAACAAATGCTGTTAAATGGAAAGCTACTAGAGCCGATTTAATTTTTGGATCTAATTCTGAATTAAGAGGATTAGCAGAAGTATACGCAAGCAATGATGCTAAAGAAAAGTTTGTAACTGATTTTATTGCAGCTTGGGTTAAAGTAATGAACTTAGATAGGTTTGATTTAAAATAAGTAAATAGTTAGTATATAGTCCTATATCACAGTAGAAGTCTAGTGTGATATAGGTTAATTATCTAAATTAATTAGAAACATATTCTACTAGGTTTTGAATATTTTTCTCAGTCAGTTGAGAGAATTTGTGATTGTAGTTTAAAGTTTTATACTCATTATTAACAATCAATGCATTTTTGTTTTGTGAATTTATAAGTTCTTGTTCGTTTCTAGTGTAGGTAGAAAAATAAGAAATATTGATTAGTGCTTTATTTAATGGAGGACCAATTAATTTTTTGTTGAGTTTATGACAACTTGCACATAAGCTTTTAAAAATTTTATTACCTTCTATACCTTTGTTAGTTAATGTATTACCACAAATAGGAGTTGTTCCACAAACTCCCATATTGGAGGCTCTTGAATTAAAAGAATAAAGAATGGTCAAAATAGTAACAAGAAAGGCTAGACTATAAGAAAGTAATATCTTATTCTTTAAATTCATACACTCTTTTTAATTTCATTAGAAGCAGTTTCAAAATCCTCAGGAGTATTGATATTTCTAATAAAAGCATCTTCAATTTCTACAATTTTAACATCAGAGTTAATGAGCATTTTACGAGGACAAGAGTATCCTTGTGCTAAATAGTGTAATAATTTTCCATAAGCTTTTGGTTCGTAAATAGTAATTAGTGGTTCAGGAAATTCTTTTCCTTTCCCTTTAATAGCGGTAGCTACTTTACTAGGGTCTCTGTTTTCTAATAAAAGGGTAATAATTTCTTCATTTACAAAAGGAACATCTGTAGCCATTACCAACCAAGCAGTGTTAGGGTCTTGTTGAAAAGCAGAGCAAATTCCACCAAAAGGACCTAGATTTAAAAAGACATCATGAATTTCATTGTCTTTCTCAGAAGGCTTTTGAACAGAGAAAAAAGTTGGTAGTGAACATTTTTCTAAGAGTTCTTTTACATGCTCTTTTTGAGGTTTTCCAAAGTAATTTAATTCAGATTTATCAGTACCCATTCTAGTACTTTTCCCTCCAATCAACACTAAACCTTTTATAGGAGCAATGTATTCTTGAATTAAGTTGTTAATATGATTTGTAATTTTTTCAACCTGATCAATAGTATAACAAGTTAAGTTTTTAATATTTGGAAACTTTTCTACTAAACAATCAAAATATGGAGTGTTGTTATTTAATTTTATAATGAATTGAATATTGGTTAATTGTTCCAAACGTTTTTTTACAGAAGCTTCTTTTTCATCGTCTAAAATTAAAATTTGTTTAGCTCCTTGGTAATGGTTTCCATTAATAAATACGAAATCATGATTGTAAAACTGTAACCGTTGTTCGTATTTATTTATAGAAGAAGTTGTATTTATTTGAAGATTTCCTTTATGGTGAAAGGTATATTCAGATAAATTATTTTGCGGAATATCTTTAGCATGTGAGGCATCAAAATACCCAAGATTATAATGTGATAGTTTGTTTGAAACTGCAGTAACTAAATCAGCTATAATACCACATTTTGTTCCCAAAATAGCTACTTCATTAGGAGCAAAATTATCGTTTTGTTTTTTAGTTAGTTTGGTATGTTTTGAATGCTTTTTATCCATTTTTAATATCTGATTTACCTCCTGTTTTTTCTACTAATTTAACTTCTTTAATTATCATTTCCTGACTAATAGCTTTGCACATATCATAAATGGTTAAACAAGTGGCTGAAGCCCCAGTTAGCGCTTCCATTTCAACACCGGTTTTTCCTTCAATAGTTACTTTACAAAACACTTCTACTTGTTTTTTATCTACAATATTAATGTCAATGTCAACCCCATTAATTAACAACGGATGGCACATAGGAATAATATCTGATGTCTTTTTTACCGCTTGAATTCCAGCAATGATGGCTGTTTGAAAAACAGGGCCTTTTTTAGTTATTAATTCATTGGTATTAAAATGACTAATAATTTCTTCACCTAAAAACATGGTCGCTTTTGCAATAGCTGTTCGTTTCGTGATTTTTTTATCAGAAACATTCACCATTTTAGGATTGTTTTTTTCGTTTATATGGGAAAATTTGCTCACGTTATTAGTTTTAAATTTTAAGGAACTTTAGTTAATGTTTAGTATCGATACAACGATGTTTATCTATATTTAATTACTTTAAAAACACTACCTTTTTTAAACTCAGTTTCTTCTGTTTTTGGAATTTCAATAAATCCATCAGCTGAAACTAAACTAGCTAAATCCCCTGAGCCATTTCCCTTTATAGGAGTTGCTATTAAATTACCTAAGTGATAACTTAATTTAACTTGTAGAAAATAAGTCAAAGTAGGTTTAAAAATTACATTTTCACTAATAACTGCTGTTTCTTCTTTGGTTTTTATACCTACAGATGTATAATACCAATCATAAAAATAAACCATACAATTTACATAAGTTGAAACGGGGTTTCCTGGAAACGCGAAAACTACTGTATTAGTTTTTGAATTTTTATTAACGTTTTGTTCACTCATACCAAAAAACGTTGAACGTCCGAACCAAAATGGTTTTCCTGGGCGTTGTGTAACTTTATGAAACAGTTTTTCAACGTTTAATTCTTCTAAAACTTCAGGTAAAAAATCGAATTTACCTTTACTAACAGCACCGCTAAAAAGAAGCACATCATATTCTTGTAAAAAGGCAGCTATTTTTTCTTTTAAAATAGGTTTTTCATCAGTTATATGAGCTGTTTCTGAGGGAATACTCAATTTTTCTAATAATGAAACTAAGGTATACACATTACTTCTTCGAATTTGATGGGCTAATGGGTTTTCATGTACTCCAACCAATTCATCACCAGTAGAAACAATCATCACCTTTGGGCGTTTCGCTACTTTTACTGTCGCTTTACCTACCGTTGCCAACACACCAATTTCAGCAGGAGAGATACACGTATTTTCTTTAATTAATAAGTTACCTTGTATTTTATCCGAACCTTTTTCGTGAATGTTTTGACCTTCTTTAATAGCAGTTACAACAATAGTTGCTGTACCATTTGTTATTTGTACATCTTCATATCGAATTACTGTATCAGTATTATTTGGTAAAGTAGCACCAGTCATTACTTCATAACAATTGGTTGCATTTTTAAGCGTTTTTTGTATGCTACCAGCAGGCTGAATTCCTTCTATTTTAAAATTACGAATCCCTTCTTTAAAAAAACGATAATTGATAGCTATGCCATCCATAGCTACACGATTGAATGGAGGAAAATCTCTATCAGCAACAATATTTTCTTTTAAGATTCTACCAACAGACTGTATGAATGGAATGTCTTCTATTCCGAAATCTTGTGAGTTTTCTAATATTATATGTTTTGCTTCTTGTACCGAAATCATTTTATGTAGTGTAAAAGATAATTTATTCCAAAGAAAAGAATATATGTTATTCCCAAAAAGGAAATAATCCAAGAGTATTTTTTTGTTAGTTTACTATTATTTAATACTAGGAATACACCCAGTGTTATAAGAGTTAATATAACTATAAATAGGAGGTAGTAAAAGATTCTAAAATGTGGAAAAAATATAAATATAAAAGAAGATATTATTGACGCTAAGATAATAGCACTCATATTAAATTTTTTATTTTGTAGTTGTTTCATTATAAATTATAATATTTATCCTCCAATAGTACTCATACTTTCGCTTACACTCCCTTTTTTTCTATTTGCTTCAGCCACAAAACCATTTTCAGGTTTTTCTTTTACTAAAGACAAAAACAATTCTTTTAAGTCGTCATTACTAGCTCCGCTTCGAATAAAGTCACGTAAATTAAAAACACCATCATCAAACAAACAATTTTTAAAAGTACCTGTTGAGGTAATTCTAATACGGTTACAATCATTACAAATAGTTCTAGTAAAAGCTGGGATTATACCTACAGTTCCTAAATAATTTTTTGCTTGGTAATTTCTTGAGGTCGATGACTTTTTTGCAGGAATTTCTTCAATATCAAATTCAGATTGCATTTCCCGTAAAATTCGTTTAAAATTCCAGCTTTCTTTCAAGTCACGTTGTCCACTTCCGTTAAAAGGCATTTCTTCAATAAAGCGAACAGCAATGTTTTTTTCTTTAGTTAAACGAACAAAATCATTGATTTCATCTGTATTAAATCCTGATTGTACAACTACATTTAATTTTAAGTTTAACGAACTTTTTTCTAATAATTCAAAAGTTTTATAAACTTCAGGAAAGACATCACGTCTTGTTATTGTTTTAAACTTTTCTTCATGTAAACTATCAATACTTAAATTTATATTCTTAACTTTTTCTAGTTTTTCTAGTTTTTCTAAGTGTTTAGAAACTAATGCTCCATTAGTAGTAATATTAATAGTATCTAATAAGTCATTGTAAGAAAGCATTTCTAAAAAACCAATAAAATCTTTTCTAACAAAGGGTTCTCCACCAGTTAAACGCACTTTGTTTACACCTAACTCTGTTAGTACTCTAATAATTCGATACATTTCTTTGTAGGTAAGCAACTCTTTTCTTGGAACAATGTCAATACCATGAGCAGGCATGCAATATTGACAACGCAAGTTACAACGATCGGTTACTGCTAACCGAACATAGTTAATTTGTCGTCCAAAATTATCAAGAAGTGTATGCATTTAACAAAGGTACATAATTAATGAATCAATTATTTTTAGTCATTTATTATAGCTTATTGGAAGCTAAGAGTTATACAATTTCCATTTTTTGTAATAAAAAAGAGGCATTCATGTTTTTGCAAACACCGTTTTTCATAACATAATCAAAATACAATTCGTTATTAACAATTTCAGCATCAAAATAATAATTAGCTATTTGTGAATATTCATTTGCTAATTCACATAAACTAATATCGTGAGTTGCTATTATTCCAGTAGATTTTGATCCGTTCAGCTTTTCAACAAACTTTTTAGACCCAATAGCTTTGTCTTTACTATTAGTCCCTTTTAAAATTTCATCTAGTATAATAAAATAAGTGTCAGTTTTTATCTGGTCAACTATAAATTTTAAACGTTTTAATTCTGAATAAAAATAAGATTCATCATCTGCTAATGAATCAGATGTTCGCATACTAGTAATTAATTTTATGGGTTTATATATGTAATTTTCAGCACATACAGGTAACCCACAATTGGCCATTACTATTGATAAAGAAACGGTGCGTAAAAATGTGCTTTTTCCGGCCATATTTGCCCCAGTAATAATAAAAAACTGTTCATTATTAATAGTAAAGTTATTATCTACTCTTTTTAATGGATTTAATAAAGGATGTCCTAGGTTTTTTGCATGAATAGTCGTGTCTTTTTCCTGAATAGAAGGAAAAATATATGAGGGTTGGTTATAAACAAAGTTTGCAAGTGAGTTTTGAGCGTCAAAAAAGCTTACAGTTTTAAACCATTTTTCAACTGTGTTTTTGTAGTTGTTAATCCAGCGTTCAGTTTTAACAGCGTTTAAAATGTCCCATAAAAAAAATCCGTTCCCTACAACAGCTATGATAATGTTGTTTCTTTGATCAAAAGCATCTAGTATTTTAGAAAATTCTTTAAAAATTGCGGATGCTTTTTTATTTTCTGAAGCAATATCAAGTTGTTTATTTTTTAAAATACTAGAAGTAAATTTTTCATTTTCTATTTGTTCCAATAAAAGGTGATATTGTTTAAAAATATTTTTAGCGTAACCAGCTTCAGTGTATAGTTTTTGTGTTTTTTTAATAGCATAACCAGTAATTCCTAACCCTATAAAAAACCAAGTTACTACTAATGAAAATGTAATTGTTTTTAAACTAACTAATCCAATAAGTAGTATTGAAAAGATAGAAAAAACTTTAGAAAAAACAGCCAATGATTTAGGTAGTTTAGAGGTGTAATTTGTAATCCAATCAGTAATTTCAGTGGTGTCTTTTTTAGAAGAAACAGTATTTTCTAATGCTGAAAAATGTTGACGCCATTTAATTTTAGAAGCTAACTCTTGTAAAGCTTCTTGTTTTTCTTTAATGTCTGTAATAGAGTTGCTTACTAATGTTAAAGCAAGTTGCTTTTTTCCGTCATTAGTTACGGTTCTATTGATGTATTGAAAAAAAGAACCCGCTCCAAAAAGATCAATATCGTTACTAAAAAAATGTGTTGGATTTATGAATTCTTCTCCTGTATCTAAATCAAAATAATTTCTGTTTAAAACATTAATTTCAGTAGTATTAATTTCTTTTTTTGCGGTAATAATTTTCCGTTTATCTTGTAACTTTTGATGTTTTAGTACCAAAAAAGAAAAAAGAAGTATTCCTAATATACCTACTATTAAAGGAATTTTAGAAAGTTGGAAAGTATAGTAAATACCTATTACTGTTGACAAAAAAAGTATAAAACGTAAAACACGAACAGTTATAATTTTTTTTGTAATTCTTGTATATTTTTCTTCTAACTCAACAAGTTGTTTTTTATAGAAATCTAATGGTTTTTGCATCTAAAAATAAATATGGATAAATGTACGTTATTACAGTTAATTTCTTTTTATAAAATTGTATTTTCGTTGTATGCCTACAGCTTTAGAAATACAAGTTAAAACATTACCTGATTCACCCGGAGTTTATCAGTATTTTGATAAGGAGGATGTAATTATATATGTGGGTAAGGCTAAAAATTTAAAAAAGCGCGTATCCTCGTATTTTACTAAGAATCATGAAAATGGGAAAACACGTATTTTAGTAAAGAAGATTGTACGAATTGAACATGTTATAGTTGATACAGAAACTGATGCGCTACTTTTAGAAAATAACCTAATTAAAAAATACAAACCGCGTTATAACATTTTATTAAAAGATGATAAATCATATCCATGGATTTGTATTAAAAAAGAACGATTCCCACGAATTTTTTCTACTCGAAGAGTGATAAAAGACGGATCAGAGTATTTTGGTCCTTACACAAATGTTAAAACGGTATATGCTTTATTAGATTTAATTAAAGAGTTGTATCCACTTCGAACATGTAATTATGATTTGCATGAGACTAAAATCAATACTGATAAATATAAAGTTTGTTTAGAATATCACTTACAAAATTGTAAAGGGCCATGTGAAGGGTTACAAACTGAAGAAAATTATTTACGAGATATTAAAGCAATAAGAGATATCATAAAAGGTAATTTTAAAGAAAGTTTAGAGCAATTTCATCAAATCATGCTTGATTTTGCAGCTGATATGAAATTTGAAGAAGCCCAAAAGATTAAAGAAAAATTAGATTCTTTACAAAACTATCAATCAAAATCTACGATCGTAAATCCATCTATTAATAACGTAGATGTATTTTCTATTATTTCTGATGAAACTCACGGCTATGCTAACTTTTTTAAAGTTATGAATGGTGCTATAGTACAATCATATACCACAGAAATAAAGAAGAAACTAGACGAGACAGATAAAGAATTACTAGAGTTGTTTATTATTGAAACCCGTCAACGATTTAATTCATTGTCAAGAGAAATTTACGTGCCTTTTAAAGTTAATTTAGGTGAGCATATAAAAGTTACGGTTCCTAAGTTAGGTGATAAGAAACGTATAGTTGAGTTATCAGAAAGAAATGCAAAATATTACCGTCAAGAACAGTTTAAGCAAATTAAAATTGTAGATCCAGAACGTCATGTAAAACGGATTATGGGTCAAATGAAAAAAGATTTACGATTACATGAAGAACCAAGGCATATTGAATGTTTTGATAATTCAAATATCCAAGGAACCCATCCGGTTGCGGCTTGCGTTGTGTTTAAAGATGGAAAGCCTAGTAAAAAAGAGTATCGTCATTTTAATATAAAAACGGTAGAAGGACCTGATGATTTTGCTTCAATGGAAGAGGTAGTATACCGAAGGTACAAACGATTATTAGAAGAAGATAAGTCACTCCCTCAGTTAATTGTAATTGATGGAGGAAAAGGACAGTTATCATCTGCTTTAAAGAGTTTAGATCTTTTAGGATTAAGAGGAAAGATAGCTATTATTGGAATAGCAAAACGTTTAGAAGAAATTTATTATCCAGGAGATAGCGTTCCTCTATATTTAGATAAAAAATCTGAGACTCTTAAAATTATTCAATACTTACGAAACGAAGCACATCGTTTTGGAATTACTTTTCATCGCAATAAGCGAAGTAAAAGTGCTATACAATCAGAATTAGAAAAAATACCAAATATTGGTAAACAAACCATTACTAATTTATTGCGTACATTTAAATCAGTAAAAAGAGTTAAAAGTGCTAATTTAAATGAGTTAAAAGAGGTGGTTGGCTTGTCAAGAGCTCAAAAAATTTATCAGTATTATCATAAAAATGAACTATGAGAAAATTACTTTTTTTATTAATTATACCAACCTTTTTATTTGCTCAAAGGCAACCAAAAATTGGGTTGGTGTTAAGTGGTGGTGGAGCAAAAGGTTTTGCTCACGTTGGAGTACTAAAACAACTTGAAAAATCAGGAGTACAAGTTGATTATATTGGGGGTACTAGTATGGGAGCAATTGTAGGTGGTTTATATTCAGCTGGTTATTCTGCTAATCAAATTGAAAAAATTATCGAAGGAGCAGATTTTATGTCGTTGCTTCAAGATAAAGTAAGTAGAAATAATAAACCTTTTTTTATGAAGCAGCATGGTGAGAAGTATGCTATTTCATTACCTATAAAAAAAGGAGGTGTAGGATTGCCTTTAGGTTTGTCGAAAGGACAAAATGTACTTAATTTTTTAACAGAATTACTAGCACCAGTTGATGATGTTAATGACTTTTCAGAGTTACCAATTCCTTTTTATTGTATTGCAACTAATATTGAAACGGGTAAAGAAGTTATTATTGAAAAAGGTTCTCTTCCCCTAGCTCTTAGAGCAAGTGGTGCTTTCCCTTCATTATTAAATCCTGTAGATATTGATGGTAAATTGTTAGTTGATGGAGGAGTTGTAAACAATTTTCCTGTTGATATTATGAAAACTAAAAACATGGATCTTATTATTGGGGTGAATGTTCAAGGTGAATTATTAAAAAGAAAAGAATTAGAGTCTGTTGCTTCAATATTATTACAAATTATTAATTTTCAGATGTATGAAAGAGCTGATGAACAGGTAAAACTATTAGATATTTGTTTAAAACCTAATATTTTAGAATACAGTGTTATTTCTTTTGATAAAAAACAAGAAATTTTAAAAGAAGGGATACGTGTAGCAAAACCGTATAAGGTTGTTTTTGATAGCATTGCTAAATTACAGAAAGTAAAGAAAAGAAGACCTCAATTAAAACTTTCTAATGATAAGATATTAGTAGATAGAATAGTTATTAAAGGGAATAACAATTACACAAATAATTATATTTTAGGAAAACTGCAACTGAAACAAGGTGATAGTGTTTCGTATAATGATATTTCAAAAAAAATTAGTTCGTTAACAGCTACCAAAAATTTTGAGCGAATAGATTATCATTTTGAAAAGTCTTTTCATGGAAAAAAATTAGAACTTAAGGTTAAAGAAGATAATATTAAATCTTTTTTACAATTTGGGTTGCATTATGATTTATTATATAAATCTGCAGTTTTAATAAATTATAGTCATAAAAAATTATTAAAACAAAATGATGAATTTTCCTTTGATGTTGGAATTGGTGATAGAATACGCTATGATTTAAATTATTTTATAGATAACGGATTTTTACCTAGTTATGGTTTTTCTTCAAGGTACAACTCTTTTAAAGGGGCTTTTTTATTTAACGATGGTTTTATTAATAGGATAAATATTAGGTATATAGATTTCACCAATGCTTTTTATTTACAAACAACTGTTGATAGAAAATTTGCTTTTGGTATTGGATTAGAAAACAAAAAAATTAAAATAACCTCTGAAACAATTTTAACGAATGATAAAGAAACAGTATTTGATAATAGTAATTATATAAATGCCTTTACATTTTTAAAGTTAGATACTTACAACAAAAAAATGTTTCCGACAAGTGGGTTGTATGCTGATGTAGGTTTTAAATGGTTTATCTGGTCTGATAGAAATAAGAGAATAGATCAAAATCAGGTTGTATTAGGTGATGGTTATAGTCAATTTTCACAGCTATCAGGTACCTTAGGTTTTGCGAAAACTTTTTACGATAAGCTTACGTTTCAATATACATCAGAAGCTGGGTATACGCTCGGAAATGTAGCTTCGGGAATATTTGATTTCAATTTGGGAGGGTATAATAAAAACTATATAAATAATTTTAAATCTTTTTACGGTTATGATATAGGTGCTCTAAGTAACCAATCTTTTTTAAAATCTGAATTTAATTTTAGATATAGTGTTTTTGATAAACATTACGCTACATTTATAGCAAATTATGCACGTGTTGAAAATGATATTTTTGCTGACGGTCAGCTGTTTAAAAATACAAAATCTGGGTATGCTTTAGGGTATAGTGTTGAAACGCTTTTAGGACCTTTAGAAATTAAGTATTCATGGTCTCCAGATCATAAAGAAAAATATTGGTTATTTAATTTAGGGTTTTGGTTTTAAACATTACATAGCTTTTTCTAATGTAAAAGAAAATTCAGATCCTTCACCATAATTACTTTTTAAAAGTATAGTTTCTCCGTGTGCTTCAATAATATGTTTAACAATAGATAAACCTAACCCCGAACCGCCTTGCTCTCTAGAACGACTTTGATCTACTCTATAAAAACGCTCAAATAAACGAGATAGATGTTCTTGTTTAATTCCCTCACCATCGTCAATAACTTTTATAACAAACTTATTTGGATTATAACTTTCTATGCTAACAGTTGTTACCCCACCTACTTTTCCATATTTAATAGAGTTAACAATTAAATTAATAAGTACTTGTTCAATACGTTCAACATCGCCTTTCACAAAATAAGGAAACTCATATAGTTTATCAAATTTTAGTTTAATGTTTCTTTTTTTTGCTTTCATTTCAAACAAATCAAAAACATTTTGTACCAATTCTAAAATATTAAATGGTTCAATATTCATTTTCATCCCCTCAGTTTCAAGCTTAGCAATCATATCTAAATCTTTAATAATTGAGGTTAATCTTTCTACTCCTTTATTAGCCCTTTCTAAATACTTTGTTCTAATCTCTTGATCATCGGCGGCACCTTCTATTAGTGTTAAAATGTAACCTTGAACAGTAAAAAGAGGTGTTTTTAATTCATGGGCAACGTTTCCTAAAAAATCTCTTCTAAAAGAGTCCCTTTGTGTTAAATGTGCAATTTCTTCACTTTTTCCTTCAACGTATTCTTGTACAGTTTTTGTTAAAGCCTCGATATCTGTTGTAACTTTTTTTCTTTTTAAATCGTTAATATCTAAAACAGAAATATCTTCATATAGTTTTTTAATCCTTTGATATATAAAATGTTCTGTTCTATATTGAATAATAAAAAAAGATATAATAAAAAAAAGTATTCCAAAAATAGCTAAGGTAACACCTCCTATATAGTTATAAAATAATAGATAAGAAAGTGCAATAAAAATTATTGACAGCAAAGTTAAATATAGTGCTGACCAAAGAGCATATTTATATGTTTTTTTAATTTTCATTTTTAGTACAAATAAAAGTAGATTGCTAAAACAGCAATCTACATAAGTATTTTATATGATTTTATTAATTTTCTTGTGATTCTAAAACAAATTTATAGCCTACGCCTTTAACAGTTTTAAAATAATCATCGCCAATTTTTTCACGTAATTTTCTAATATGAACGTCTATTGTTCTTCCTCCTACTACAACTTCATTTCCCCAAACGCTATCTAAAATAACTTCTCTTTTGAATACTTTTCCGGGTTTTGAAGTTAATAAAGAAAATAGTTCAAACTCTTTTCTTGGCAGTGAAATTTTTATATCACCTTTAAAAACAACATATTCATCTCTATTAATAACAATATCTCCAATTTTAGTGGTCGTATCAGTTTTTTCTTCAGTTTTTAATCGACGAAGTAAAGATTTTACTTTACTAACTAATACCTTTGGTTTTACTGGTTTTGTAATATAATCATCAGCGCCAGCATCAAAACCAGCAACTTGAGAATAATCTTCACCTCTGGCTGTTAAAAAGGAGATAATAACATTTTCAAGAGATTTTATGTTTCTAATTTTCTCACAGGCTTCTATACCATCCATTTCAGGCATCATTATATCTAATAGTATTAGATGGGGATTTACTTTTTTTGCTGTTTTAACAGCTTCAGCACCATTATTTGCGGTAAAAACTTGATATCCTTCAGACTTTAAGTTGTAACCAACTATTTCTAAAATATCTGGTTCATCATCAACTAATAAAATCTTAATATCGCTAGTATTCATACATTAATTTTTAAGTAGTAATACCCAAAAGTAACGATAAAATAACAAATTGTCTATACCGATAGTTAACTTAACATTGATTTAATGTTTTATAAACTTTAGAAAAAGTAGTATTTAAAAATCAAAAATTTAACTTTTAAATACTAAATGATAAATTAAGATCAATTTTTGTATATTTAAAAAAATTGATCTTATGAAAAGTAGTACTTTACTGGGAAAGTTTACAATAAAATGTAAATATTCTTTTCACTATTTAAGAGTTATTAAAACTTATGGGTATAGAAAAAAAGCTTTGATAAAAACACATTCTTTTAGTTTATACAATGTAAACTTTTTTACCACTAATTAATAAATTATGTTAAATAAGTTAGCATTACAAAATGTATTGTTTCTAGATATAGAAACAGTACCTCAATATGAAAGTTGGAATCAAGTTTCAAAGGAAGAGCAAGACTTATATGCTTTAAAAACGAAGTACCAACGTAAAGAGGACTCTTCTTTAGAAGAGTTTTATAATAAAGCTGGGATTTGGGCTGAATTTGGTAAAATAATCTGTATTTCAGTTGGCTACTTTATAATTAAAAATAGTAAAAGTCAATTAAGAGTCACTTCGTTTTATGGAGATGATGAAGTTGTATTATTAATGAATTTTAAAAAATTATTAGATAAGCACTTTAATTTAAATAAACACCTTCTGTGTGCTCATAATGGAAAAGAATTTGATTTTCCATATATCGCTAGACGCATGGTTGTTCATCAAATTCCATTACCAGATATGCTTAACTTATTTGGTAAAAAACCATGGGAAGTTAAGCATATTGATACACTGGAGTTATGGAAATTTGGCGACTACAAACACTATACTTCTTTAAAATTATTAACACATATTTTAGGGATACCTTCACCTAAACAAGATATTGACGGAAGTGAAGTTGCTGATGTGTACTATAAAGAAAATAATTTAAAACGAATTGTTGAATATTGCGAGCGTGATACTGTTGCAGTAGCTCAATTAATACTTCGTTTTTGTAATAAACCTTTGTTAGACAATACAGCTATAGTAAAAGTTTAATTTTTAATTAACGGGTATTGTTTTTTCTTCGAAAATATCATTACCATTAGTGTCTTTACCTTTCCAAAATTTAAAAATATAATCCTCTTTTTGTTGAACTTGGATTGGTATTTTTAATTCTTTAGAGATTGTTTGTTGTGAACACCCACCATTTAATTTTTCTAAAGCTCTGATAGCAATAATTCTTGCATTCCCATCACTTTGATAGTACAGGCTAAAAAAAGAGTGGCAGCTATTGGGTAAGGTGTACTTTACCTTAATGGTGTCTTTAGATTTGTAGGTAAAACTTTGAGGTGTGAAAGCTTCATCAATGGTTAATAATTTAATAACTTGGTTGTCTTCACTATCGAGCGAGCACGATAAAAAACATAAAGCAAAAGATAATAAAAGTAATTTTTTCATGATATAAATTTTAAAATTGATAACTAATTCCTGAATATACACCTAGTGTGTATGGTTTAAATCCGTTAGAGTTTTTTGAATATGTATTTAAGTGTATTTTAAACATTGGGTTTACAACGAATTTCAATTTTTTATTAATTGAATATTCAAGGTCGAGCCCTAAATTTCCACTAAAATTGAGTGAGTTTAAATTAGAAGCTTTACCAATGGTTTGTGATGTTTTCTCAGAGGTTACAGTTACCTCATTTTGATTTAAAAATAATGAGCTAAAACCAGTAACTATTTTGGTGTTAAATTTTCTATTATTAAAGATGGCATACTTTAGCTCCACAGGAACCTCAATATAACTATATGTTTGGTTTAAAGAAGCTTCACTAGAAACAATATTAGCACTGCTTAAAGTATCAACATCGGGTGCGCTATTAGATGGATTCAAAATAAGTAAAGGGCTAGATGTTAATTCTAGGCTTTCTAAACTAGCTCCTCTTACATTTGCCATAACTGATAAATTTTTATTTGTAAACCCAACTTTTTGTGTGAACACCCCTGATTGTATTGACCATTTATTGTTTAATTGGTATGCTACTTTTATACCATAAGAAAGATTATTGTCACCGCTTAAATTTGCTGATTTCAAGCTTTTATCTAAAGCAGAACTTTGCGTAAGAGAGTTTGCATGAGTTAAAGCAAAAACAGGAGAAACAGACCATTTATCTTTACTTGTTTTTACAGTTAGTACACTATCTTTTTTACTTATTTCAGCAAGAAAATCTTTTTTAGTAAACAGTTTTTTCAGACTATCATTTTTAACTGATTTCTTTTCTTTTTTTGTGATAAAAGTCTTTTCCATAGCTCTTTTTTTGTCTGATAAAACCCCTTCAACTATTTTGTCAGACCCCATCTTTTTACTCGCAATTAACTTAGTATCGGTATGTGTTTTTGTTGGTGTAATTTTTGTAGTATTCTTTTTATTTTCAGCTACTATTGTGTTTTTTTCTTTTGTAAAAAAAGTATTACTATTCTCTGTTTTTACAGGAATATTACTATCTATTTCTTTTTTGTGCTTATTAAAATCATTAGGTGTGTTAACAATGGTTTCATGCTGTTTAATAATTGGTTCTAATGAACTATTATGCTTAAAAAAAGGATATAATACAAAACCTAAAATAAAAACAGCTGCAATACCACTATATAACCACCACATAGGTAAAACTCTACGTTTTTTCTTTTTAAGCTTAGCCTCAATAGTATCCCACATTTCAGGATTAGGTGAAGCTTCAAATCCATTAAGCTTTTCTTCAAATATTCTGTCTATGTTCTTTCTATCATTCATTTATGCTTCCTGTTGCATTTTTTGATAAACCTCAATTTTTCTTTTTAATAATAATCTTGCTCTTGATAAATTTGACTTAGATGTACCTTCAGAAATGTGCAGCATTTTAGCTATTTCTTTATGTGAAAATTTATCTAAAACATACAGGTTAAATATTAACCTATACCTATCAGGTAACTCTTGAATTGTTTCCAATAAAAAAGCTACACTTATTACAGAATCATCGTATTCAACGTCTTCTATTTCTTCAATAGATTCTTCTTTTACTAATTGTAAAGGAGATTTTTCACGATATTTCTGGAGAGCTGTATTTATAGCTATACGTTTCATCCAACCTTCAAAAGACCCTTTATTGTTGTATTGTTTAATTTTTTTGAAAATAGTTAAAAAGCTATCTTGTAAAGTGTCCTGAGCATCTTCATAATTTCTAGAATACTTTAGGCAAAGTCCAAACAGCTTATCAGAAAAAAGTTGATAAACTTTTGCTTGTGCCTTAATATTTTGCTGGCAACATTGCGCTATGATTTCTTTTAAGTTAATGTGTTAAATGTTTTTTTAAAAATACTAATATTTTAACACTGCTTCTCCATTATTACATTCAATATTACTGGGTTTAGGAGGAATGTCACAAGTAGAAACAATTCCCCACTTTTCATTATAATCATTTTCAGCTTTTGTGTAAATTTTCACCTTTGTTAAAAAAGCTGAGACATCTATTTTTTTAGAGTAAGCAATATAGCCTTGTGGACCACCACAAGCTTTGCTTCCATACTCAGTAAAGGCCCAATCACCTGAGTTTTTACAAGTTTTACTCGTGGCTGTAGTATGAAGTGTGGTAAACATTTTTAGCAACTCCTGATGCTCTTTTTCTCTTTCAGTTAGCGTAGTTTTTATAACTAACTCTTTTTTTGTTAAAGAAATTATTTTCCAATTAAAATTTCCAGGAAAACCATTTAATTGCACTTTTATAAATGCTTTGTCATTATCATAAGTACCTTTATCATCATAAAATGTTAAAGGAGGAGTACCACAAAAACCTGAAGTTTTCTGTGTAAAAATATTAGAATCCATAAAAGCAACCCCGTAATCGTTTTCTGGTAAGGAGCTAACACGTTCAAAAGTTATTGTTTCTCCATTGTGTTTAGCATTAGCCCAAAAACCTTTTAATAAATTATTAGTATCAATTTGGATATCATTGTTGTTACTACACCCAATAAGTAATAAGCTAATAAAAGCGGTTAGTATGCAAATAAACGTTAGTAGTCTGTTCATTTTGTTTTTCATAATGTTTTGTTTTTTTAGCAAGGTAAGTTTTCAGAAAGCTTCTTTGTTTTTGTTAATACTCTTACTAAAGAAAATGTTTTTTCTATGTTGTTTTCTGAAACTATTAGTTCATATTCATAGCCATCTTCATACATGAATCCTTTAATTTCTTTATTAAAAAGAGTCCAATCATTAATACCTTTTTCTTTCATTAAGATTCCTTTTTTTATAGAATTTATATTATTGACCAACCTTTTAGAAGCAATAGTTATTAATTTTTCATTTTTTTGTCTTTTAGATATTGTCCTTTTAAAAAGCGAACTTATTTTGTTATATATCATGGTTCGTTAGTTTTATTTTTAACTATTTATAAATCGTATTTATTTTAAGATTTCATGACGGGTATGAATTATAGATATTGAAGCGTCTATAACTTTTTGTTTTTAGACAAAATTTTAATCAATTTTATTTTTGGAGGTCCGCCGTCTATATAATTTTGTTCCCAAGGAGTATCTTCTACAAGAAGTCTATATTCAAAACCTTTTTCATGTTTAAACCCTTTTATGCCATATAAAATAGCTTTCCATTGAATTTCGTTTTTCTTTCGAGCAGATAAGCATTTAGAGGGAATCATAAGATTACAATTAACAGTTTTTGACGCTATAATAAGCTCGTAAGACTCGTCTGAATTTATATTTTCAATCCCATCACTTGAAGAACTACAGGCAAAAAAAGAAAAAAGGAGCAATAATAAAATACTATAATTTTTAACTTTCATCGTGTACGTTTTTTTATAAGATGAAGAAAAACCTAAAAGGTTGCGTGGAATACTCTTATTTTTGTAAATATTATGCAAAACAAGGTTTTTAACATACAGTCAGAAGAAGAGTTTAACGAAGTAGCGCTATCCGTTTTTAAATATCAGTTTAAAAATAATAAGACATATCGTTCTTTTTGCGATTTATTATACATTCATCCATCAGATGTTACTACAATTGATAAAATTCCGTTTTTACCAATACAGTTTTTTAAAGATAAGCAAGTAGTTTCATCAAATGATGAAGTTCAAGAAGTTTTCACGAGTTCAGGAACTACCGGAGCTACTACAAGTAAGCACCATATAATAGATTTATCTTGGTATGAAACTAGCTATTTAAAAGGGTTTAAACATTTTTACGGCAATATTCAAGAGTATGTTGTTTTAGCGTTACTTCCAAATTATTTAGAACGAAAAGGATCTTCCTTAGTATATATGGTGGATGACTTAATTCAACGTTCTGAAAATTCTGAAAGTGGTTTTTACTTGAATAACTTATCTGAATTGGCTGAAAAACTTATAAAATTAGACAAACAAGGTCAAAAAGTGCTACTTATAGGAGTTTCTTTTGCGCTTTTAGATTTAATTGAAAAATATAAGTTTAGCCTTCAAAACACTATTGTTATGGAGACTGGAGGAATGAAAGGTAGAAGAAAAGAATTAATACGTGAAGAATTACATCAAATATTGGGTGAAGGGTTTGGTGTTAAAAGCATTCATTCAGAATATGGGATGACTGAATTATTAAGTCAAGGGTATTCAAAAGGCAATGGTATTTTTAATTGTCCGCCATGGATGCGATTGTTAACTAGAGATACCGAAGATGCATTAACTATGTTGCCAAAAGAAAAGTCAGGAGGAATTAATGTAATTGATTTAGCTAATTATAACTCTTGTTCATTTATAGCTACCCAAGATTTAGGAAAAGTATATACTGATAATAGCTTTGAAATTATTGGACGTTTTGATAATTCAGATATTCGAGGTTGTAATTTACTTGTTTTGTAATTTACTTGTTTTTCACTTTGTTTTTAAATACCTTTCGCTAAGAAAAAGACGTGTAAAAATTCAATATATGGATTCAAATTCAAATTTGGCGGTACTTATAGATGGCGATAATATTCCTTCAGCTTATGTAAAAGAAATGATGGAAGAAATTGCAAAATATGGCAATCCTACTATCAAAAGAATTTATGGAGATTGGACAAAGCCAAATTTATCAAAGTGGAAAAATTTGCTACTAGAAAATGCGATTACTCCTATTCAACAATATGGGTATACCACAGGTAAAAACGCAACAGATTCTGCAATGATAATTGATGCAATGGATATTCTTTATTCTGAAAAAGTAAATGGTTTTTGTTTAGTTTCTAGTGATAGTGACTTTACAAGGTTGGCTACTAGATTAAGAGAGGCTGGAATGCAAGTAATTGGTATTGGCGAAAAGAAAACTCCAAATCCTTTTATTGTAGCCTGTGATAGGTTTATTTATATTGAAATATTAAAAAGTAAAACCGTTATACAAAATATAGAAGCTGGAAAGGAAGTACCAACTAAGTATAATGTGGATAAAATTACCAGAAAAGAAATTGAATTGATACGTACAACCATAGCAGATGTCTCTGATGATGATGGTTGGGCATTTTTAGGTGATGTTGGAAGTTTATTACAGAAGAAACAACCTAATTTTGATTCAAGAAATTTTGGTTTTGATAAACTTACCCCTTTAATTAAGTCAATTGATAAATTTGAAATTGAACAAAGAGAAAGCCCAAAAGGAAGACACAAATTAATCTTTGTAAAAATTAAAGAAAAAGCAACAAGAAATAAACGTCGTTAAATACCGATTTAGTTTTTTAAAATTATACGATGTAAGCACTCTTGTTTTTTTTCGACTCTCTCTATATGAAAAATCTATATTCTCTATTACTAGTGATGTTTTCTATATCACTTTTCGCACAAACAACAGATTATAACACTAAAAAGGGTTTCATAGCTGAAGGTTATGATGTTGTTTCGTATTTTACAAATACAAAGCCTAAAAAAGGAAAAACAAAATACCAAACAACGTATGATGGAGTAAAATTTAAATTTTCGTCTGAAAAAAATAAAGACTTGTTTACAAAAAATCCTACTCAATACATTCCTCAGTATGGAGGGTACTGCGCATATGCTATAGCAGCAAAAAAAACAAAAATGTACATTGATGCAGAAGCTTATGAAGTTAGAGACAGTAAATTATACCTGTTTTATAGTTCTTGGCTATCTAATAAATTAGAAGATTGGCAAGAGGGAGATACTAAAAAGTTACAAGCTCAAGGAGATAAAAACTGGCAAGAGATAAAGCATATCAAAAAGTAGGGAATGAATAAATTAATTTATGTTTTATTTTTTGTAAGTTCTTTTATTAGTGCACAAAATAATTATAACTTAAAAAAAGGAGCAGTTGCAAATGGCTATGATGTTGTTGCTTATTTTAATAATAAGTCTTTGAAAGGAAGTAAAAAAATCACCACAAAATACGATAATGTTACTTTTAGATTTTCATCTGAAAAAAATTTAGAAGCTTTTAAAAAAGAACCTCGAAAATACATTCCTCAATATGGAGGCTATTGTGCTTATGCAATAGCCAAAAATGGAGAAAAAGTATCTATAGATCCAAAAACATTTGAAATTAGAAATGGTAAATTATACCTTTTTTATAATTCGTGGGGTACAAATACCCTAAAGTTATGGTTAAAAGAAAAACCAGAAGAGCTTCAAAAAAAAGCTGATAGAAACTGGCAAAAATTAATCAATAAATAATTATTGATTTTTAGTTTTGGTGCGAATAAAAAGAGCTTATTTTTTTTCAGCTCTTTTTATCGCTTAACAACTCATTTTATTCTTATTTTTGTTGGAAAACACCTTTCTACTATGAACAACTTTTCGTTTTTTAACCGTACTAATATTCAACAAGAACTTGAGAATACTGAGTTTGATATGTTAATTATTGGCGGTGGAATAACCGGAGCTGGAATTGCTTTAGATGCTGCGTCAAGAGGAATGAAAGTAGCTTTAGTAGAAAAAAATGATTTTGCTTCAGGAACAAGCAGTAAGTCAACAAAATTAATCCATGGTGGTTTACGTTACTTAAAACAATTTGATTTTTGGTTGGTTAAAGAAGTAGGAACTGAACGTGCAATAGTGCATAAACTAGCCCCTCATTTGGTAATTCCTGAGAAAATGATTTTACCACTTATTGAAGGAGGGACTTATGGATCATGGTTAACATCTATAGGATTAAAAATTTACGACGTATTAGCATCGGTAGAAGGCGATGATAAACGTAAAATGTTAGATAAAGAAGAAGCGCTTGAAAAAGAACCATTATTACCAGATAATATTTTAAATGGTGCTGGGTTTTATGCAGAATATAGAACTGATGATGCCCGTTTAACAATTGAAATATTAAAAACGGCAAGTCAATATGATGCACAAATCTTAAACTATGTGCAGGCAGATGAGTTTATTTATGAAAATAAACGTGTGGTTGGAGCTAAGGTAACCGACGTTTTAACTAATAAAAGCTTTGATATTAAAGCAAAGTATGTAGTAAATGCAGCAGGACCTTGGGTCGATGAATTACGTCAAATTAACAATTCAAAAATTGGAAAGCGCTTACATTTAACAAAAGGAGTTCATTTGGTAGTAGCGCATGAAAAATTACCTGTACAACAATCGGTGTATTTTGATATTCCTGATGGGCGAATGATGTTTGCTATTCCTAGAGGTAAAGTAACTTATTTTGGAACCACTGACACGAATTACCAACAAGATAAAGACAACGTAGAAACTAGCGTTGTTGATGCACTTTATTTAATAGAAGCAGTGAATAACATGTTTCCTGACATCACACTTACATTAGAAGATATTCAGTCGTCTTGGGCTGGCTTACGACCATTAATACATGAAGAAGGAAAATCGGCTTCAGAGTTATCACGTAAAGATGAAATATTTGTGTCAGATACGAAGTTAATATCTATTGCTGGAGGTAAGTTAACAGGATATCGTAAAATGGCTGAGCGTATTGTAGATATGGTAGCCAAAAAGATGACGCGTAGGTTTGAAAAAGAGTTTGAACCCATTCAAACAGAAGATCTTATTTTATCTGGAGGTCCATTTTTAAATTACAAGTCTGTAAAAATTTATATAAACCAGTTGTATAAACGTATAAAACCATTTGGTTTATCAGAAAAGGATGCTAGTTATTTAGTTCATAACTATGGAAAGCAAACCGATATTATTTTAGATAAATTTGATGAGTTAACTGAAGAAAACTCAGAAAAACAATTATTAAAAGCGGAGGTTTGGTTTACCATTCAGCATGAAATGACGTGTACACCCACCGACTTTTTTATGCGACGTACAGGACGTTTGTTTTTTGACAAGCCAAGTGTTGATAATTATAAGCAATTTGTACTAGACGAGTTTATAAAACACTTTAAGTGGAATTCTGAAGCCTCTTCAAATCATTTACAAGAATTAGAAGATAAAATGGCGATAGCAGTCGGATTTAAATAAACTCCCGTCATTGCGGATGAGGAACGAAGAAGCAATCTTTTTAAATAGAGTTAGCAATTATCTTTTGAATAAATAATAAACAGACTACTTCACTCCATTGTATTACGTTCGTAGTGACGTTTCCCTTCATTGCGGAGGAGGAAACGACTGAAGCAATCTTTCTAATAAGAGTTGACAATTATATTTTGAGTACAAGATGAACAGACTACTTCACTCCATTGCATTACGTTCGTAGTGACGTTTCCCTTCATTTCGAAGGAGGTAACGACTGAAGCAATCTTTTGAAATATTGTTTTTATTTAAGTTTTTAGTACAAGATGAACAGACTACTTCACTCCATTACATTGTATTCGTAGTGAAGATTGTTAATGTCATTGCGAAGAAGGTACAACTGAAATAATTTGATAAATATTAGTGATCATTTATTCTTTTTTTTAAATCCATTCTTTCGTGTAATATTCTCGTTATCTCAACATAATTTTCGTTTAAAGTTCTATAGAATATTATATGTCGATTTGATTTTATTCCTAAAAGTTGCTTTGAAATTCCTTTATAGATTTTTCCTAAATCTGGATTTTCAGCAATTTCCTGACAATTTGAGATTAACTCATTATAATATTTATCAGCTTGTTTTTCTGACCAAACCTCAAATGTATATTCCCAAATTTTTGATAAATCTGCAACAGCTTTGTTTGTCAGTTTATATTCAGCCATTTGAATGGTTTTTCGCTTTTAGAGATTCAAGATGTTTTTTAGGGTCAAAATCGTGCGCTATTCCGCTATCAATTCCTTCTTGAATTGATTTTTTTAAAGCAATTACTTTATTTTCTTCTTCCTCTAAAAGCCTTAATCCTGCTCGAATAACTTCGCTAACGTTTTTAAATCGTCCTTCATTAATACTATTTTGCACGAATTGGTCAAAATAATTTCCGAGTGATATTGAAGTATTTTTGTTCATTTTAATGCTATTTCTTCAAATATACCAAAAATTGGTATAACACCAAAAATTTTATCAAACTGTTTATAACAAGGAAGCATTAAGCTTGTATCGAGCGAAGTTGAGATAAAGCAATTTTTTTAAAATAAAATTCCAATATTTTTTGTCTTACCAAACTATTTAATAGATTTTTATGTTAAAAAACTTAAAAGAGTTTGAAATTAAAAAAGAAAAACAACTAACAATTCTTGGCGGAACTGGAGGTGGTGGAAATGGTGATGGATATCCAGAACCTGAACTTAAACCATGAGATTGGTGGGACATTTTATGTCATCATTCACCTTCTTAATTTTCTTAGCGGATTTCGGTTCGCTTTTTTTTATGATACACTTATTTTAATATTTCGTTACCAACTCTATTTTAAACACAGACTACTTCATTTCACTGCGTTTCATTCGTAGCGAGATTCCATGTATTAATAATTAAACTTTTGGTAAAGTTTCCTAACTTGTTTAAAAAACATTACTTTTAAACAAAAAGTGTTATTAAAATTATGCGATTAGTCATATGTGCTATGCTGTTTTCTGCCGTAGTATTTTCTCAAGAATATCTTTTCTCAAAACAAAAAGGAGAAATAAATGTAACTAAGTTTGATAACTTATGGTTAGGTCAAGGAATTTATTATCAAAATGATGATAGACATGAAAAAGCGATAGAAAGTTTTAAATATGGGTTAGCTACTAAAGATATTAAAATGAAAGCGCCCCATGTATACGCTAACCTAATAGAGGGTATAGCCATAAGTAATTATTTTTTAGGTAAAAAAGAAGGTGTCATAAAAAAATATAATGAAGCTGTATACATAAAAGAAAGATTAAAAAATAATGAGGGTTTATGTTTTACGCACACAAATATTAGTCTGTTCTATAATGATAAAAACAACAAAATTTTAGCAAATAAACATGCTATAAAAGCTTATGAATATGCACTTAAAAGTGAAAAAAAGGAACTTCAACTACAAAAGTTAGAATTAATTTTAAATCAAAACATATATTCTAAATCAAAAGATTATTTTAAAAAATATGTACATTTAAAAGACAGTTTAATTGATTTAACTAATAAATTACATGATAAAATAGCGAGATTTAATTATCAAACGGTTAAAAAAGAAGAAGAAAATACGCTATTAAAGTCTGAGAATAATAGAAGTCAAGAAGAAATATCATACCAAAAGCAACAAAAAACAATTGGTTGGTTATTAACACTCATAAGTTTGTTGGGATTAAGTGTAGGTTCTTTATTTTTTGTATTACGTAGAAGAAAATTAGTATATCAAACACAATTACAACAAGCTGAGACTAGATATTTAGAAAGAGACAGAATAGCTCAAGAACTTCATGATGGTGTTTTAAGTAAGCTTTTTGGAACCCGACTTAGTTTAGGTTTTTTAAAACTTCATGGCGATATTGACGAGTTAAATAAGCACCAATACCTTCTTAATGAGTTACAAAATGTAGAAAAAGAAATCAGGGAAGTTTCACATAAATTAAGCCATACTATAAATCAATCAGATAATTTTAAACTATTAATTAAAGAGCTTTTTGAAGAGAAAAGTAAATTAGGAGGTTTTGAATACAATGTAAATATTTCAACAGATATCGATTGGAAAAAGATTGACGAAAAAGTAAAAATTAATATTCATAGAATTCTTCAAGAGGTGATGCAAAATTGCATTAAACACGCCAAAGCAAATGCTATAAAGCTAAAAATAGCTCAAGAAAGCGAAAATATGGTCATAAAAATTGAAGATAATGGAATTGGTTTTGATTTAGAAAAAGAAAATAAAGGAATTGGACTGAAGAATATATATTCAAGAGTTAAGAAACTAAAAGGAGTTATTTCGGTAAACTCAAAATTAGAAGAAGGTACAATTATTGAAATTGAACTTCCAATAAAATAATAAACAACTCGTCATTGCGATGAGGTACGAAGAAGCAATCTCTCTAATAAGAGTTAACAATTATATTTTGAGTATGAGATGGACAGACTACTTCACACCATTACATTATGTTCGTAGTGACGTTTCTCATCATTGCGAAGGAGGAAACGACTGAAGCAATCTTTCTCATAAGAGTTATCAATTATCTTTTGAAGATATAACCAACAAACTACTTCATTCCATTGCATTATGTTCGTAGTGACGATTGTTAATGTCATTGCGATGAGGAACGAAGAAGCAATCTTTTTGTATTCTCAAGATAATTATATGCTCAGTATAAAAAATAATGACATTTTAGTCATTTATTAAAAAAGTTTCCTGTAAAAAAGCTAAAAAACTCTTAAAACCTTTTGTTTTCGTGGATAAAATACTATTTTTAAAAAACATAAATTAAAACATAAGGGACGATGAAAAACAATTACACTTTAGAAGAGCAAGCATTACAATTTGGAGGAGGAGCAACTACTTTAGATAACGGTGGCGGAGAAGATTCTGGTACTGATACAGGTGGAGGTAGTGGAAGTAGTGGAGATGGAGAAGGAGGAAGAAAGCCATATTTAATTTAAAAACTAGATATTATCATAAGCAAAAAACCAGAGTTTTTAAAACTCTGGTTTTTTGCTTATAATAATAAACTTGTTTGATTCTTATTTCAAATAGATTTAAGAGTAAAAAAAGTATTATTTTTAGCGTGTTTTTTTAGTGTAGTTGTATGAGACTTGTATATTTTTTTGTTTTTATTATTTGCGCAGGATTTGCACAAAAAAAAGACACGACTTCATTGAGAGGGAAAACTATTCAACTAGGCTTAGACGCTTATTTTAATAAAGACACTATTCTTTTACAAAAAAGCACACAAAAATTATTCGAAATTTATAACACAACAAAGGACTCTTTAGCACTAGCTAAACATTACCATTATAAAGCATTATACCATAGAATTAAATTTAGTACAGATAGTGCCTATTACTATTATCACGAGTCGAAAAATATCTCTAAAAATTTAAAAGATTCTGTACAGGTTGGGAGGCGTTTGTTAAGCATTGCAGTTTTACAAAGACAAGCAAAAGATTTTTTAGGAAGTGAAATCAGTTCTATTGAAGCCTTACAATATTTAGAACCTATTAAAGCTTATAGCTATTTAGAAAGTGTTTACAATAGTTTAGGATTGGCCTCTGAAGAGTTGAACCAACAAAAAGAAGCAGTTAATTATTATAATAAAGCATATGAAGTAAGTAAGTTAAATAATGAGATAGAGGTTAAAGAGAAAGGATATTTACGTGTTTTTAATAATTTAGGGTTATTATATCAGAGAGAGAAAAAACATAAAAAGGCAATCAAGTATTTTAAAAAAGGATTGGTTTTTGATAGTATTAAAATTAAATACCCTCAACAATATGTATTACTATTGGAAAATTTGGCATACAGTAATTTTTCTTTAGAAAAACATAAAGACGTATTGAGCCAGTATGAAGAGGTTTTAAAAATTAGAGACAGCTTAAAAGATTATAGAGAACTAAGTACAACTCACATAAATATTTGTTTGTATTATAAAGAGAAAAAAAATGTTAAACAAGCACGATTTCATGCAGAAAAAGCTCTTATATATGCTAAGCAAACTCATAACAATAAACGATGGTTAGATGCTTTAGAAGAACTTTCTCAATTAAGTACAGGAAAGAAAGCTATAAAGTATTTGGAGGAACATATAGAGTTAAATGATAGTTTAATACAAAAAGAGCGTACGCAGAAAAACCAATTTGCTAAAATTAGGTATGAAACTGCCAAGAAGGAAGAAGAAAATAGTTTTTTAAAAATAGAAAATGATAAAAAGCAAGATGAAATAGTACGCCACAAACAACAAATAGTTATTGGCTGGCTGGTGGCAGTTGCTGGTTTTTTAAGTTTGGGTTTAAGTATTTTGTTTTTTGTATTAAGGCGAAGAAAGTTACTATACCAAGCTCAATTGCAAAAAGCACAGGCACGTGAGCAAGAGCGTAAACAAATTGCAAAATCATTACATGATGAGGTAGCTGGAGATTTACGTTTATTACATAGAAAGTTAGAAAATTCACAGTTGTTTGAAGAGGCTCAAAAGCTAGATGCTGTTAAAGAAAATGTACGTCAGTTATCACATCAATTAAGTAGTGTGAGTTTTAAAAAAGTTGGTTTTAAAGATCAAATAATAAATTTAATTACTGATTATTTTGAACCTACTTTTAAAATAACCGTGAAAGGGCTGCATGAACATGATTGGTTGCAAGTTAATAGTGCCATAAAAAGATTGTTGTATTTAAGTATAAGAGAAAGCATACAGAATAGTAAAAAACATGCCAAGGCAACAAAATTTACGATCGCTTTTTCAATACATAAAAAAAATGTATTTTTGGATGTTTCTGACAACGGTATAGGTTTTGATACTGCTGTTAGTAAAAAAGGAATCGGTTTACATAATTTACAAGAAAGAGTTGAAGAGTTAAATGGAACACTGTCAATTAGTAGTACTGTAGGAGCTGGAACCAAAACACACATCCAAATACCTTTAAATGTCTGAAAAAATTAAAATACTTTTTGTTGATGACCACCAATTAATTATAGAAGGAATTCTTTCCTATTTAAAAGATATTGAGGGTCTTGAAATTACAAGTACTAATTCTTGTGATGAGGCATACAATCTAATAAAGTCTCATGTTAATACAGATCCATTTCAAATACTTTTTACTGATTTAAGTTTTGATAATGCGAGTGATAACTCTACGATTGATGGAGGTGAAAATTTAATTAAAGCACTTCAAAAAGAAAATATAGCTATAAAAATAGGTGTCATAACAGGGCATTCTGAAACTAACAGGGTTTATAATGTAGTACGCAACCTAAATCCGTTAGCCTATATTTTAAAAGGACAATGTAATACTACTGAATTGAATTTTGCCATACAAAAAATGATAGCAGATCAGGTGTATTACACACATGAAATTCATGAAAAATTATTAAAAAGAGCATTGATTGAAATCCAAATGGATGATGTTGCTGTTCAAATTTTAAAAGAACTACCAAAGCACTCAAAAATATCTAATATGGAAGGCGTTATCACAAAAGGTGATGGTAACCTTGTTAAAATTAGAGCTATAGAAAGTAAGTTAGCGAAGCTACGTACTGATTTAGATGCAAATAATAATACAGATTTAGTATTAAAAGCGAAAGAGTTAGGAATACTAGACTAACACTTTGCGGAAAATTACACTATTTACTGCGGAAATCCCCTTTCGTAACCTTTAAGTAAAAGATATCTTTGTTTTAGAATTAACACTGTAAGGGAGAAATTCTAGAAAAGAAGAGAAAAGAACAAAAACCTTTTAGCATACAAGTTAAAAGGTTTTTTGTGTAAAAAAGATGCTGAACAATTAATAATTATCTCTAAAACTACTTTAAGAAATCCGTTCATATAGTATAAAAGCACTATTTTTTTTGTTGCTGTAAAAGCTTGATTTAAAATTAAATAAATAATAATTTGCGGAAAACTACATTTTTTTCTGCGGAAATCCCCTTTTTTAAAATGTAAATGAAAACTACATTTGTTGCATCGCTCATTTAATGAGTGGATATTTTAAGGGGAAAATAAAACCTTCTAGTTTCTAATATTACTAGAAGGTTTTTTTATGTTTAAAAAACAGCGTGCGGAAAACTACATTTTTTGATGCGGATATCCCCTTTTAGAAGTTAGTATTGCAACATACATTTGCCACGTCACTCATTTATTATGAGCTGATGATTTAAGGGGAAAAAGAAACCTTCTGACATAGTTGTCTAGAAGGTTTTGTTTTTTGTAACATAAATTATTTTTATATATTTTTTTTATTTCATTTTCGGAAAGTTACATTTTAAAGTGCGGAAATCCCCTTTTATGAAGTTATATTTCGAAATACATTTGCAGTGTTGTTTAATTAAACGCAAAATTAAAAAGGGAAATTTAAAGTAGTGTAAAATGGGGAAAATTTTAGTAAAAAAAGCAAATATTGTGATGGTTAATTTTTTAACAGGATTAGCAGAATTAGGAAAAGGAGCAAGCTACGCACTTAAGCACTAATACATTTCAATACTAAATATATAACCTCTTAGAGTTTCTCTAAGAGGTTTTTTTATGTTTGAAAAAGATTACGGAAAATTACATTTTAAAGTGCGGGAATCCCCTTTTAGAAGTTAGTATTTCGAAATACATTTGACATGTCACTCATTATTATGAGTTGATAATTTAGGGGAAAAAAGAAACCTTCTGACATAGTTGTCTAGAAGGTTTTGTTTTTAGTAGTAACGAATGAAAAGTTAAACAAATCAAGTTTTTGTATAGTGTAAGATATTGATTTAAAATTGATTAAATGGTCTTTTTTGCGGAAAATCACAAATTTACTTGCGGACATCCCCTTTTTAGATCCTGAATCCTATCCTATATTTGCCATGTCACTCATTATTATGAGCAGATGATTTAAGGGGAAAACAAACCTTCTAGATAGATTCTAGGAGGTTTTGTCTTTTTATGATAGTTTTCATTTAAAATTTTGTTTTAAAGTATTTTCCACCTAGCAATGGTATGTTGTAGTTTTAAAGTGTTTCAAGAGTGTGTTAGTTTAGATTAAATAGAAAATATAAAGGTTGCGGAAAATTACACATTTACCTGCGGGAAACCCCTTTTTATTGCTGATAATCAGGTGTATATTTGTAATGTGTTTATTTAAGCACAAAAACTTAAGGGAAATTTAAATTTTATTAAAATGGGGAAAACTTTAGTAAAAAAAGCAAATGATGCCTTTGTGGGGTTTATGTCAGCTTTAGCTGAGTTAGGTAAAGGTGCGAGTTACGCACTTAAACATTAGAAACCACTTAATGGTTACTCTACAACCTTCTAGATGAATTCTAGAAGGTTTTTTTATTTTTAAAAAGTATATATTGTAAATTGCTGTTTTTAATTAAATACTTAGAATGGCAAAAAAGTATATTATAGCTTTAGATCAAGGAACTACGAGTTCTCGTGCAGTAGTTATTAATGAAGAAGGAGAAATAAAAGGAATGAATCAGCAAGAGTTTACTCAAATTTTTCCAGAGTCAGGTTGGGTTGAACATAATGCAGAAGAAATTTTAGAATCTCAGTTAATAACGCTAAAAAAAGTATTAAAACAAACAAATATAAAAGCTTCTGAAATAGCTGGAATTGGAATAACAAACCAACGAGAAACTACTGTTGTTTGGAATAAAAACACTGGAAAACCAATATATAATGCTATTGTTTGGCAGGATAAGCGTACAGCAAAAATTTGTGAAAAGTTAAAAGAAAAAGGATTGGCAAGTCATGTTCGAACCACAACGGGATTGATCATAGATAGTTATTTTTCGGCAACAAAACTCCATTGGATATTAAACCACGTTGAAGGAGCAAAGGTTGAAGCAGAAAAAGGAAATCTTTTGTTTGGAACAATTGATACTTGGTTACTTTGGAATTTAACAAATGGAGAGGTGCATGCTACCGATTATAGTAATGCTTCTCGCACAATGCTTTATGATATAAAAAACCTTTGTTGGGACGCTAGAATTTTAGAAGAATTAGAAATTCCAACATCAATGCTTCCAGAAGTAAAACCTTCATCGTATCATTTTGGAAATTATAATTTAAATAATATTCAAATCCCTATAGCTGGAATTGCTGGTGATCAACAAGCAGCACTTTTTGGGCAAGCATGTTTTAATAAAGGAGAGGCTAAAAATACTTATGGTACCGGATGTTTTATGTTACTAAACACGGGAGAGAATCTGGAGTTTTCTAAAAATGGCTTGTTAACTACAATTGCTTGGGGAATTGATAATAAAGTGTTTTATGCATTAGAAGGAAGTGTGTTTGTGGCTGGTTCAGCAGTACAATGGTTACGAGACGGTTTGCATATAATTAAAAGTGCTAAAGAAAGTGAAGAGTTTGCAAAACAAGTTACAGGTGAAAACCCTGTGTATGTTGTGCCTGCATTTGCTGGTTTAGGCGCTCCTTATTGGGATATGTATGCAAGAGGGGCGGTATTTGGGTTAACACGCGATACAGGAAAAAACCATTTAATAAAAGCAACGTTAGAATCATTAGCTTACCAAACTAAAGATGTATTAAACGTTATGCAAAAAGATAGTGAGGTTAGTGTAACATCATTGAAAGTTGATGGAGGCGCTTGTGCAAATGATTTAATAATGCAATTTCAATCTGATATTTTAAATGTACCTGTTGAAAGACCAGAGATAATAGAAACAACTGTAATGGGAGCAGCTTACTTAGCAGGTATTTATGTAGGGTTATGGAAACAAGAAGATATTATTAATAGAAAGAAAATTAATAAAGAGTTTACACCTACGTTTGAAGAAGAAAAAAGAGATAGGTTGTATAAAAAATGGCAAAAGGCGGTAGAAAGAACTAAAAACTGGATAGATTAGGTGTTTAGTATTTTATTCAAATATTGACCTGATCCAGCAGAATAAATCAAGTTACTATTGGTTCAAAAAAAAACCTATTGGACAAAAATTTAAAATCAATTTTTTAAAAAGATTAAAAGTTTAAAGGATGGCTAAGTTTTATAAAAAAATTACAAACAGACTTCAAAAGTTTATTGAAAATCAAAAAATGTTTTTTGTTGCTACTGCACCCAAAGAAGGAAGAGTTAATTTATCTCCTAAAGGAATGGATACCTTTAGAATTTTGGATGAAAATAAAGTTGCTTGGTTGAGTGTCACTGGAAGTGGTAATGAAACCTCTGCACATTTATTAGAAAATAACAGAATAACAATTATGTTTTGCGCTTTTGAAGGCGCTCCTAATATTCTTAGGTTGTATGGAGAAGCAATAGAGATACAAGAAAAAGATAATGATTGGGATACGTATGTGAATTTGTTTCCAAAGCTACCAGGAACACGTCAAATATTTGTGGTAGAAATTAAATCTGCACAAACTTCCTGTGGTTCTTCTATTCCTTTTTATGAATATTTAGGAGAGCGAACTCGATTAAATGAATGGGCTGAAGAAAAAGGTAAAGAAGGAATTGAACAATACTGGGAAGAACGAAATAGAATTAGTATTGATGGTTTAAAAACTAAGTTTAATTAATAATAAATTAATTCATTTGTAACAAGCCCTTATCCTATTCGTTTTCAAATAGTAAAAGATCATAATTAATTATTAGAAGATTTATTTATGAATTTGAAATCTGAATTAACGTTAAAACAACATACTTTTTTAGGAACAACAAGCACAAATTTTCTATTAGATTTTTGTTCTATTTCTTTGGTTAATTATATTCAGCCGGTTTCTGAAGAGTGGCATTCACATGAAGACATTCACTTATCTTTAATTTTACAAGGAGGAAACCTTGAATCTAGAAAAAAAGAAGATAAACAAGTTACTCCAGGTAAAATTATGGCTTACCATCAAGGTGAAATTCATAGAAATAGATTTACAGCCTTTCCTTCAAAAAATCTTAACTTAGAATTCAAAAAAACTTTTTTTACCGAAAATAATTTAAACTTTAATCAATTATTTTGCTCAAATACTCAACAATTAAATGTTTATTTGAATTTAATTAAAATCTATAATGAATTGTATATTGATGATTTATACTCAAAAGAATCTATAGGAAGTTCATTAATATCTCTCTTTACTCCAGCTTCTGTTTCATTACATAAACCAACTTGGGTAGTTCATTTGCGAGAAATTATAGAAGATCGATGGGATGAGTTTATTTCTTTAGATGAATTATCTAAAACTCTATGTATTCATCCTGTTACCATCTCAAAATATTTTAAAAAGTATTATCAAGGATCATTAGGTGATTATATGAGGAAAGTTAAGGTTCAAAGAGCCTTAAATTATTTGTTACACACCAAAATGTCTATTACAGAAATTGCTTTTGCATGCGGATTTTCTGATCATAGTCATATGACTAGGATATTTAAATTGTATCTAAGATGTATTCCTAAAGAAGTTAGAAAATTTTAAGACTCGATTTATTGGCTAATTTCATTCTATTTTAAAATAACTTCACTTTTTAACTTGCAGTTTGTTGAATATTCATAAAGGAAACAAACATGCGTAAAATTATTTTCAATTCTCTTAACAAAACACGTCCAATATGGCGGTTACTACTATTTATTTTAATTACTTTTTTAATCAATATCCCTTTACAAATACTTTTACAAAAGATTATGTTACAACAAGGTCTTTTAAGGGGGTATATTTCTGCATCAATTTATTTTTTATCTGTAATATTCAGTTTGTATATACAGATTAAGTATTTAGATAAATCTTCATTTAAAAAATATGGTTTAAAGATAAATAAAACATGGTTTAAAGAATTTCTAATTGGTTTTTTAATTGCTGGTGTACAGATATCTTTTTTCTTTTTTTTATTATACTTAACAGGTAATCTTTTAGTAATGGATTTTTTTACAACTAGCTCATTTGATTTCTCTTTTACAGAAGGTTTAATTTCAGAGTTTTTTGGTTTAATTGTTGGAAGTAGTGTTGAAGAAATTTTCTTTAGAGCTTTTCTGTTTTATACTATGTATGAAGCCTTACGTATCTTAAAAAAAGACCCTACTAAAAGAGCTTTATTTATTGTTTTTCTCATGGCTCCATTATTTGGCATTGCTCATATAAATAATGAGGGAGCAACAATTATATCAACTATTAATCTTGGATTAGATGCAGTAATGATGTGCTTGCCTTTTTTAATTACAGGTAGATTAGGAATGTCAATTGGTATGCACCTTTCGTGGAATTTTTTTCAAGGAGCTGTTTTTGGTTTTGCAATTAGTGGTAATGTGGCTAAAGTTAGTGTTTTGAAAGTTAGTGTTGTAGATAATTTAATCACAGGAGGTTCTTTTGGTGTTGAAGGAAGTGTATTATTTATTCTATTAGATGTTATTGCTATAATATTGATATTAAAGTGGAAAAACCATATGAAATTTAATAAACTAGTGAATCCTTATATTATAGAAAATAATCAATCGCTAGTTTAAATTTTTGTACAAATAATTTTTCATTGAGTGAGATAAAACTAATGAAGTATTGATATTGGTTTTAATGAGTTTATTGAAAGTATAAAAGTACAGAAGTAATAAATCTAGTTATGAATTCTAGTCCAGATATGAGGCACAAGAACGTTTTATGTTTAAAATAAGTAAAACCTTTGAAAAGATTAGAGATACTGAAACGTATAAGTAGATTACAAAACAAATAATTCGTCTGATTAAAAAGAGTTGTAACTGATTTATAAATTTAAAAATAAAATAAGTTAGAAAAGTGAATAAACTGATAAAAGTCATATTCTAACTTTTTCATTGTATTTACTTTTGTTTAAAAGTTCACGATAGGATACAATTAGTTAATATTCCTTTAGTATCATTGATAAATGAAACTAGTAAGTTGATTGTTTTTAGTATTGTTAGCTTAAGCTTAATAGCTACCCAATTAATTTTTATGAATAGTGGTAAAAAGAAGGGGTATCTGTTATTTAGTGATTTTTAATAGTTGATTGTAAGAAGTGTTCTAAAGTTCTGAGTTTTTTAGAACACTTCTTTTTAATTTTATTTAAAAGCATTTAAGCCAGTAATATCTAAACCGGTAATTAATAAATGCACATCATGTGTACCTTCATAAGTAATAACACTTTCTAAATTCATTGAGTGGCGCATTATAGAATAGTCTCCTGAAATCCCCATAGCTCCTAAAACTTGTCTCGCTTCACGAGCAATGTTTATAGCCATATCTACATTATTACGTTTAGCCATTGAAATTTGTGCAGATGTAGCACGTCCCTCATTTTTTAAAACTCCTAAACGCCATGTTAACAATTGAGCTTTTGTAATTTCAGTAATCATTTCAGCTAATTTTTTTTGTTGTAACTGAAACTGGCCAATTGGTTTACCAAACTGTGTACGCTCTTTAGCATAACGTAAAGCTGTATCATAACAATCCATAGCAGCACCAATAGCTCCCCAAGCAATACCGTATCTAGCAGAGTCTAAACATTGTAAAGGAGCCCCAAGTCCTGATTTTTTTGGTAACAGATTTTCTTTAGGAACTTTTACGTTATCAAAAATTAACTCTCCAGTAATAGAAGCTCTTAATGACCATTTGTTATGAGTTTCAGGAGTAGTAAAACCTTCCATGCCACGTTCTACAACAAGTCCGTGAATTCTACCCTCTTCATTTTTAGCCCAAACTACAGCTACATCAGCAATAGGAGCATTAGAAATCCACATTTTAGCACCATTTAATAAATAATGGTCGCCCATATCTTTAAATTTCGTTTCCATACCACCAGGATTTGATCCGTGATTTGGTTCGGTTAAACCAAAACATCCTATCCATTCACCGCTTGCTAATTTGGGTAAATATTTTCTTTTTTGTTCTTCGTTTCCGTAATTAAAAATAGGCCACATAACTAAAGAAGATTGTACAGAAGCAGTTGAACGAATACCACTATCACCTCGTTCTAATTCTTGCATTATTAAACCATAAGAAATTTGATCTAACCCAGCACCTCCGTATTCAGCAGGAATGTAGGGTCCAAAAGCTCCTACTTCAGCTAAACCACCAACTAATTGTTCAGGGAATTTAGCATTTTGAGCAGCATCTTCAATAATAGGTGATACGTTTTTCTTTACCCATTCTCGAGCAGTATCACGAATTAACTTATGCTCATCGGTTAATAAATCATCAACTTGATAGTAATCAGGAGCTTGAAATAAGTCTGGTTTCATATGTGTTTGTTTTTTAAATTCTTTAACTTACTAACTATAAATATGATACTATATATTAGTAAATGATGTTTATAAAATAATTGAGGTGATTTTATAAAAATGATTTCCTCAAAAATACTCAAAAAAATGGTTTTTCCTATAGGTTTACGTATGTTTGTATATGATGAGATTTACTTTAGGAAAAGAGGAACGATTAAAAAGCAAGAAACTTATAGGTAAGTTATATGAAGAAGGGAAGTCTATTAAGGTTTTTCCTTTGCGGATGGTTTATATACAAACAGAGCATACATCTAAATACCCTGCTCAAGTAGGAATGTCTGTTCCCAAACGTAATTTTAAAAGAGCAGTAGATAGAAATAGAATTAAACGGTTGTTAAGAGAAAGTTACCGTAGGGAAAAAGGAATTGTGTATTCGGAAGTAAAAAAACCGTATGTGTATATGATTTCTTATATTGCAAGGGAAGAGTGGAGTTATGAAGATATTGAAGAAAAAATGAAAAAATTAATGTCGCTTTTTGTAGCAGAAATTAATAGGGATGAAAAATAGAAAAGTACTTTTTTTAGGAAGCATAGTTGTTGTTGGAATTTTATTTTCTTTCCAATCTCGTTTCTTTGAGATAGCGAAACAAATTGAAATATATAATAACTTATTTAAAACTTTAAACATCAACTATATTGATGAAATAAACCCTGGAGATATAACAGATAAGGCTATTAAAAATACACTTAAGAGTTTAGATCCTTACACTAATTTTTATAATGAACAAGATGTTGAAGATGCCAGGATACGAAGAGAGGGTGAATATGGAGGAATAGGTGTCTCATCCTATTATACTGAAAAAGGAATTGTTTTATCCGAAATATTTAAAGGTTTTTCTGCAGATAAAGCAGGACTAAAAGCTGGAGATATTATTGTGAATGTTAATGACCAGGAGTTAAAGAACCTTGAAAAAAACCAACTTTCTCAAGTACTTAAAGGAACTCCCAACAAAGAACTTTTGTTGGTAGTAAATAGAAATGGAGAAACTATAAATGTTACACTTAAATTGGATAAGATTATAGTAAATCCAGTACCCTTTTATGATATGATTGATAAAGAAGTTGGGTATGTTGTTTTAACTCAATTTACAAGTCAGAAAGCTACCGAGGAAGTAGCAAAAGCAATTAAAGAATTAAAAGAAAAAGGAATGAATAAATTAGTGTTTGATTTAAGAAGTAATCCTGGAGGGTCACTTTTTGATGCTGTAAACATTACAAATTTATTTATACCTAAAGGAAAAAAAGTAGTTGATACAAGAGGAAAGATTAAAAAGAATAGTAGAACGTACACTACGAATAAAGAACCATTAGATATTGATATGCCACTGGTTGTTCTTATTGATGATAGGTCAGCATCTGCTTCTGAAATTGTCTCTGGAGCACTACAAGATTATGATAGAGCTGTTGTAATGGGTGAGCGTTCATTTGGAAAAGGACTAGTTCAGCGTTATTTTAAGTTGAATTATGGAACTCAAATGAAAGCGACTATTTCAAAATATTATACACCTAGTGGAAGATGCATTCAAGAATTGGACTATGCTAATAGAGATTCGAAAACAGGAAAAGTACCAAAGTTTTCTGAAGGGGTTGTTAATAAATTTACAACACAAAATGGAAGAGTAGTGTATGATGGAGGTGGAGTAACTCCTGATGTGAAAGTAAAATATTCAAAAAAAAATAAAACAACAAAAGCATTATTAAAGTCAAGAGCTATTTTTAATTTTGCAACTGATTATATTCAGAAAGAATCAGAGATAGATTCATTAAATTTTTCATTTGATTCACAAAAGTTTACTATGTTTAAAACATATCTATATAGTTCAGACACTTCTTTTATTACGAAAGAAGAAAAAATGTTTAGAAAAGCATATAAAACTTTAAAAAATAAAGCTGATATACAAAAGGAATATGATAATATTCTGCAAAAATTACAACAGCAAAAAGTAACTGAAATAGCAAAAAACAAAGATGTTTTATTAAACAAAATTGAAAAACAAATATTAAAAATTTCGTTTTACAAGGAAGGGATGTATAAACATCAATTAAAAAATGATAAAACAATAAAGCAAGCAGTTTCATTGTTAAAAAACAAAAAAAAATACTCTAGAATACTTAAAATAGAGTAGTTTATATATAATTTATTTGATTACAAATTTATGTCGAAGCAAAACCAGAAAGAAAGAACAAGAGCGCAAGAGTCAACAAATGCAATAGAAAAATTATATATATCTATGAGGCATTTATTTAGCCGTGGATTTTATAAGCCAATGGGGGTTTCTGGTGAAACATTACGAAAATCACTCTTGGCTTTACGTCCTGAAATTTATGGGTCTATAGCTGAAGAAAAAACCGAGTTAAACGGATTAATCTATGTAATAGAGCGTTTACCTGAAGGAATAGAGGAATGTCAATTTATCAATTTAACAGCTGATGAAGGGTATAGAAATTCGCATTTTAAAGCAATTGTACCTCCCAAAAGAAGAAGAAATTGTTATCGTATTGACAAAGATCAAATGAATATCGAAATTACAAGAGGAAGATCTGAAATATATGATATTCTTACCCATCTTACCTTCCTGTTTATTGAATCACATAAAATAAAAGATAGAGTAACAATAGATAGCTCTGGAGAAAAATTTATTAGAGAGTGGTTGCATCTTGAAGAAGTGGTTTTGTTCAATAAAACACTTACAAACGAAGAAAAAGATGTAATAATCGTGCATCTAGGAAATATTTTAGGTAGAACATATGATGAAGTATATGATGTGTGTAATTCATTTGCTACTGATGACAATCCAAATCGTTTTTTACATCTTATTTATTGGTTAGGAAAATTGGCCATTAATGAAGTTGTGCTAGATCAAAAAAGATCGATTAAATTTAGTTCTGTTTTAATAGAAGAAATTGGACATCATTTTTATGGAGAAATTTGGGCTAATAACATAAAGAAAATTTTATTAGATAATAATTTAATAAGTAGGCCAATACACATAATAAGTGCTAATATGCATAGTGTAATGAATACTATTTATGCCAAAAATGCTTTACCAAAAAAGGCTAAAGAACATACTGGTTTTGAACTTTTTGAATTATTAAGTGACTCTAATAGTGGAGCCTTACAAACAAAGGTTAAACAATATGCTTCTGAAAATGGATTGATTTATATAAAAGATACTTCAGGAACAAATATTAACGTTCAGATTATTGATACAGATAAAATAGATTTTGATACTATTTCATTTGATAAAAATAATTCTATAAATAAAAAACCAGTGATTATTGTTATGGATTATGCTTTTGGAGAGCAAGCATATGAAACAATGGACGAACTTTTAAAACCTTATAAAACAAGAGAAGAAGAGATACATTTAGATGTTGAATCTGTTTCAATAATGGGAAAGGCTGGGATATTAGAAGGAGGAAAAGGAGATATTATGATACCATCATCTCATATTTTTGAGGGAACAGCAGATAATTATCCTTTTGAGAATGAATTGTCTAAAGAAAATTTAAAAGGTTATGGTGTTGAGGTTTTTGATGGGGCCATGGTTTCTGTACTAGGAACATCTTTACAGAATAAAGACTTATTAAAGTTTTTCCATGACTCAACATGGAATGTTATCGGACTTGAAATGGAAGGAGCTCATTATCAAAAAGCAATTCAATCAGCTTCAAAGATTAGAGGAAATATTTCTGAAAATGTAAAAGTTCGATATGCATACTACGCTTCTGATAACCCACTAGAAACTGGTGCTACACTAGCTTCAGGAGGATTAGGAATGAGTGGAGTAACACCTACGTATGCAATAACTGAAAAAATAATAGAACAAATTTTTTAAAGCATGGCTAATAATAAAAACGAAGAAGAAGTAGATTTAGGCTCCTTGTTTGTAATAATAGGCAGAGGTATTTCTAATTTTTTTAAATTTATTGGAAGTATTTTTACTGGTGTTTTTCATTTTTTCATTTTAATACTTCTTTTCTTTAAGAAAAATTACATTAAGTTAGGAATAGCTACTCTTATTGGCGCTATCACTGGTTTAGTAGTTGAATTAAAGGAAGAAAATAAATTTGGATCAAACCTTTTAGTTCAAACGAATTTTGATAGTGCAAGGCAATTGTATAATAATATTGAATTTTACAATAACCTTGTAAAGCAAAAAAATGAAAATTTATTAGCTAAAACATTTAATTTAAATCCAGAAGAAGCTAAATCATTAAAGAAATTTTCAATTGAACCTATAGAAAATGGAAATGATATTGTAACTACGTATGATGAGTTAATATTATCTATAGACACCTTAACAGCGAAAAGTTATTCTTTCTATGATTTTAAAAGAACGTTTACGAAATTTAATTATAAGGCGCATAAAATAAATGTTTTGTCAACTAAAAATGATGTGTTTTCTAAGTTAGATAAAGTAATAATATCTTCAATAATAGAAAATAATTATTTTAATAAGTTAAAAGAACTTACTAATGAAAATTTAATAAGGACAGATAATTTATTGAGAAAAAATTTAGCTCAAACGGACTCTTTACATCAGATTTATAAAAAAGTATTATTAGAAGAGGCAAAATCTACCAAACAAGGAACCAATATAGATTTAGGAAGTACAAGAAAAAATAGTAAAGAGCTTGATTTGTTTACTACGACTTTGAAACTTAATAAAGAACTTAAATTGATAAGTGAAGAGAAATCTGAAAAATCTGAAGTTGTTAATATTATATCTAACTTTCAACCTATAGGGTATGAGATAAAGGGAGTTTCAGAAAACAGATCAGTTCAACTAGCTTTGCTTTCATTAGGAATAATGATTTTATATTTATTATTAATTAAACTTAATAAATATTTAGAAAATTATAATTACAAGAAGTAATACTAAATGAATGTTACTAAAACCCCTTTAAAAGGATGCTTTTTAATTGAACCTATATTGTTTGAAGATGGTAGAGGTTATTTTTTTGAAAGTTTTAATAAAGAAAAATTTAATAAAGAAACAGGTCTTGATGTTAATTTTATTCAAGACAATGAATCATTCTCAAATAAAGGAATTGTTAGAGGTCTACATTTTCAAAAAGGAGAATTTGCTCAAGCTAAATTAGTAAGAGTTGTTGCAGGGAAGGTACTGGATGTAGTTGTGGATTTAAGAATAAATTCTGAAACTTATGGTAAACATTTCTCTGTTATTTTATCAGGTGAAAATAAAAAACAGTTGTTTATACCTAGAGGTTTTGCTCATGGTTATTCAGTACTAGAGAATAATACACTGTTTACTTATAAATGTGATAATTATTATAACAAAGAATCAGAAGGAGGTATTATTTATAACGATGCAACACTTAATATCGATTGGAATTTATTAGATACCGAGGTTAAATTATCTGAGAAAGATATGCAACTACCAAATTTTTAATAGGCATGAAAAAAGTAGCCTTAATAACAGGTATAACAGGGCAAGATGGAGCATATTTGACAGAGTTTTTGTTAGAGAAAAACTATGAAGTTCATGGTATTAAAAGAAGATCTTCTAGTTTTAATACAAATAGAATAGATCATTTATATCAAGATCCCCATGAAGAAAAAAGAAATCTTTTTTTACATTATGGAGATATGATTGATGCTTCTAACTTAATTAGGATTATACAAGAAGTTCAACCTGATGAAATTTATAATTTAGCAGCAATGAGTCATGTTCATGTATCGTTTGAAACACCTGAATACACTGCTAATACTAACGGCTTAGGAACATTACGACTACTAGAAGCGATTAAAATTTTAAATTTAGAAAAGAAAACAAAAATATATCAAGCATCTACCTCCGAGCTATTTGGTAAGGTACAAGAAGTTCCTCAAACAGAAAAGACACCTTTTTATCCTCGAAGTCCTTATGGAGTTGCTAAAATGTATGCTTATTGGATTACCGTAAATTATCGAGAGGCATATGGTTTGTTCGCTTGTAATGGTATTTTATTTAATCATGAATCACCTATTAGAGGAGAAACCTTTGTTACTAGAAAAATAACGAGAGCGGTTTCTAAAATAGCATTTGGACTTCAAGAAAAAGTGTATTTAGGAAATCTTAATGCTAGAAGAGATTGGGGCCATGCCAAAGATTATGTTCGAATGATGTGGATGATATTGCAGGCTGAAAAACCTGAAGACTGGATTATTGCTACTGGAAAAACTACATCGGTTAGAGATTTAGTTAAAATAGCTTTTTCTGAAATTGGAGTAGAGATAGTATTTAAAGGAAAAGAAAAAGAAGAAAAAGGATATGTAAAATCTTGTAGCAATCCGAAATATCAGTTACAAAAAGGCAAAGAAGTTGTATGCATTGACCCACATTATTATAGGCCAACAGAGGTAGATTTGTTAGTTGGTGATGCATCAAAGGCAAAAGAAAAGTTAGGTTGGGTTCCTGAGTATTCAGTAAAAATGATGATAGAAGAAATGATGGAAAATGATATTAAAGTAGCCTATACAAGTTTGACCAATAAGTAGAAATTTAAGTAATGAATAAGTCATCTAAAATATTTGTAGCAGGGCATAAAGGCATGGTAGGTAGTGCTTTTGTAAAAAGACTTTTACAAAAAGGTTATGAAAATATTGTTACGAAAAGTAAAGAAGACTTAGATTTAACAAACCAACAAGCTACAGCTGATTTTTTTAAAAGAGAAAAGCCAGAATTTGTTTTTTTGGCTGCGGCAAAAGTTGGTGGAATTATAGCTAATAATACATATCGAGCTGAATTTATATATGAGAATTTGATGATTCAAAATAATGTAATTCATCAAAGTTATATAAATGATGTAAAAAAGTTATTGTTTTTAGGTAGTACTTGTATTTATCCTAAAAACACGAAACAACCTATTAAAGAAAATTCTCTTTTAACTGGAAGTCTTGAGTATACGAATGAGCCTTATGCTATAGCAAAAATAGCAGGGATTAAAATGTGTGAAAGTTATAATGTACAATACGGGACTAATTTCATTTCGGTAATGCCAACTAATTTGTATGGGCCTAATGATAATTTTGATCTTGAAAAGTCACATGTCTTACCTGCTTTAATCAGGAAAATTCATCTAGCAAAACTACTAGAGGACAACAAGCAAGATGAAATTATTAAAAATATTGGAGTAGCAAATTTCGAAGAGGCGCTCGTTTATTTATCAAAATACGGAATTACAAAACAACATGTTGAGATTTGGGGTTCTGGTGAGCCTAAACGTGAGTTTTTATGGAGTGAAGATTTAGCAGATGCTTGTGTGCATATAATGGAAACAGTAAATTTTAAAGACTTGATTCCATTAGATTCAAGAGAAATCAGAAATACACATATTAATATAGGAACAGGAAAAGAGGTTTCTATTAAAGAACTAGCATCTTTAATAAATAACATAATTGGTTTTAATGGAGGGGTGGTGTTTAATACTAGTAAACCTGATGGAACTATGAGAAAGTTTACCGATGTTAAAAAGTTGCATGAGTTAGGTTGGAAGCATACCATAAATTTAGAAGAAGGTATTGAAAAAATGTATACGTGGTATAAGAGGTGTAAAAATAAAAAACAACAAAATGTTTGAAAAAAAAACTATTCATTATCCCAATTTTTATGAAGATGAGTTCCATTTAGAATGGCACATGAGTCGTAATGAAAGATATGCCTTTATAAAACTATTAGAGAAAATTAAACCTAAAGTTGCTATTGAGATTGGTTGTTTTAAGGGAGGTAGTCTAGAAATATTAAGTAAGTATTGTGAAAAGGTTTACTCAATAGATATTAATCCTTCTGTTAAAGATAACTTGGAAGGGAAATTTGAAAACACAGAAATTCACATAGGAAAATCTTTAGAACTGATTCCAGAGATTTTAAGAAAGATAGATGAAAAAGGTGAAGAGCTAGAATTTGTTTTAATAGATGGAGAACATACTTTTGATGGGGTTAAAAATGATATTACACATTTTTTAAAATATAAACCCAAGAAAAGTATTTACATTGTTTTTCACGATAGCTTTAATCCTATTTGCAGAAGAGCAATTAAGAAAGCTCCTTATAACTCTTCTCCTTATGTACATTATGTTGAGGTAGATTTTATTAGCGGGGTTTTTAACCCTAATAAATTGTACAGACAAATGTGGGGAGGTTTGGCTTTAGTATTATTAAAACCAGAAAAAAGAAAAGGTGAAATTCTTATAAATGAATGCCAAAAGAAACTTTTTAAAACAGTTTATTGGCAATCAATTCATTTGGTAGCTGATAAATTACAGTTTTTAAAACCATTATATAAAAAGCTAATACAAAAAAAATAGGTGTCAATTTTTTTCTTAACACAAAAACATAAATCATTAACAAGTAACTTTTTTCACTTATCTCTCATAAGATTTATAAATATTAGCACTAAATTTTTTTTAGTAGCTTATTTAGTAAGGGTTTTAGGAGAAAAGACATTTGGATTGTTAACTTGGTCTGAGGCTATATTACAATATTTCATTGTTTTTATAAATTTTGGTTTTAACCTATACGGAGCTAGGTATGTGGTTCATTATAAAAATGATAGGGGTATGCTCAATAAGGCTATTTCAACAATTTATATAATTAAAGGACTTGCTTTTTTAATTAGTTTGATTTTATTAGGAATATTATTTTATTTTAACTCATTTAACGCTAATTATAAGATACTGTATGTGTTATTAATTGCAACTTTAGGTGACTTACTATTCCCTATATGGTATTTTCAAGGTACAGAAAAAATGAAACTCTTATCTAAATCTGTTCTAATAGCAAAGTTATTATTAATAAGCATAACATTCTTTTTAATTAATCGTTCAGAAGATGTTTTAGTATACACTCTCTTATTTGCAATATCACAAATTTTAATGGGCACTCTTGGTTTTATAGCGCTAAAAAAAGACATAGATTTTATTTTTAAGATTCCTGAAAAGAGATTTATTCTAGAAGTAACAAAAACAGCAAAGTACTATTTATTAGGAAATATCTCCATGCTTATATTTAATGCTTTAACTATTTTTATTATAGGGTATTATCTTACTCTTGAAAAAGTTACTGGTTTTGACGTTTGTCTTAAAATAGTTTTTATTTGTATTCTACCTTTTGAAATTTTGCAAGCTGTAGTATTACCAGTAATTACAAAAACACAAAGTAAAACAGAATTAAAGAAATATTTTATTTTAAGTTTAGTACTTGGTTTTACTCTTTATTGTATTTTATTTTTTCTTGGAGATAATTTGTTATTACTATTTGGAGGAGAAAACATATTAAAATACTCAGGTACATTAAAAAAATTATCATTATTACTATTAACAGTTCCAGCAACATTTATTTTAGGACAATGTGGTTTTGTTGCTTTTGGAAATGATAAACGATATAATTTTTCTTTGACTGTTGTTGCTATCCTGTATTTTATAATAGTAATGGGGTTAGTTTTAAGTCAAAAATTAAGTTTTGATACTATTGTATGGTTAAGGGTTTTTTCTGATTATTTGTTGTTTGGAATTTTAGTTTTTCAAGCTTTTAAGACTAAAATATTTTATTTAAAATGGTAAAAAGGTTATTTTATATATTTCTTTTACTAGCTCCTTTTACTAGTTTTTTTGCTATATCTCCTTGGTTAAGACTTCCTGTTGTAGTAAATATAGCATTACTATTAATAACACTAGTTTCTTTTCTGAAAGTAAAAAGCATTAAAGTTAAAGGAGTAAAAAAAGAAGATTTGTACCTAATTGTTTTTTTAATTCTGGTATGGGTAAGCTTTTTATTGGGCTTTAGAGAGAAAAGAAGCTTTAATCATTCATTGGCATATACGTATGCCATTTTACTCTACTTTTTCTTAATTAAATCGATTATACAGTTTTATAAAATTAGCTCGATTAAAATTGCGAAGCCTATTTATTTATCTTTTTTAATTTGCTCTGGCATTATAATGATTGATTTTATAGGAAAAAATTTTTTTGGAATTAGTTTTAGACAAGTTTTTTCAACTGCCGATGGAATGATAAGTAATATGGATTATTATATTAGAGCAGGACTTTACAGAGTTGGAGGGGTAGCTGAAGAACCAGGAAGCATGGCTTTATTTTATAATATTTATTTTGGAATCGCCATGTATTATTTATACCACAAAGAAAAATTATACATGTATAAATGGTTGCTCTCCATATTTATTATATGCCATTTTATGATGTTTTCAAACGCTGGAATAGCACTTTTTTTAATAGCTGGAATTTTAGTTTTTATTTTTAATAGATTAAAAAAACTGACCATAACAAAAAAACAATTAAAATTAATTTTGTACGTTACATTTATAATTGTTTTATCGTTTATAGTTGTTTTAGTTTTTGATACAGGAAGATTAAAAACATCGCTAAATGATTTTTTAAATAAAATTTTATTTAGTGAATCTCATATGTCTTATTCTTCAAGCGGTCAAAGATTAAAACAATGGTATAGAGCAATTATAAATTTTACTAAGCATCCAATTTTAGGAAACGGTCCAGGGTATGGTGTTGATGAAGATGCCGAAGGATATTTAAGTATGTATTTAACTTTTTTGTCAGATATTGGATTAGTGGCCTTTATTTTCTTCATAGGTTTTCAAGAATCTATTGTGAAAAAGGTATTAAGTCTTTCCGAAAAAGTGAGAAGCTTTTTATTATTTAGTATAATTACTTCATTTTTACATTTGCTAATCGTTTCTGATTTTTATCATGCACCTTTTTGGATTCTTCTAGCTTTTATTCAATTAGTATACACTGAAAATAAAGAAGAAAGAGTATGAAAATTGTACATGTAATTACATCCTTTGGAATAGGAGGCGCCGAAAAACTTCTATTAAATGTTATTAATAAACAAATAGAAGAGCATCAAGTTTGTTTAATTTATTTAAAACCGATAGATGACTTAATTCATTTAATAGACGATAGAGTACAAGTAATAAATATAGTATTATCTTTTAGGATAATTAGTAAATTAAAAACGTATTTTAAAACTGTTAATCCTGATATTATTCATACTCATTTAGGACATGCAGATATGTTAGGAATGTGGAGTGCAAGAAAAGTAAAAGCTAAGGTTTTTTGTACAATGCACAATATTTATTTTAAAAAAAACATACTAGATATTTTCTTTTTTAAGATGTATTCTTACTTATTTAAAAACAAAAATATAGATGCCAGTGTAATAGCTATATCTAAAGCAGTAAATAATCATGTGGTTGATGTATTGAAGTTACCAGCGGATAAGTCTTACTTATTGTATAATGCCATTCCATTTCAAAAAATAGAAAAAAGAAAAGGAAAAGAAGATAAAACACATTTGTTATTTATTGGACGGTTAGAAAAGCAAAAGTCAATATCAACATTATTAAAGGCTATATCACATATTAATAATAACGAAATTGAATTGAAAATTGTTGGAGACGGAAAATTAAAAGCTGAATTACAAGAGCAAGTAAAATACTTAGGTTTAAATGAACAAGTTACTTTTGAAGGAAAACAAAAGGATACTGAAAAATATTATAAAAGTGCAGATATTTTTATTCTTCCATCTATATGGGAAGGGTTTGGTATTGTAATTTTAGAAGCATTTAGAGCAAAATTAGCTGTAATTGCTAGTAATATTGAAGGACCGGCTGAATTAATAAAACATGCTAACAATGGATTGTTATTTGAACCAGAAAATCATATTGATTTAGCAAATAAAATAGCTCTGTTGATTAATGATAAGAAGTTAAGAGATGTTTTGTCGGTAAATGGGTTTAACACATTTAGTGAAAGCTACCATATTGATACATATGTTAAACGATTAAATGACATATACAGAAATGCATAGTTTATTAAATAATATTTATTCAAGAAAATACATTTTAGATGTATTTTCTTTAATGCTTTTTATTTCAGTTTCTATTTGTTTTCAACAGAGTTATAAATTGGCATTTTTTTTCGTCATAGGAATAAGTGTTTATCAGTTTTATAGATTGAATAAAAAAATAATCACTAAAAATTACTTCTTTACAACTTATTTTTATTTATTGATATATTCTTCAGTGTTTTATGGAAGTATGCATAAGATTATATTGATAATTCTTTTAGTCTTTTTTTTGTTTTTTATAAAGAAAGAAAAAAGAGAAAAGGAAAAGTATAAACATTATTATCCAGAGATATTAGTATTAGTTTTATTTGGTTTTATTTTTCTTAGTACACTTATTTTTACTCCAAGATTAAAAAGTATTGATGTATATATATACTATTTGTTAATTCCTTTACTATTTATAAATATTAAAAAAAATGAGTTTCAATTTTCAATTTTAAAATGTATGAAGGTTCTAATAACTTCAATATTAATAGCAAGTTTTTTATTGTTGTTTATGAATTTATACTTTAATACTTTTTCAATGAGTATTAACACTTTTTTTTCTAAATATTTAGAGATAACTCATGTGTATTATGGAATGTTTTTAGGAGTTTGTATATCGTTTATTTTAATATTAAACCTTAATAAAAATAACTATATAAATGTTTATATCGATGTCTTAATTGTAATACTATTTTCTTTATTATTACTTTACATTGGAGCAAGAATTTCTTTTATGGCTATTATGGTTGTTCTTTTAGTTTCTGTTTTTCAAAAATTAACTTTACCAATGTATTTTAAGATGCCTTTGTTTTTTATAATATTATTTAGTTCATTATTTTTTGGAGCTAAAACCCCTCGTTTTCAGAAGGGGATAAACGGTATACAAAAGGTATATAAATCTTTAAAAACAAATAATAAAAAAGATATAGTTGATAATTCTTGGAGTAATATGTATCAGAGATTTTTAGTAACAAAATATACTCTTGAAGAAATTAAAGATCACTATATTTTTGGAATAGGAATTCAAAATGTAGCAAATAAAATTAGCAAAAAAATTAGAAAAGACGGTTATATTTATTTCGAGACTATAAATCCACATAATCAGTATTTGCATTTTATGGTGGGTTTAGGTATTTTCGGATTTATCTATTTCATTTATATGTTGTGTGTGTTTTTAAAAGGAGTTACAAATTTTACCTTTTTATTTATTTTATTTTTTTTAATAACAATGATAACTGAGTCTATATTAGCCCGAGGTAAAGGAATGTCTTTATTTTTTCTTTTTTCTTTAAGTTTTTTAATGAATAAAACCTTTAATACTGTAAATGATTAAAATTCTTCATATAGCAAAACCTATTGGAGGGGTTGGAGTTTATATTCAATTACTTACTAAACACTTAAAAGCAGAAGAGTTTTGTAATGTACTGCTGTGTAACAAAGAAGATAAAATAACGACTTTTAAAAACAGTTCAGAAGAAAATATTCAAACGTTTCATATTAATTTAAATAGAGAGATAAAATTATTAAGCGACATTAAATGCTTAATAGATATAATTAAAAAAATAAGAAAAATAAAACCAGATATTATTCATTGCCATAGTGCTAAAGCTGGTATTTTAGGGCGATTGGTTGGAGCATATTTAAAAATACCAACATTATATACTCCTCATGCATATTCCTATTTAAGTACAAATTCTAAATTTAAAATATATACATACAAGCAAATTGAAAAAGCATTTAAATTTTTTCCTTCCAAGACCTTATGTTGTTCTTTATCAGAGCGGAATAGAACCCTAGATGATTTAAAATTTAAAGAAATAAATGTTTTATTATGGAATAATTCAATAGAAGACGTTTCTGACTTAGCAGTTAATGAAACAGAAAATTGTTTGCCTAAAAAGTATATTTGTACCATTGGAAGGCCCTCTTATCAAAAAAATACAGAGTTATTGATTAATGCAATTTTTGAAATTAAGCAACAGCAAAAAGATATCCATTTAGTTGTTTTGGGAGTTGGTTTTTATTCACCTTCTTTGGTTAAAATTAAAGAATTAATAAAAAAGAAAAATTTAGAAAGTAATATTACTTTAGTTGAATGGCTAGAGAGAGAAAAAGCGCTAAGTATTTTAAGAAAGGCAGACTTATATATTTCAACTTCTAGATATGAAGGGTTACCATATGCTGTTATAGAAGCATTAGCCTTAGGAAAGCCTTGTGTAGTTACTAATGTTGATGGTAATAAAGATTTAATTGAAAATAATTTTAATGGTTTTAAAGTGAAAAAGGAGAAGAATGAAATAGTTGATAAAGTATTTACATTAATTAATAATGAAAAAGAAATAGAAAGAATGGGACTGAATTCAAGGAAGCATTTTGAAAAAAAATTTAACATTAAAAATAATATAAGTTTATTAGAAGAAATATATAAATCTATGAAGTAACTAATGGCAAAAAGATATTCAAAATATATAGATTCTCTATTTCTACTAACAGATATACTAATCATTAATTTAGTAGTATTTCTAATTAATGATGGAGAATATTTACAATTTCATTTTTTAGGTTATGCTTCATTTTTTTGGGTTGTGTCTACATTGTTTAATGGATTTTATAAGGTGTATCGCTTTACTTCATTGTTTAAAGTTTTAAGTCTTCTAACAATTCAGTTATGTATATTTACCTTAGGATATTTCTCTTATTTTTCAATTTTTAGAGAAGGAGAAATAGTAAACAATCAAGCAAATGTTTTATTTACTATATTTTTATCTATAACTATATTTAAGTTTTTTGGTATTTTTTTGTTAAAGAAATATAGAACTTATGGTAAAAACTATAGAAAAGTAATTGTGTTAGGATATGATAGCTCAGCTAAAAAACTAATTAATTTATTTAAAAAAGACAGAGAGTTAGGATATGAATATTGTGGTTTTTTTTCTGACGAGCCGCAAGGGGTAGTTAATGAGTATATAGGAACTATAGAGAGTAGTTTGAAATATGTTATAAAAAACCAAATTGATGAAATATATTGTTCATTAACTGAACTAACTGATAAACAGATAAGAAAAATAACAAAGTTTGCTTCAAAAAAAAATAGAGTTGTAAAATTAATTCCAAATGCAAACGAACTGTATAATAAAAATACTACTTCTGAATATTATGGAGATTCTACAGTAGTTTTAAAGGTAAAAAAAATGCCTTTTGAACTTACTGGAAATAGAATAATAAAAAGAAGTTTTGATATAGTTTTTTCATTGTTAATCTGCATACTTGTAATGTCTTGGTTGTATCCTATACTTTTTATTTTAATTAAAATAGAATCAAAAGGGCCTGCTATATTTAAACAAAAAAGAGAAGGATTATATGGGGGTGAATTTGTTTGTTATAAGTTTAGATCAATGCGTATAAATAGTATGGCTGATAAAATACATACTAGTAAAAATGATACTAGAGTTACAATGGTTGGAGCATTTTTAAGAAAAACAAGTTTAGATGAATTTCCTCAGTTTTTTAATGTTTTAATTGGCTCAATGAGTGTTGTAGGTCCAAGACCGCACATGAATGAACAGTCTTTTAAATTTACTAAAGAGGTTAGAAATTATATGAAAAGAAAATCTGTTAAGCCTGGTATTACTGGATTGGCACAAGTAAGTGGGTATAGAGGTGAAATTACTAATAGAATTGATATTGAAAATAGGGTAAGATTTGATATTTTTTACATTGAAAATTGGTCATTTATGTTAGATGTGAAGATAATATTTCAAACAGTTTTTAACGTTTTTAAAGGAGAAGATAAAGCATATTAGAAATTTGAAAAAAAAAGTAATCATATCAGCTTCAATTGTTTTGTATAAAGAAGATATTAATGAGTTGAAAAAAACCATTAATAGTTTTTTATCATCTCCTATATCAAAAAGATTATATTTAATAGATAATACAAAGAATTCTCAGTTTAAAAATGAATTCAAAAATGATGAGATAATATATATTGAAAACAAAAAAAATATAGGTTTCGGTAAAGGACATAATCAAATAATTGATATCATTACAAATTATTCTCAATATCATTTAATATTAAATCCAGATGTAGTTTTTAAAAAGGAAGTAATCCCTAATTTAATAACTCAATTAAATATTGAGACTAATGTTTCAATGATTGCACCTAAAGTATTGTTCCCAGATGGAGAGCATCAATTTTCATGTAGAAGATACCCTACTATTATTGAGCTATTTGTAAGACGATTTGGGTTGTTAAAACCCCTATTTTTTAATCGTATAAAGAAAGGGCAATACAGAAATAGAGATCTTTCTATACCATTTTACCCTGAATATATAACCGGTTGTTTTCAATTATATAAAACAAAAGATTTTGTGCAAATAAAAGGGTTTGATGAGCGCTATTTTCTATATATGGAAGATATTGATATCTGTAAAAAAATTGATTTTATTGGTAAAAAGAAACTGTATTTTCCAGAGGTAGAAGTATATCATATTCTTAAACAAGGATCTTCAAAAAAAATTAAATTACTATTTTACCATTTATCATCTGCGATAAAATATTTTAAAAAATGGGGAATAACTTAAAAACAACCCATTTACACACAGTATATTTGCATTATAAAATAACAACACACAACAATGAATATTTTAATATTAGGTTCAGGAGGTAGAGAGCATGCCTTTGCTAAAAAAATTTCAGAAAGTAATAAGATAACTAACTTATATGTAGCTCCAGGAAATGCTGGGACAGCTTCAGTAGCAACAAATTTACCCATAAACCCTACAAATTTTTCAAAGGTAAAAGAAGCTGTTTTACAACACGAAATAAGTATGGTTGTTGTTGGGCCTGAAGCACCTTTGGTTGAAGGAGTTCATGATTTTTTCTTGGAAGATAATGAGTTGAAAGAAATACCTGTTATCGGAACCTAAAAAAGATGGCGCCTTGTTAGAGGGAAGTAAAGATTTTTCTAAACAATTTATGGAAAAGCATAATATTCCTACTGCAAGGTATCAATCATTTACTAAAGATACTTTAAAAGAAGGTTTTTCCTTTTTAGAGACATTGACTCCTCCATTTGTATTAAAAGCTGATGGACTGGCTGCTGGTAAAGGTGTTTTAATTCTTAATGAGTTAGAAGAAGCTAAAGTTGAATTAGAGGAAATGCTATCTAATCAAAAGTTTGGAGAGGCATCATCAACGGTAGTAATAGAAGAGTTTTTAGATGGTATAGAACTTTCAGTTTTTGTTTTAACTGATGGTAAAAGTTACAAGGTATTACCTTCAGCAAAAGATTATAAACGTATTGGAGAAGGAGACACTGGATTAAATACAGGAGGAATGGGAGCAATTTCTCCAGTTCCTTTTGCAGATGAAGCGTTCTTACAAAAAGTAGAAGAACGTGTGGTTAAGCCTACGGTAAATGGACTGCAGAAAGATGGAATAGATTATAGAGGATTTATCTTTATCGGATTAATGAATGTAGATGGAAACCCGCAAGTGATTGAATATAATGTTCGTATGGGAGATCCTGAAACTGAAGTGGTATTACCAAGAATTCAGTCTGATTTAGTAGACTTGTTTGAAGGTGTAGCAAATCAAACTTTAGAGAGTAAATCATATGAAGTAACAAGCCAAATAGCTACTACAGTTATGTTGGTTTCTGGTGGATATCCTGAAGCATATGAAAAAGGAAAAGAAATAAGTGGTTTTGATACTGTTAACGATTCTATTGTTTTTCATGCAGGAACAACTGAAAAAGACGGAAAGGTTGTGTCTAACGGCGGTCGTGTAATGGCGGTTACTTCTTTTGGAGATTCTATAGAAGAAGCATTGAATAAATCATATGCAAGTATTGATAAAATTTCATTTGAAAAAATGAATTATAGAAAAGATATTGGATTTGATTTAGTGTAAAACTCAAATATCAATACGCAATAAAAAAACCTGTTCTAAATCTAGAACAGGTTTTTATTTTTAAGTTATGTAATGTATTTATTCTTTTACATTAAGTTTAATACTTAATTCGTCTAATTGTTGGTCATTCAAACTAGCTGGTGCATCAATCATTACATCACGACCAGAATTGTTTTTAGGAAAAGCAATAAAATCACGAATAGTTTCTTGTCCTCCTAAAATAGCTACCAAACGATCTAAACCAAAAGCTAAACCTCCGTGTGGTGGTGCACCATATTCAAAAGCATCCATTAAGAAACCAAACTGTTCTTTAGCTTCTTCCTCAGTAAATCCTAAGTGCTTAAACATAATTGCTTGAGTTTCCTTGTCGTGAATACGAATAGATCCTCCTCCAATTTCATTTCCGTTTAACACTAAATCGTAGGCATTAGCTTTTACTGCTCCAGGATCTGTATCTAACATTTCTAACTGACCTGGCTTTGGAGATGTAAAGGGGTGATGCATTGCATGATAATGCCCCGTTTCTTCATCTAATTCTAATAAAGGAAAATCAATTACCCATAACGGTGCAAATTCGTTTGGTTTACGTAAACCTAAGCGTTCAGCCATTTCCATACGTAAGGCACTTAATTGAGCCCTTACTTTAGTAGTTTTACCAGATAAAATACATATTAAATCTCCAGCTTTAGCTCCTGTAGTTTCTGCCCATTTAGCCAAATCTTCTTGGTCATAAAACTTATCTACTGATGATTTAAACGAACCATCTTCGTTACATTTTACATATACCATTCCTAAAGCTCCTACTTGAGGACGCTTTACCCAATCAATTAACTTATCAATTTCTTTACGTGTATAAGACGCTCCACCAGGTACAGCAATACCAACGACTAATTCAGCGTCATTAAATACTTTAAAATCTTTATGTTGAGCAATCTTATTCAGTTCACCAAACTCCATTCCAAAACGAATATCTGGTTTGTCATTTCCATATAATCGCATTGCATCATCAAACAACATTCGTGGAAATTTATCAACTTCAACACCATTAATTTCTTTTAGCAAATGACGTGTCATTCCTTCAAAAATCTCTAAAATATCTTCTTGTTCAACAAAAGCCATTTCACAGTCTATTTGCGTAAACTCAGGTTGACGATCAGCACGTAAATCTTCATCTCTAAAACATTTTACTATTTGAAAGTACTTATCCATTCCACCTACCATAAGCAATTGCTTAAAGGTTTGAGGTGATTGTGGTAATGCATAAAACTGCCCTGCATTCATACGTGAAGGAACCAAGAAATCACGAGCTCCTTCTGGAGTAGATTTTATTAAATATGGAGTTTCAACATCTATAAACCCTTTGTCAGATAAATACTTACGAACTTCCATTGATACTTTTGAACGGAAAATTAAGCTGTCTTTAACTGGATTACGACGAATATCTAAATAACGATATTTCATTCTAATATCTTCTCCACCATCTGTTTCATCTTCAATAGTAAAAGGAGGTAATTTAGCTTCATTTAATACTTCTAATGTAGTAACTAATACTTCAACATCACCAGTATTTATATTTGAATTCTTAGATTGACGTTCAATTACTGTTCCTGTAACTTGTACAACAAACTCACGACCTAAAGTTTTAGCCTTCTCCATTAACTCTTTAGAAGTACGTTCTTCATCGAAAATTAACTGTGTAATTCCGTAACGATCACGCAAATCTACCCAAATCATAAATCCTTTATCACGTGATTTTTGTACCCAACCAGAAAGGGTTACTTCAGTATTAATGTGCGATGCTCTTAACTCGCCACAAGTATGCGTTCTGTACATTGTATTCTTGTTTTAGAAGTTGCAAAATTACGGATTTTAACTTTTTACTTCAGAATATTTTATTAGATATTTAGGCATAATTTTTGACGCTTATTTTTTATGAAAAAATTGCTAATTATTTTACTGCTATTTCAATGTTATTTGTTGTCAAGTCAAAACAGAGTTTTGGTTCTTTTTGATTCAATCCAAAAGAAACCCATAAATAATGTTCATGTTAAATACAAAGGCAATGTATTTATTTCTGATAGTATAGGAAATGTTACCGTTCCGAATTTAGAAACAGGAAAGTTTTATTTTTCACATGTTAAATATTTAGATAGAACAATCGTTTTAAGTCAAAAAATAAATGACACTATTTTTTTAATTGAAGAAAATAATAAACTTTATGAAGTTCTAATTTCGTTCAAGAAGAAAAGAGAGTTAACCTTTGAAACGCTACCTGAGCTAGAAAAGGGAATACATAGTTTCGCATCTGTTTTGTATGAAGATAAAATTTATGTTTTTGGAGGAGACAAATCAATTTTAAAAGATGCAGCTACTATTGCTTTAAAAGAAGCTAGTGAAACAAATACTGCCATGAAAAGCTTTCTTCTTAATAAAAGTTTTATAAAGTATAGTAGCACGATATACGTCTATACTATAAAAACAAAAAGATGGTCAAAACTAAAAACCAAAATTCAACCTAAAGCAAATCATAAAGCGGTATTAATAAACGATAAAGTGTATTTGGTAGGAGGAAAAAAATTATCAAGAAATAAACAAAGAGAATACTTAACCAATGATATTGAAGTTTTTAATCTTATTACCAAACGTAAAGAGGAATCATTAAAAAATAAACATAAATCGATTAATCAAGGGGTTTCAAAAATTGGAGATAAAATTTTATTATTTGGTGGATCAATAAAACGTTTAAAAAGTGGAAAACAAAAGTTTTCTAATGATGTAACACTTTATGACACGAAACAAAACAAATGGAGAGTGTTGGGTAAATTGCCAGACCCTAAAGAAACGGAAAGTGTTAGAATAAAAGAAAAAGTTTATTTAATAGGAGGAAACAATAATAAGAAAATAGATAAAATAACTTCTTTTAATTTAAGAAGTGGAAAGTGGAGATTTGAGAAAATACTGCCGAAAAAAATGAGTAAACCAGCTATTGAAGTTAATGGAGATCAAATTTATATTTTTAATGAATCAAATTTTTATGTTTTTAATACCTTAAATTCTTCTTTAAAGGAATTTAAAATTAATTTATTATATGAATCTTGTGAGATGTTTTTATCTGAAGGTTATTTATATTTACTTGGAGGCTATAAAGTAGATCCTTTGCAAAGAATCCCTTCAAAGAAAATGTTTAGAATTAATTTGAAGGAACTTGAAACTACACGATATAAAATATTTTAAGTTAAAATATTAAAAATCAATTGAAAATGACCAAACAATTTAATTATATTATACTAGCTTCAGCTATTCTTATTTTTTTATTATTACAGCTACCTTATTTTACAGCCATTCAATATCCTTTTAGATTATTAGGAACTTGGTTTCATGAAATGGGGCATGGGCTTACTGCAATATGCACTGGTGGTAGTTTTAAGTACTTAGAAATTTATGAAAATGGTGGAGGTGTAGCATATTTTACTTTAACTAATAGATTTTTACCTTTAAGCCTAGGAAAAGCAATTACGGCTATCGGTGGTTTATTAGGTCCTGCAATAGCTGGTGGACTATTGATAGCGGGATCAAAAAATGCAAGAAGTGCTTCACTATTCTTACGATTATTAACTGGTATGATTATTATTTCGTTGTTTTTATGGATTCGGTCTTATTGGGGAATTATTGTATTAGGAACGTTTGCTGTTGTTTTTGTGGTAATAACATTTTTGAAGAATAAAAAAATAGAAATAGGAACTTTACTTTTTTTAGGATTACAATCAGTTTTTAGTAGTTACCTCCAGTTAAATTATTTATTTACTAAACAGTTTGAAAGAGGAGGTAAAATTCAAAATTCCGATACACAAGCTATTGCTGAGAATACTTTTGGTACGTATTGGATGTGGGCTATAATTATTATATTTATTAGTTTTTATATAGTAATTAAAAGTGTTCGATTTTATTTTAGAAAATAGAAATCTTATTTTTAACGAGACTAAAAAGTATGTGTAAATTTTCTATTTGTTCGTTTCTTATGTGTAGTTTTTGTTTTTTTGTATCAAAATTTATTCAATTTAAATGACTTTACAATCTTTTATAAATATACTAAAAAACACGCCTACTCAAATTGCGTTTTCAGAAACGATTTCTATCATTGAAACGTTATATGATTTTAATCCGTCAGCATTTACAAATGGAAATTTACAAAACAGTAAAACTGAAAATTTAGGGTCTTGTAAAGTAATAGCTTTTGGAATGAAACAAGGATTTACAAAAGAAGAAACCTTAGCGTGTTTTGGACACTATTACTTTAATGACGTATTGCAAAATCCAAATGGTACTGATCATCAAAATATACGTAATTTTATGAAGACTGGCTTTGAAGGAATATCTTTTCAAGATGAAGTTTTGACTAGTAAGAATTAAAAATTTTACTTGTTTTTGAGTTTGTTTAAAAATGTATACACTATAATATAAAGGGCACTACCTAATATAAAGTAAATTATAAACCCTTGCAAAAGTATTTTATTGGTGATTTTTACTCCTTCTATGTATGGAATTATTATGGCTGATATTAAAAAAAGAAGTATGCCAAAAATAATCCCTTTGGTAATATTTTTTTTCATGTCATTTAATCATTTTATGTTTTGATAAAAAACAAACAAATTACTTTCTTGTCAAAGATAGTACATTAAAAACATTGGCATATAGTTATTGAAAACAATCAGAAAGATCAATTTTAATAATGTATTTTTACTTTTTAAAAAATAGTTATGTTTAAAAATTTACTTTTCAGTACACTTTTCTTATGCGTTCTTATAAGCTGTAAGAAAGAAAAAGAAGTACAACTTTTAAATTCTTCAAATTATTTTGATATTCTAAATAAAGAATTTTCTGGAGATTTAGCATTTGAAACTACTTATTTTGTTGAAAAATACTGGAGAGTTGTTGGCAATACTGGTTTTAATAAAAGCGTTTATAGAGTTGCAGAACAATTAGAAAAATCAGGATTTGTAAATGAAGATAAGGCTACTCAAAGTGACATTTTAACCTATAGAATTGAAAAAAGACCTTTAAAAAGTCCAACCTGGGAATCAGTAAATGCAATAGTAGAAATTGAAGGAGAAAAAACCCCACTTTTACAGCATAGTACCAATAGAAATATGATTGCGATGAATTCTTATAGTACTCCCAAAAGAGGGGTGTTTGCTGAAGTTGTTTATGTAAAAGATTTTAATACAATCAAAACTATTGATGTAAAAGGAAAAATTATTTTCGTAGAAACCAGCCCTTACAGAGTTTTTGATGAGGCTATTGTAAAAGGAGGAGCACTTGGTATAATTTCGTACAGCAATCCTAAATATTTACAACCAGAAAAAAACTCAACTTCTATTCAATTTAGATCAATTCCGTTAAATGAAGATGTGAAATCATGGGGTATTGCTATGTCCTACAAAGCTAAAGAAAGATTAAAAACAAAATTATTAAAGGGGAAAGTTTTTTTAAAAGTAACCATAGCTACTAATATTTATTCATCTGAAGAATTAACAATAATAGCTGATATTAAAGGAAAAATTATTCCTAAAGAACGTTTAGTTTTTAGTGCTCACATTCAAGAACCTGGAGCCAATGATAACGCTTCTGGAGTTGGAGTGGCTTTAGAAATGGCAACGCTTACGGCGAAATTTATAGAAGAAAAAAGATTTGTACCTAATAGAACATTAACTTTTTTATGGGGTGATGAAATTGTTTCAACGAATAGGTATGTTGCAGAAGATAGTATTAGAGCTAAAAATATTAAATGGGGAATTTCTTTAGATATGGTTGGTGAGGATACTCAAAAAACAGGTGGAACGTTTTTGATTGAGAAGATGCCAGACCCTAGTGCAATTTGGACAAGAGGTAATGATAAACACACCGAATGGGGAGGTTCTAAAATGAAACTTAATCAAATGAAGCCTCATTATTTAAATGATTTTTTAATAGCTAAATTTGAAGAACAAGGTAAACGAGTAAATTGGATTGTTAATACCAATCCTTTTGAAGGAGGAAGTGATCATGTTCCTTTTTTAAAAGCAAATATACCTAGTGTATTGTTTTGGCATTTTACAGATCAATTTTATCATACAGATAATGATAGAATAGATAAAGTATCTAAAACGACCATGAAAAATGTTGGGGTTTCCTCGTTGGTTTCAGCTTACACCTTATTAAATGCTAATAAACGTACAGCAAAATCTATTTTAAAAACTATTGAAAGTAAGGCTGTTTCTAGACTTAAAGAAGAACAAAAACTTAGTGAAATCTCTCTTCTAAAAAGAGATTCATTAAATACCGAGATAGCTATTATTTCTGCATGGAATGATTGGTACATAAAAACAGCTAGAACTACTTTAGATATGGTCAATGATTCTACAGAACTTACTAAAAACATTGAAGAAACTCAAAAACGAATTAATTTAATGTCTTCTGAAATTATTGAAAAGCTAAAGCGAACTAAAAGGAATTAGTTTTCAATTTTTGAAAGTAAATAGTTGCAGCTTTTTTAACTTTAGGAGCTAATATTAATGTTGATATTATGGTAGGTATTGCCATTAAAGCATAAGCACTATCCATTAAATTAATTACGAACTCTAATTTAATAACAGAAGCTATTATTATAACTAGTATGTAAATATAATTATAGTACTTTCCAATCTTAGCGTTGGTTAGGTAACTTAAACAGCTATATCCATAAAAAGAGTAAGTAAACAAGGTTGAAAAAGCAAAAATTAATACACAAACAGTTAAAATAATGCTTCCTGAATTAAAAGGTAATACAGCATTAAAAGCAGCAAGGGTCATGGTGATTCCATCTTCATCAAAACCTTTCCAAATTCCTGAAGCTAATATGGCTAAAGCTGTTAATGTACATACTAATAAGGTGTCAATTGCTGGGCCAACATGGCTACTAAACCTTCTCTAATAGGTTCGTTTGTTTTTGCGGTTCCATGCATCATAGGAGCTGTACCTAATCCAGCTTCATTTGAAAAAGCAGCTCTCTTAACGCCTGTGATTATTAAAGCACCTAAAGCACCACCTAAAACAGATTTTCCTGTGAACGCATCTGTAAATATTAATGAAAATATAGAAGGAACCTCTTCTATTTTTATTGCTAAAATTGTAAGTACTGTTAATAAGTATACCACTACCATAATAGGTACTAATTTCCCAGCAACACTTCCAATTCGTTTAATTCCTCCAAAAATAACGGTAGCAACTATAATTGCTATTGAAATCCCTAAAATTAATTTGGCTGTAAATTCATTGGCTTTATTTACTTCAAAAACATCAACTAATGTTTGAGTAAGTTGATTAGCTTGAAACGCTGGAAGCGTACCTATAAGTCCTGCCAATGCAAAAAATACAGAAAGAGGTTTCCAGTTTTTTCCAAGCCCTTCGGTAATTACATACATAGGGCCACCCTTGGTATTTCCCTCTTCATCTTTACCTCTATACATTATAGCTAAACTACAAGTAAAAAATTTAGTTGCCATACCTACAAAAGCACTAACCCACATCCAAAAAATAGCCCCAGGTCCCCCCATGGCAATAGCAATGGCTACACCACTTATATTTCCCATTCCTACGGTAGCTGCAATAGCAGATGATAAAGCTTCATAATGTGATAAATCTCCAGGAGAGTCATGTTTATCATATTTACCTCTTAAGATAGCGATGGCGTGTCCCATATACCTAAAAGGAATTAATCCAGAGTATACAAATAAGTATAGTCCTCCACCTATTAGTAAAATTAATAATGGAATTCCCCATATCCATGAAGAAAATTCGGAAACTAAACTTTGAATACTTAGATACATATACTTTTAATTTTAGTCGAAGGTACTAAAATGTTTGTCAAAAAAAATGGGGATAATTGTTATTAAACAATTATCCCCATTTTATAGTTGTTTTTTAATTCATTAATTCTTCAATCTCATCAGCTTCGATAGGAATGTTTCTCATCAAATTAAATGGATTTCCATTTTCTTGCACTACTACATCATCTTCTAAACGAATTCCAAAGCCTTCTTTTGGTAAATATATTCCAGGCTCTACAGTAAATACCATGTTTGCTTTCATTGGTTCATGTAATAATCCATAATCATGAGTGTCTAATCCCATATGATGTGATGTTCCATGCATAAAGTATTTTTTATATGCAGGCCAATTAGGATCTTCATTTTGTACATCAGCTTTATCTAATAACCCTAACTCTAAAAGTTCTGAAGTCATAATTTTTCCAACTTCAATATGGTAATCAGCCCAAATAGTTCCAGGAACTAACATTTTTGTAGCTTCATTTTTTACTTTATTCACAGCGTTATATACTTCTTTTTGCCTATCTGAAAAGCGTCCAGAAACAGGAATAGTTCTGGTCATATCTGATGAATAATTTGCATATTCAGCACCTACATCCATCAAGATTAAATCTCCTGCTTTACACTGTTGATTGTTCTCTATATAATGTAGAACATTGGCATTATTTCCTGAAGCTATAATTGGCGTATACGCAAACTTTTTTGAGCGGTTCCTAACAAACTCATGAATGTATTCTGCTTCTATTTCATATTCCCAAACACCAGGTTTTACAAATCCTAATACACGTCTAAATCCTTTTTCTGTAATATCACAAGCAGTTTGAATTAAGTTTAGTTCAATATTATCTTTTACAGAGCGTAATCGTTGTAAAATAGTATTGCTTTTAGCTACGGAATGTGCAGGGTATTTTTCACGTAACCATTTTGTAAACCTATCTTCTCTAGTTTCAGTTTCAACATTTGCTCTATAATGTTCATTTGTGTTAATGTAGATAGTTTCAGCGTAGCTCATTAATTCAAACATTATTTTTTCAAGATCTTGTAACCAAAAAACTGTTTTTATACCACTAGATGCATACGCTTTTTCTTTAGTTAATTTTTCACCTTCCCAAACTGCAATATGTTCGTTAGTTTCACGTAAAAATAAAATTTCTCTAAATTCTGGTTTTGGGCATTCAGGAAATAATACTAGTATGCTTTCTTCCTGATCAACACCACTTAAATAAAAAATATCTCTATGTTGTTCAAAGGGTAAAGTACTATCGGCACTTACAGGATATATATCGTTTGAGTTAAAAACAGCAATACTATTTGGCTTCATTTGTGCCATAAAGTTTTTTCTGTTTTTAATAAATAAACCACTGTTTATTGGGTCATATTTCATGAGTTATAGTCTTTTTAGAAGTTATGTAGTGGTCAAAACTACATAAAAACAGTTTTATAATTTATAGCCAAATGGCACTATTTTATATTTTTACGAATTCTACTCATATTTCTGGTTGAAATTCCTAAAAAAGACGCTAAATATCGAAGAGGAACTTTTTGTAACAAATTAGGTTCGTTAATTAAAAGTTTTTTATAGCGTTTTTCAGGAGTAAGTGTTAGTAAATCGATACGGTAATCGTCGATTAAAAAAATTTGATTCTCTAATAAGTTAAAGTAAAATTGATAAAATGCTTTATTGTTTATTAAAAGTTTTTTAAAATCGTTAACATCAATAATCCATAGCACACATTCAGTTAGAGCTTTTATGCTTTTTCGAGAAGGAATTTCTTTTAAAAAACTTTGTAATGAAGTTGTGCAAGTATTTTTTAAAGCGAAATAAGTGGTTTTTTCTTCTTCATTTACTAGTATTGAATGCTGTAAAACACCACTTTCAACAAAACAAAAGTTAGTGGATATCATACCACTTTTAACAAAAAAATCATTTTTAGTAAGTTTTATTCTAGAAAAGTATGTTGTAATGTCTGGGATTAAAACTTCCAATGATGTATTTTTTATTGTAGTTCGTAAGTAGTTTGTAAAACGTAGTTGACTTTTAATCATTTTTAGTTTTTTGTTACAAACTAATGTAAAAAAAAAGATGCTCTAAATAGCATCTTTTTACCCTTCATTCTACTTTTTCTTTACTTGCCCATAACATTTTTGGTATTCACAATGATTATCATTAATAACTTTTACATTATCCAGTAACACTTCCTAAGGAATCGACAACAGAATTTTATAGATTTCCATAGAAGCTTTATTGAACAAACCAACTAGGTTTCCGCCAAGAGACCAGTTAGTAGCTAATAATTGATTTTTAGTTAAATGGATTATAAATTAACTAAAAAAAAATGAATAAAACAAATAAAATCAGCACTTTAAAGCTCTCCGATGTGAAATAATGCGTCTCCCATGTTAATTACGGGAAAATTGTTTTTAGCAATTATATATCCATTAATTGGTGATTTTACTGTAAAATTTGTTTCACCATAAGTATCCATAATGTGTCCTAATGTTTGTCCTTTTTTTATAACAGCGCCATTAGCAATTTTGGCAGTAAATAACCCAGCCACTTTAGCTCTAATCCATTTTCTTTTTCTTATAAATACACTTTGGTTGGTTTTTGAAATCTCAATATTTTCATTGATCATCTTAAAGTTTTTTAAAATACGTAATGTTCCGTTAATTCCTTCTTGAATGGCATCTTCGCATAAGCGTAATGATTCACCTCCTTCATATACAATTACTGGAATGTTGTTTTTATAACATTCGTTTCTGAAGGATTTCGGAATTAATTTAGAGCCAAACATTAATGGAGCATTAAATATTTTAGCTAATTCTAAAGCTCTTTTATCCTGTGGGGTAAAACGAATTTGAGGAAAATTACTTCTTTGAGCACCTCCGGTATGGAAATCAATGGCAAAATCTACATTTTTAATAAGTTCTTTCATCAAATAACGAGCCATTCTACTAGCTAAAGATCCAGTTTTAGACCCAGGAAAACTTCGATTTACATCTTTACCATGCATGTCACGGGAGAGGTTTAAAAAGCCAAAAACATTTAATAAAGGAACTACAATTACGCAACCTCTATTGATTTTATACCTTTTATCAATTAGCATTCTTCTAACTAATTCAATACTATTGGTTTCGTCACCATGGAGTCCTCCTTGTAATAAAATTGTTGGTCCAACTTTTTCACCATTAAAAATATATACAGGAATTTCTATATACGTTCCCGTTGGCAGTCTGTCAACAGGAATTTTTATAAGTTTAGATTTTCCTAAACCTATTTTTTCACCACGAATTAGTATTTCTTCGTTTTTGAATTCTTTGTTGAACATTTTTTCTCTAAATATTTAATAATTTCTTCAGCTACATTTACTTTAGTGAAAGCTTCTATTCCTTGTAAACCTGGAGTTGAATTTACTTCTATTAATAAAGCCCCTCTTTTTGATCTTATTAAGTCTACTCCTGCTACTGGAAGTCCTAAATAATGAGCAGCTTTTATAGCCATTTCTTTTTCTTTTGAAGTTAAATTAACTTTAGAGCCACTTCCACCTCTATGAATATTTGAACGAAAATCATCTTCTAATCCTTTTCGTTTCATAGATGAGGTTACTTTATCGCCAACTACAAAAGCTCTAACATCTTCGCTATTACTTTCTTTAATAAACTCTTGTAATAAAAAACTAGTGTTCATACTGTAGAGTGTATCGATAATAGATTTTGCTGATTTTTCAGTTTCTGCTAAGATAACCCCCATGCCATGAGTTCCTTCTTGTAATTTTATGATAACTGGAGCTCCACCAAGTAATTGAATTTGTTCACTAATATTTTCAGTATTTGCAGAAAAAACAGTGTCAGGAATTGGAATATTCTTTCGATTCATTATTTGTAAAGTACGGAGTTTATTTTGAGCTCTTAAAATTCCTAAGGATCGAGCGGTGCTAAAAACTCCATTCATTTCAAATTCTTTTACCACAGCAGCTCCATGACTTGTAACCGAAGCTCCAATTCTAGGAATAATCACATCAGGTTGATCAATAATATCTTCACCTTCATAAATAATTTGTCGTTTGCCTCCACTTAATTTAATAGAACACTGTGTGTGATTTATAATACTAACATCATGACCACGACTAATAGCTTCATCATAAATTCGCTTAGTAGAATAAATATGTTCACTAACCGAGAGAATAAAAATGTTCATAGATTTTAATAAGTAAAAGATTAGGTTAAAATTCTTTATTACTAGATATTCAAAGTGGTTGTAATAGATGCTTAAAAGTAAGGTTTAACCTTTAAAAATATCTATAAAAATTAAAAATACATGTATCATACTTACATGTGGACTTTACAAATCTAATATTTTTTTATTGTAGAAATACGATATTTCTCTGAAGGGAATCATAATTTCTGTTAATTTTTTTGAATTCGATACTAGTTATAGTAATTTCATAACCTGAAAAACCAAACTATAACCAATGAAAACGCTTTTAAAAACAATTTTAGCGTTGTTTTCTCTTACACTTTTAGGTCAACAACAAGTCTCAACTTCTGCGGAAACTATTCAACAAGCGCTCTTAAAAAAAGAAGAATTAAGTAAAATTTCTATTGTAAAAAACATTCCTTTCGAAAATATTGGCCCTACTGTGATGAGTGGTCGTGTTGTTGATATTGATGTAAATCCTGATAATACTACTGAATTTTACGTGGGCTACGCTTCTGGAGGAGTATGGTACACTAATAATAACGGAACTACTTTTACTCCTATTTTAGATAACTCTCCAACTCAAAATGTGGGAGATATTGCTGTAGATTGGAAAAAAGGTACTATTTGGGTGGGAACTGGTGAAAACAATTCATCTCGTTCATCATATGCTGGTATAGGTATTTTAAAATCTACAGATAAAGGAAAAACATGGACTAACGTTGGTTTACATGATAGTCATCATATTGGTAGAATATTAATTAACCCTAATAATTCAGACGAAGTTATTATTGGTGTAATTGGTCATTTATATTCATCTAATAACGAACGTGGAATATTTAAAACCACAGATGGAGGAAAAACATGGAATAAAACATTGTTTGTTAACGAAAATACGGGTGTTATTGATGTTCAACAGAGCCCAGATAATTTTAATGTTTTATATGCTGCTTCATGGGAGAGAGAACGTAAGGCTTGGAACTTTGATGGTGATGGAAAAAATTCTGCCATATATAAAAGTACGGACGCAGGGAGTACTTGGGTTAAAATTTCTAAAAACAATGGTTTTCCTGAAGGAAATGGAGTTGGGAGAATTGGTTTAGCTGTTTTTGATGAAAACACGGTGTATGCTTTTCATGACAACCAATTTAGAAGAGAAAAAGGAAAGAAGAAAAAAGGAAAGTCAAATGCTTTAACAAAAGACGATTTTAAAACTATGTCAAATGCAGAGTTTTTAAAATTAAAAGATAAAAAGTTGAATTCATATTTAAAAATGAATGGCTTTCAAGAAAAATATAGAGCTGAAAATGTTAAACAAATGGTAAGGTCTGGATCCGTAAAACCAATTGATTTAGCTAAATATTTAGAAAATGCGAACTCTCTATTATTTGATACACCAGTAATTGGAGCTCAGGTTTTTAAAACTGAGAATGGAGGAAAGTCATGGAACAAAACACATGAAGGGTATTTAGATGATTTATATTATTCGTACGGGTATTATTTTGGTGAAGTTAGAGTAGATCCTAATGATAAGAATGCTATATATGTTTTAGGAGTTCCTATTTTAAAGTCTAAGGATGGAGGAAAAACATTTAAGTCTATTAGTAAAGAAAATGTCCATGCAGATCATCAAGCGTTATGGGTGAACTCTAAAAAGCAAGGTCATTTAATTGAGGGAAATGATGGTGGTTTAAATATTTCATATGATGATGGGGAAAGTTGGATAAAACTTAATACACCACCTGTAGGTCAATTCTATTCTGTATATGCAGATAATCAAAAAAATTATAAAATATATGGAGGTTTGCAAGATAATGGAGTTTGGGTAGCAAATAATAACGCTAAGGTTAATAAAAGGTGGAAACAAACAGGTAAAAACCCATATGAAAGTTTAATGGGAGGTGATGGAATGCAAGTAGCCGTTGATGATAGAAACCCAAATATTGTTTATACAGGATATCAATTTGGTAATTACTATCGAATAAATAGAGAGTCAGGAAAGCAAACGTATATACAACCAAAGCATACGTTGGGGGAAAATCCTTATAGATTTAATTGGCAAACTCCAATTCAGTTGTCAAAACATAACCAAGATATTTTATATTTAGGAGGTAATAAATTACATCGTTCTTTAAACAAAGGAAATAATTGGGAAACAATTTCAGGTGATTTAACCCAAGGTGGTAAAAAAGGTAATGTAGCCTATGGAACTTTAACAAGTATTTCTGAAAGTCCGTTTCAGTTTGGGCTTATTTATGTTGGTTCTGATGATGGTTATATTCATATTACAAGAAATGGCGGAGGTACTTGGGAGAAAATTTCGAATACGTTACCTCAAAATTTATGGGTAAGTAGAGTAATTGCTTCAAAGCATAAAAAAGAACGTGTATATGTCACTTTAAATGGGTATCGTTTTGATGATTTTACTACCTACATTTATCAATCGGATGATTATGGTAAAACATGGACGAGTATCGCTGGAAATATTCCAACCTCTCCTGTAAATGTTATTAAAGAAGACCCAGAAAAAGAAAATATACTATATGTTGGAACCGATAATGGATTGTATGTTACTTTAAATAAAGGAACACAATGGCATTCGTTTACAAATATTCCAAGTGTTGCTGTTCATGATTTAGTAATTCAGCCTAAAGCAAAAGAATTAGTGGTAGGTACTCATGGAAGAAGTATATACAAAGCAAACATTACTTCACTACAAAAGTTAAAAGCTGAAAATGAAGATGCTTTATTTAAAATAAGAAATATTAGAAAAAGTTCTTATTGGGGGAACTCATGGAGTAAATGGTTAAAACCAAATACCCCTAAATTAAAAATTCCTTTTTATGTAAATGCAACTAAAAAAGTTACTATAAATATATTTAATGAAGATACTTTGGTTAATAGAATCGAAGTAGATGCTGAAAAAGGATTTAACGAAGTTCCATTCGATGTTTCTTTTTCTAAGAAAGGAAAGAAGGCTTATTTAAAAAAGCAAGAAGACGCGGTTCTTAAAAAAGCAAAAAATGGTGTTTATTATTTACCGAAAGGAAAATATAAAGCTGTAATGAATAGTTCCAAACAAACATTTGAAATAAAATAATAGTAAAAAAACCTTTCTTTAATTAGAAAGGTTTTTTTTAACTTATTTTTAAAGAGGTCATACTTATTTTAGGAGTTTGTAAAGAGTCGTTAAATAACTCAATATTTTCTCCTTTTTCTTTTAAACCCAATGTATAAATTAATGGATAATAATGATCAGGGGTTGGAATTGCTAGCTGAACCTCTTTTCCTAATTTTTGATAATCTAGTAAAGGATTGAAATCTTCATTTAAAATTAAGTTGTTTAATTTTTCTCTAGCCATATTTCCCCAATCATGTTTAGAGGTGTTACTATCCAATCGTTTTAAGTTATGCACAATATTACCACTACCAATAATTAAAACTCCTTTAGAACGAAGTTTAGTTAGTTTTTTAGCTAATTCAAAATGATACAGAGCAGGTTTGTAATAATCAATACTTAATTGTAGTACAGGAATATCTGCTTTTGGATATAAGTGTTTTAATACCGACCAAGCACCATGATCTAATCCCCAATCATAATCTAACTCTAGATTAGTGTTCGGTAAAAGTATTTTTTGTGTTTCTTTAGCTAAAGAGGAATTACCTTTTGAAGGGTATTTTACATCATATAAACCTTGTGGGAAACCACCAAAATCATGAATTGTTTTTGGGTTTTCCATAGCAGTAATTTTTGTTCCTTTAGTTAACCAGTGAGCAGAAACGCAAATTATAGTAGTAGGCTTATAATGTTTTTGCAACTTTTTTAAAACCTAAGGTATATTCATTGTCTTCAATAGCATTCATAGGTGTACCATGACCAAGAAAAAGCACTGGCATTTTAGGTGTGTTTGGTAGCACATCCATTATTTTTTCTAAATCTGTTATTGGCTTCATTGCCATTGATACCGATGATAACCCCGCTAATTTTAAAAACTTTTTTCTATTCAAAATTCTTTAATAAATTCAATGTTTTTGATAAAAATACAGCTATTTTTAATATACCTTTGTTCTTATGGGAATAATACGTGTAAACAACATTCGTTTGTATACAAACCACGGATGTTTAGATGAAGAAGCTAAAATTGGCTCGGAATATAAAGTTAATATAGAAGTAAAGGCTGATTTACAAAAATCAGCACAAACTGATGAGCTTGCCGATACTGTTGATTATGTGCACTTAAACAATATTGTAAAAGAAGAAATGGCAATACGATCGAAGCTATTAGAACATGTAGCAAAACGTATATTAGATAGAGTTTTTCATGAAATACCAATGGTAGATGAAGCTGAGGTAAGTGTTGCTAAAATTAACCCTCCAATAGGCGGAAATGTTGAAGAAGTTGTTATTGTTTTAAAAGATGTTCGTAAAAGTTAAAAAACATTTGGATTAAACAATAAAAAATGTAAATTTGCAGTCCTAATTAATTAGGTGTCGTGGCCGAGTGGCTAGGCAGTGGTCTGCAACACCATCTACAGCGGTTCGAATCCGCTCGACACCTCAAAACCCTGTAAATCTTTTGATTTTCAGGGTTTTTAATTTTTTATAAAAGAATATTTTATTTTTAAAAGCAGTTGTTTTAACTTATTTTATAAAAAAAAGAGCCTGTGAAATATATTTAGAGGCTCTTTTTTTGTTTTGTATACATGTGTGTGATTACGATAAAAAACAGCTTATTTTATCAAGTGAAGAACCATAATCAAAACTAAAATCAATATGGATTAAATCGCCAGCTTTAACATCTAGTGTGTTAGTTGTTTTTAATACGGTTGGAGGCATTAAACTATCAGTACCTGTAAAATTAGCTCCTTCACCAACTTCCACATACGATTCTAAATACAAGGCATTCACTTTTCCTGTAAATAAAACAGGAACAGAAAAGCTAAGCTTTACACCTTGTTTCTTTTCTTTTAACAATTCAATTTCATTTACCAAAAACTGTTGTGATAAAAACATTGGTTGGTGCCTGGTAAACATTATAGGATAATGATGGATATCTTCATCAATCTCTGCTTCACATAAACGAGCAAAATTTACAATTCTGTTAGGAAACAACTTTCCTTCAGGTTTTAAGTAATTTCGCATGTGCTGAAATATTTGTACTTGAAATTCATTAGCACAGTATATACTCATCAATTCACCAATAACATGATCTACTTTTTCAGGTAGTTCAACAGTTAAAGCATCTGCAAAAATAACTTCTACTTTAGCTGCCCATGGATGTTTGGCAACTTCTTCTTTTATAAATGGAATTAAATCAGGGTTATTTTCTATTAAGTATGCTTTTTTTACATGAGGCATGTATAATTTAGTTAAAGGCATAGTCCCTACTCCTATTTCACAAACCACAGCATCTTCAAAATTATTATTTAATTCAAAAGCTTTTTTAAAAGCATTTACTCTTTGCTCATCAGTTTCCATTATTTTATAATATACCTCTGGAAATCCATAATGAGCTTCATTAAAAGTTTGAGCCTCCAAAAGTCCGTATTTTAAACTTTCGTAATTATCAATAACTTTTTCAAATAATTCGTTATTCATTTTTAATAATTCTTTTCTAGTAAAACAGTAAAATTAAAATTTATTTTTTCTCCTGGCTATTCACATCTTTTAACAACCCTAAAGCAAAATACACTACCAATATACCACCAATAACAATACAAATCCACATAAAAATAGCAGTTTGCCAAAAGCTTTTGGCTTTAATAGGTTCTGTAGTTTTTTTAATTTTCAAAAAACTAGACAAAGCTATTTCTTTAATTACTTTAGTGTTTTCAGAAATAAAGTTTCCTAAATCGTATTTAGGTTTAGTCAGAGTGGTATCTATTATTAGATCGTAAATTTCATTCTTTTTTAAATTAGAAATAAGGTACTTTGGCTTTTGTAATAATTGAATATGCTCGATGTCTAACGGTGGGTTATCTTCATTTTCAATTTCAATAAAGAATTCTTTTTCATTTAAATTTGTAATAGTAAATGTGTTTTCGTTTTTGGCATTTAATTCAAAAGTAGAAAGTGTTTTGGTATAGATTTCTTCTCTTTTTTTTACTTTATGAATTCTTTGCACAAATACTTTTGCCTTCCTCAAAAAATATTCAGTGTTTATTTTAAATGAAATAGTATTTATTTTATGAGATTCTTCTGCTGAAAACTTAATACGAGTTAATTTTTTTTCTTTTAATAAAACGGTTTCTTTTTTATACTTTGCTAGTTTAGTTGAAGAAGTTTTAAAAAATTTGTTTTTGTAAACTCCAGCACCAATTACGTTGATAGGTAATGAGTTTTTATCGTTAAAAACAACTTTTATAAAGGTGTAGTTATTTAAAGGGAATGGAATGGTTTTTTTTACCGAAGTGTTGTTCGATGAGTTTATATTTGATAAGGTTTTATTTGAAACTAACCCATACCATTTTTTAGAATCATTACTTCCTAAAACACTATATGTTTTAGTGATTTTAGTATTAATAATCTCTAATACTAATTCTTCAAAAGTGTTTTTTGTTTTGTTTTTTACCTCAATGCTAGTAATAGAGTCTTTTATAACTTTATTGGAGGTGATTTTGATAGGATTAAAAACAGTAAAATTTTTATTTGATGGAGAAACAATAACATAAGGAACCTCATTATTATTAATATCTTTAATTCTTAAAGAAGAAAAATTATCATTGCTTGCCGAGCGTAATTCCGTATTGAGGTTTAATGTATGTAAACCATTATAGGTTGTTTTTTGCAACGTTCCTTTATAATTTTGACTAAAACTACTTATGGCTATTAAACAAGTTATAAAAAAACTATATTTTTTTATCTTCTGAATTTTCATCTACTACTAATTTTTTAATTTTTTGATACACAAAAGAAATAACTAATATTAAAATACCTAAAAGTATAAAAGCAATTATTTTTCCGGTTTCTGAAACATTTTTAATGTCGTATACAAATAATTTTAAAATTGTTAACCCTAATAAAGAGAGGGCGATGATTCTTAAGTTTTTCCATTGTTTTTTAATACCAATAATTAGAAAAACGAAAGAAAATATACCCCAAAGAATAGGGTATCCAATTTTTACAATTTGTATTGCAGTATTGTTTATTTGTTTATTTACATAATTAAATTTTCCATACCAATTATTTTCATTGTTAGGAAATTGAGTGGACATTTCAGAACTACTTACCGTGTTAGATAAATATAAACCATGAATCATTATTTCATTACTTAATATATATACTATTGCAAAAGTAAACAACCATGGAAGCCATTTGTTTTGCTTAGCATTTATGGTAAATAAAGAAGTTGTTGTTTTAAGTAATTGGTATCCAAAATAGATTAAACAACCCAAAATGATGTAGTGAAAATAAAAAGCGTAACTGTAAGTTGTGTTGTCTACAAGGTTATTAATAATTTCTGTTTTGGGTAGCTTGTAGAAGCTTACGATGTATAAAAAAATAGACATAGTGCTTACTATTAAAGCTCCTTTTGAAATATTTATTTTTTTAAATAAAGAAGCAACGTAAAGGATAATAGAAACAAACACAAAATGATACATTATTGGGAATGATAAGGCAGATGCCTGATTACTTATAAATTGATGTGCTTGATAGTTTATTTCTAAAAGACCCGTAAAATAGGTTATAACTAGGGTTGCTACTACTAATACATTATTATAAAACTTAATAGAGAGAGTGAAAAATTTTATGATAACCTCTTTTTCTTTTTTTAATAAACAATATGTTGTGAATAAAGAAATGCTAACAATAAACCCAGCAATAAATAAAGGATTAAATATTACAGTGAAATTTTCACTAGAGTAGTACCTTTCCCAGTCTATTAATAAACTAATAATAGTTAAAACTTGAACAATGATAGCTCCAAATTTAAAAGAACTAATCTTTGATTTTTGGGACAACCAAAATAATAATACAGATTCCAATGCCCAAAATAAAGTAATTTGGTTTCCTTCGAATTGAATAGGTATCGTTAATGTTACAAATGTAAGAGCTAAACCTATTAATAGGAATATTGCGTTTTTATCTAATCCGAATTTTTTGAATAAAATAATAGCGTAAGCTAAGTTATAAATAGCTAATAATAAAGTAAAAATCCCGGTGAAATTGGAATCGATATCTTTTAAAATAACCATTCCTATACCGAAAAATATGAATGTATTTGCTACAAAAATAAAGTACTCAATAGTTGAAAAAACACCTTTGTTTTTAAGGTTATTTAATACTATGGTAATGCTAAATATAAAATAAAAAAGAGTTGCAAAAAGTAAAGCTCCTTGATGTGAAAAAGAAGGTTCACCTATTTTTGAACCTAGCCATCCACTATATAGTAATGTGGTGAAAATAAAAGCCAGAATAGTAACTGTTCTCCATTTTTTAAAATAGGAAATCCCTAAAATTCCTATGTTTAAGATAGCGATGTATGTGAATAACACAGCATAGTTCCCTTCTCCTGTACTAACCATAAAAGGTGTTGCAAAACCACCTATTAATGATAGAATAGCTAGCTCTTGACGATCGTAAGAAACTGAAACAAGTGTGCTGAAAGCAGTTATAATCGCCATAATACTAAAAGCAATTGTTTGACTAAACAATTGGTATTCATGAAAGGCAATGTAAATGGTGAAATAAAAAATACTAATAGCTCCAGCTACTAAAACAGAGCTAAAAGCTACATAGTTTTTCTTTAATTTATGAGCTATTGTCATAACAAGAGAGCCACATAAAATACCAATACCAACTCTAGCAGGTTCATTTATCCAGTCTTTATCAATAGCGTATTTTACAAAGAAACTAATACCCAACACTAAAATTAGAATACCAATTTTATTAATTAAGTTTTCTCCAATGAATTTTTCTAAATCTGGATTTTTCTCTTTAAATACTTCAAACCAAGATTTTTTTGGGGCGGTTTTTGTTTTTTCTGCAACTATTTTAGGGGTTGATTTAATAGTTTGCTTTTCTTCAGGTTTTGGTTTTAAGTCAGAAGAAGATTTATCAGGAATTGTTTCAGGAACTATAGTTTTTGTTGGAACATTGACTGAAGGTTTCTCAATTATAGGCTCTGGTTTACTTATAACAGTATCCTTTGTGAGCTTTTTAGTTTCTTGCTCTTGAGATATTATTTTTTGTTGTAAAAACCTTATTGTTTTGTTAAGGGATACAATTGTATTTTCTAATTTTTCAAACTTTGTATTGATGTTTTTATTAATAAAATACAAGCAAAGCAGTATAACTAATAAGCCTCCAATCATAAACACATTTTTTTAAAATAGTAATTCAAATGTAGGGTTTTAATCTTATAGTATTTGTATGATTGTATTTAAAACAACATGTTTTTTTACAACTAAAAATTATTAGACGTCAATATTTAGTAGTTTGTTAATCTCTTGTTTCCCATGAGTTGTTAAAGTAAGTGTTCTAGTATTTTTGTTTTTTCTTAACCAATCTTTCTCTAGCATTTTTACTAAAAAAGCATCACCTAAAGCACCAGCTAAATGATGTTTTCGTTCACTCCAATCTAAACATTGATGTGCAAATGATCTTTTGGTTTTTTTAGTTTCTTTTATTTTAATACCAAGTTTTAAAAACCAGTTTTCTCCAAAACTAGTTACTATATATTTTTTTTCTAAAGGTTTAATTATGTTTTTCTCAAGTAATGCATTTGTAATTTTAACTCCCACTTCACCAGCTAAATGATTATAGCAAGTTCTTGCGTATGTAAATGCTGTTACTGGAGGTCTTTTTACTTTTTTGTAGTTTGTGTTTAATGATAGTAAGCTCGCCATAGATTCAATTACATTAGCTACTTCGGGTGTACTAAACTTATAGTAACGATGTCTGCCTTGTTTTTCTACAGTTAGGAGGTTGTTTTGAAGTAGTTTTGATAAATGATTGCTAGCAGACTGTAGAGATATATCAGCACAATTAGCTAATTCGGTTGCTGTATAAGCTCTACCGTCTAGTAAATTCCATAGCATTTTAGCTCTAGATTTATCACCTAGTAAAGAAGCAATTTCACTAAAATCATTTTCTAAGCTTTCCATAAATTTATCAATCCCAAATTTCTGGGCGTTTAACCCCTAAAGTTCTTAAATACCCTAACATTTGTCCTGTATGAACAGCTTCATGATATAGCATTCTATTTAAATAGTCTCCTAGTTTTTTACACTGGTTTACTTCTGTTCTATTTATTGTAATGTTTTCTAAATCTACTTCGTTTAAATTTTTAATCATATTTAAAAAATCACTTCTGTAATTTTCAGCAAACTTTAATTCATGAGCTATATTGATATATTCTATATTTTTCCAAGGAGAAACATAAGGGCCTAAGTTACCTCTATTTTTTATAATTATATGAAACAAATGCTCTGCTTCTAATATATGGCGAATCATCTCTATGAAAGTAAATGCTTTTTTATCAGGCTTCCAATTTATAAATTCTAAAGGAATTCTATGCCATAAATTAATACTACGTCTTCTAGTTTCTTCAAAATTTAATAGGATAATTTTTTTTGAATTCATGTTTTTAAGTTTTGCACAAAAGTATTTTTAATACTAAAAACATACTTCATTTTAAAATGAAGTATGTAATTTTTTTGGGTACAAAAAAAGCCCTTTCCAATTAATTGGAAAGGGCTTTTTATTTCATAATAAGATTAAACCTTACTTACCATTGTTTTTAGCTTTTTTATAAAAAAACTTATAATGTAAGTATTGGTAGGCATCTCTAGGTAATATTTTAATCCACTTTTTGTGTTTTAAAAACCATTTAAAACGAATAGAGTTTAGACTTTTAGTTAAGTAACCAGCAATAAAAGGATGTACATTTAAAGTAATGTTGGTATAATTTTTTTCGCTGTTAATTAAACGTTCTAATTCTGCTTCAATTTTATCTAATAAAATAATAGGAGCTTCAACTTCTCCATTTTTATTAGGATTTGGTTCTCTTGTTTTTATGTGTAATTCAGGTCTTACACGTTGTCTTGTAATTTGTACTAATCCAAATTTACTTGGAGGTAATATTTTGTGCTTTGTTCGATCAAAAGACATCGCTTCTTTTAAATGTTGATATAATTTTTGCCTGTTATCAGCACTTTTCATATCAATAAAGTCAACAACTATTATACCACCCATATCTCTTAACTGTAATTGTCTTGCGATTTCAGTGGCAGCTATTAAATTGACTTCTAAAGCTGTTTCTTCTTGGCTTAGTGCTTTGTTTGAACGATTTCCGCTATTTACATCAATAACATGTAAAGCTTCAGTGTGTTCAATAACTAAATAAGCACCTTTGCTCATCGAAACTGTTTTTCCAAACGATGTTTTAATTTGTCTTTCAATACCATATTTTTCAAAAATAGGCATCTGTGATTTGTGTAGTTTCACAATTTTTTCTTTTTCAGGATAAATTTCCTGTAGGTATTCTTTAATTTCAACCTTTAAGGCTTCATCGTTGGTTACTATGTTTGTAAAAGAATCATTCATTACATCTCTTAAAATAGAAGATGCTCTGTTTAACTCACTTAATATTTTAGTTGGAGTATTTGTGTTTGCAATATGTTTACATGTTGTTTTCCAACGTTCAAGAGAGTTTTGTAAATCTTTATCTAGTTCTGCTACCTTTTTGCCTTCAGCAACAGTACGTAAAATAAGTCCAAACCCTTTTGGTTTGATACTTTTTGCTAATCTTTTTAAACGTTCTTTTTCTTTTGTATCAGCTATTTTTTGTGAAACTGAAATTCTATTCGAAAAAGGAACTAATACTAAATATCTACCAGCAATAGATAACTCTGAACTAATTCGAGGGACCTTTGGTAGAAATGGGTTCTTTTACAATTTGTACTAATAAATTTTGACCTGATTTTAGTACATCATTAATACTTCCGTCTTTGTTAATATCTTCTTCAGAACGAAAGTTTTTTAAAGTGAATTCTTTGTATTTACCTGTGCTTACCTTCTTAATGAATTTATTTAAAGATTGTACTTGTGGACCTAAATCATGATAGTGTAAAAAACCATCTTTAGGGTATCCAACATTTACAAAAGCGGCGTTTAAACCAGTCATTACTTTTCCTATTTTTGCTAGGAAAATATCTCCAACTGAAAATTTATTGTCGCTTGTTTCTTTATTTAATTCAATAAGTTTACCATCTCTTAGTAAGGCAAAATCAATATCAGAAGAATTTGAACGAATTATTAATTCTGTTTTCATCTGAATGTAGTTTTGTGCCAACGTAAATATGTTTACGAAGACGGGTTAAAATTTGTAAACAGGTATTTTTAATACCGTTTTAAGGTGTTTAAACCTTAATGTCAATGAACTTTTGTAAGCTTTTAAGCAAACGAAGAAAAAGTAAGCGGTAGCTTACTTTTTCTTATGACGATTTGCTCTTGCTCTTTTCTTTCTTTTGTGTGTAGAGATCTTAGCTCTCTTTCTTTTTTTACCACTTGGCATAATTAATAATGTTTTATAAAAACCAATGATACTTGGTTTTTGGTTAATACTTTTATTTACAAAATTACTTTACAGCTACTTTAGCTTTAACTCCTTCTGTAAAAACTTTTGAAGGTTTAAATGCAGGGATGTTGTGAGCTGGTATTTTAATAGTTGTATTCTTTGAAATGTTTCTACCAGTTTTTTCTGCTCTTTGTTTAATAATAAAGCTTCCAAAACCTCTTAAATAAACATTATCGCCATTCTCTAATGCCTCTTTTACCTCTTCCATGAATGCTTCAACAGTTGCTAATACATCTGCTTTTTCAATTCCGCTCTTATCTGAAATTTTAGATACGATATCTGCTTTTGTCATTGTAAATATATTTTGATTTGTTTTCTTTAAAAATTGAGGATGCAAATATATGATAATTAATCTATTCCGAAAAAAATTAAACTTAAAAAAAAACAAACTAAATACAGTAGTTTTGCACATCTAATTTTATTTGATGGTTTTTCATAAAGAATTAATACAGTGGTATTTACAAAATAATAGATCTTTACCTTGGAGAAAAACAAAGGATCCTTATTTTATTTGGTTAAGTGAAATTATGTTACAACAAACAAGAGTTGCTCAGGGATTGCCCTATTTTTTAAGGGTTACAGAGGCTTTTCCAACTGTTTTCGATTTGGCAAAAGCTGAAGAAAATGAGGTGTTAAAACTATGGCAAGGTCTAGGTTATTATTCTAGAGCAAGAAATTTACACTATACAGCAAAATATGTTGCAAATGAATTAAATGGGGTCTTTCCTAGTAATTATAAAAATTTGTTAAAGTTGAAAGGAGTAGGTGATTATACCGCTTCTGCGATAGCCTCTATATGTTATAATGAGCCGGTTGCTGTTGTTGATGGGAATGTATATCGGGTTTTGTCACGTTATTTTGGAATAGAAACACCTATTAATATAACAAAGGGAATTAAAGAGTTTAAAGAGTTAGCTCAAAGTTTAATTGATTATAAAAATCCTGGCAATTACAATCAGGCAATTATGGATTTTGGAGCATTACATTGTAAACCACAAAATCCTTTATGTGATTGTTGTATGTTTTCAGAAGGATGTATTGCTTTCAATTCAAACTTAGTGAAAGAATTGCCCAAAAAAGAAAAGAAACTGAAAATTAAAAAGAGGTTTTTTAATTATTTGGTGGTGGTAACCGATTCTAATCAAACAATTTTAGAAGAAAGAAAAGGAAAAGGTATTTGGGAGGGGCTATATCAATTTCCTTTAATTGAAACAGACAAATACATTGATGTTGATGAATTAATAGATTTGGATGTTTTTAAGAATTTATTTTCAAAAAAGGTATCCATCAAGTTATTTAATAAAAAGGAAATAATTCATAAACTATCACACCAGCATTTATATACTCAGTTTTGGATTATTAAGACACCTTTTATAAAGGAAGCAACAACAAGTTGGGATAAAATAAAAATACAGCCTGTACCTGTTTTAATAGATAAGTTTTTAAATGAATTTTTAAAGTTAGAAAAGTAATTTTTGTATATTTGATTTTACACAAAACTATAAAGCTATGGCTGGAACAGTAAACAAAGCTATTTTAATTGGGCATCTTGGTGATGAAGTAAAAATGCACTACTTTGAAGGAGGTAATGCAATAGGCCGTTTTCCTATAGCTACCAATGAAACCTATACCAACCGCCAAACTGGAGAAAAAATAACAAATACTGAATGGCATAATATCGTAGTTCGTAATAAATTAGCTGAAATTTGTGATAAATACTTAACCAAAGGAGATAAAGTTTATATTGAAGGACGAATTAAAAATCGTCAGTACGAAGTTGATGGTCAAAAAAGATATACTACTGAGATACAGGTACAAGATATGACCTTCCTATCTACTAAAAAAGATCCAAACACTATGGTTTCTCCTCAGCAAAGTCAGCCACAACAACAGGTAAATAATAATGAAAATATTAAAATTGTTTCAAGTGAAGACGATGATTTACCATTCTAGTTTAATTAAAATTTAAATTTTGGATACAGACCCCGAACTGTTTTTAAATATGTATTTGATTGTTAATTGGTTAATGACACTTAATTTTGTTGTTTTACTAGTTTTACTAATTTGTTCAGCCTTAATATCAGGAACAGAAGTTGCTTTTTTTTCTATTTCTCAAATTGAAATAGATAATCTTTCAGAAAAAACGAAAGGGAAAAGTATTGTTGTAAAATTACTTGAAAACCCTAAGAAGTTATTAGGGACAATTCTTATAACAAATAACTTTATAAATATTTTAATTGTTTTAATTTTTGCTTCACTTGGAGAAGATCTTTTTAGTGGTTTATCAGGTGGATTCAAATTTTTTATTGAAGTTGTATTCGTAACTTTTTTAATTTTATTATTTGGAGAAGTTTTACCTAAAGTATATGCAACAAGAAAATCTATGCAGTTTGCTAATTTTATGGCAAAACCAATACAATTTTTAAATACTATTTTAACACCATTAAGCTCTCCACTTATAAAATTAACAAGTGTAGTTGAAAATAAGCTAGGTAATAAAAATAATAATTTATCTGTAGAAAGACTATCTCAGGCGTTGGAATTAACATCAGATAATGCTACTACTAAAGAAGAACAGAAAATTTTAGAAGGGATAGTAACTTTTGGGAATACGGAAACTGTGCAAATAATGAAGCCAAGAACAGATGTTTGTGCTATTTCTGATGAGACTAGTTATGCCGAAGTACTTAAAATTATTTTAAAAAATGGGTATTCACGTAACCCTGTTTATCATGAAAATATTGATACAATAGTAGGCGTTTTATATGCGAAAGATTTATTGAAGCATTTAAATAAAACTACTTACAAATGGCAATCTTTGGTAAGAGAACCCTTTTTTGTGCCAGAAAATAAAAAGTTAGACGATTTGTTAAGTGAGTTTCAAGAGAAGAAAAAACATCTAGCAATTGTTGTTGATGAATATGGAGGAACAAGTGGTATTGTAACTCTTGAAGATGTAATTGAAGAAATAGTTGGTGATATTAATGATGAGTTTGATGATGAAGATTTATCGTATTCTAAATTAGATGAAAACAATTATATTTTTGATGGGAAAATAACAATCAGAGATTTTTGTAAAGTTTTAGGAGATGATGACGAAGAAAAATTTGAAGAAGAAAAAGGAGAAAGTGAAACTTTAGCTGGATTTATTTTAGAAATTTCAGGAAAGTTTCCTAAAAGGGAGAGAAAATAAACTTTAGTAATTATACGTTTACTATTGAAGCGTTAGACAAAAAACGTATAAAACAAGTTAAAGCAACACGGAATGCGTAAAACAATTTTGCTTCTAATAGCAATTATAATGATAAGTTGTGGAGAAGCAACTACTCCAAAGCCAAAAGCATATTTAAGTTTAGAATATCCTGAGTTAGGATATAACAGGTTAGGAATTAAGAAGCCTTATAATTTTGATGTAGCAAAGAATACTAAAATAAAGTATTTACCTCAGAGTTGGTTAAAAATCCAGTATCCAAAATTGAAAGCATCTGTTGATATTACGTACAGACCAATAAACGATAATTTAAAAGAGTTATTCGTTGAGGCTGAAAAATTAGTGATAGAGCATACTGTAAAAGCTGATCATATTTCATGGAGAGATTTTTCTAATAAAGAGAACAAAGTATATGGGAAAATGTGTGAGATAGCCGGTAATGCTGCCTCACAAATACAATTTCATGTAACTGATAGTACCAAACACTTTATAAAGGGGTCTTTGTTTTTTTATGTAAAACCAAATTATGATTCAATTCTACCAGCAGTAGCACATATTAAAAAAGATATGATTCGTATGATGGAAAGTCTTCAATGGGAGAATTAAGAAGAAGTTAAAAATAATTTGCTGTAAAAATGAGAATGCTATATTATTTGATGTTTAAAACATCAAAAGGATTATCGCTTTTAGATGATAAATATGAAGATGATTTATATAGAGAAACCTTAGTGATTTTTTCTTTTTTTAGTTTTGTAAGGTTTCTTCTTAATTTTGATGAAGAAAACGCTACATATTCTTTTTTTCATAACTTGTTTCTTCTTGTTCTAGCTGTTTTATTAAGTGTGTTTTTCGGAATTATTTTCAGCTTAATTATTCATAAGGCAGGAAAATTACTAAAAGGCAAAGCGTCTTATATTGAAATTTGCTCATTATATGCTTATGCTTTAGTTCCTGTAATTATAGGAGATTCTTTTAAATTTACTTTAAGAGCTATGCATACTAGTCAAATGGTAGGTTTTGATGTTTTTAGGCTCTTGAATTTTATAAGCACTATTATTTTTAGTTTATTATCTCTTAAAATTCTATTTTTAGGATTAAAGAAATTTAATCAATATTCTTATATAAGGAGCACTTTTAATACAGCCATTTTGGTTTTCCCACTACTTGTGGGGTGGCTTTATTTTGTTTTTAGTTAGTAGCCATTTTTCTACTCTGTAACCATAAGTAAAATTGTAGTCCAAATAAAATTGCTCCTGCTAATAAGTGGGTTGCTTGGGTTCCTATAGGGAATTCAGCATAGTACATTAAAATACCAGTAATTGTTTCTAAAAAAATTAAAAAAACAATCCAGTTTACTAAATTATAACCTAAATTTTTAAGCTGATTTAAATAAAAAAGACCTAAATTAACCAATACAATTGCAATGGTAAAAGATCTATGAAAGTAAAATTTAAAACTAGGGTCCATTAAACTGTATTCTTTGTTTTCAAAACCAAATAATTTTACTTGTTCATCAATAAACTGTCGCACTTGTGTTCCCATAGCAATCTGTATTAGAGAGAAGACTACTGAAATGACAAGCAGTTTGTTAAAAGTTTTATTGTATTGAAAAACAGTTTTTTTGTTAGAGGTTATGAATACTAAGTATAATAAAAGAGCAATAATAATAAGTCCAGCAACCATATGAATGGTAATAACTGTAGGTTTTAAGTTGGTATCAACCACAGTTTTTCCTAGCCAGGCTTCAAATAACATTAATAAAAAAGCCCCAAAGGCTACTAATGTAATTGTTTTGTTTTCTTTCCAAAATTTACTTGCTCCAACTATTAAAAATAAAAAAACAAAGCCCGATAAAACTGAAGCCAATCGGTTTATGTATTCTGTCCAAGTATGATATTTATTAAATTTAGCGTAGGAGTGTTTTGTGTATTTTCCCCAATTATTTGTGTTAAATTCATCGGTGGTTTTTATATTGTTTTGGGCAACAAACAATGTGTTGTCCTTAACAATAATCATTCCTTTATTATAATTGCTGTTTGGTTGCCAAGTAATTTGCTCTTCAGAAGTTGGAGGAATGTAGTATCCAAAACATTTTGGCCAATCAGGACATCCCATTCCAGATCCAGTCATTCGAACAACAGAACCCGCCAAAAAAATTAAATAAACAGAAATCAATGAAATTTTTACTATAAGTGGAAAATGTTTTTTCATCCAAAAAAGTTTTTACAAAGATACGTAAAAGCATAAAAAAGCTCTCAATTGAGAGCCTTAGAATTTATGTTAGTAAGAGTAATTTTAACTCTCAGCTTAAACTATTTTGAGTATTAAGAGTTTTTATCTGGTTTTGTGAAGGAGCTTTACTCTTATTTTTTGAATTTTAATTCTTTAGAACGTCCTTTTTTAAAAATTTTGTTGCTAGCGTGAGTTCCTTTGCGTAGTTCTTTCTGCTCTTCATATGGTAAATGAATTATTTCTTGGCATTTAGAAGAACATGTGTTCTCCATTTTTTCAGCACAATCATCACATTGAATAAACAGTAAATGACACCCTTCATTTGCACAATTAGTATGAGTGTCACAAGGTTTGCCACATTGATGACAGTTTGAAATTACATCATCAGTAATTTTTTCTGCTCTTCTATGATCAAAAACAAAATTCTTTCCTAAAAACTTGTTTTCTATACCTTCTGATTTTACTTGACGAGTATATTCAATGATACCTCCTTCTAGTTGAAAAACATTTTTAAACCCTTTGTGTTTATAATAAGCAGATGCTTTTTCACAACGTATTCCACCTGTACAGTACATTAAAAGGTTTTTATCTTCTTTATGTTCTTTTAAGTCTTCTTCAATAATATCTAAAGAATCTCTAAAAGTATCAACGTCTGGTGTTACCGCTCCTTCAAAATGACCAATTTCACTTTCATAGTGGTTACGCATATCTACACAAACAGTATTAGGGTTTGCTAGCATGTCATTAAATTCTTTGGCACTTAAATGAACACCTTTATTGGTAACATCGAATGTGTCATCGTTTAATCCATCAGCAACAATTTTGTTTCGAACCTTTACTTTTAGTTTTAAAAATGATTTATTGTCTTGCTCTACAGCTACGTTTAAACGTATGTTCTTTAGAAATGAGATGGCATCTAATTGATTTTTTAACTCAATCATTCTGTCAGAAGGAACAGAAATTTGAGCATTAATACCTTCGTAAGATACGTAGGTCCCTTCCTAGTACATCTAATTCATTCCATTCTAGGAATAATTTATCTCTAAATAATTGAGGGTTTTCTATTTTATGATATTGATAGAAAGAAATAGTTAAACGGTCTTTTCCCGCTTCGTCAATTAGTGCAGCGCGTTCTATCGCACTTAACTTGTTGTACAGTTGCATGCTATACTTTTTAGTTAAACAAAATTTATTTCTATTCTTTAATAAGAATGATGGCAAAGGTACTGCTTTTTTAAGCTTTATTGTTTAAAATGTATCTTTTTGAGCTTAATTTGATAATAATTAAACGAGAGATTAAAAAAAACTAGATTTAATATACAACTAATAGTTATTTTTTAAACCTTTGTAACTATTATATAAACAGTTATAACATATTATAAAAAATAAAAAACAATGAGAATAGCAGTTGTTGGAGCTACCGGAATGGTAGGTAATGTAATGTTGCAAGTATTGGCAGAACGAAACTTTCCAGTAACAGAGTTGATTCCTGTTGCGTCTGAACGCTCAGTAGGTAAGTTATTATCTTATAAAGGGAAAGAATATTCAGTAGTAAATTTGGCTACAGCTGTACAAATGAAGCCAGATATTGCTTTGTTTTCTGCTGGTGGAGAAACTTCTTTAGAGTGGGCTCCAAAGTTTGCCGAAGTTGGAACAACCGTTATAGATAATTCATCTGCGTGGAGAATGGATCCTACCAAGAAGTTAGTAGTACCCGAAATTAATGGAGACGTATTAACGAAAGAAGATAAAATTATAGCGAATCCTAATTGTTCTACAATTCAGTTAGTAATGGCATTAGGTCCGTTACATAAGAAATACAGAATGAAACGTGTTGTGATTTCAACCTATCAGTCGGTTTCTGGAACAGGGGTGAAAGCTGTTCAGCAATTAGATAATGAAGAAGCAGGGGTAGAAGGAGAAATGGCATATCCACATCCAATAGGAAGAAATGCTTTACCTCATTGTGATGTTTTCTTAGAAAACGGATATACTAAAGAGGAGATGAAGCTGGTAAAGGAACCAAAAAAGATCTTACGAGATGATTCTTTTTCTATTACAGCTACAGCTGTTAGAATACCTACAGCTGGAGGTCATTCAGAATCTGTAAATATTCAATTTGAAAACGATTTTGATTTGGCTAAAGTACGTGAAATCTTGACGGAAACAGAAGGAGTCATAGTTCAGGATAATGTAAAGGAAAATGTATACCCAATGCCTATTAATGCTCATAATAAAGATGAAGTTTTTGTAGGAAGAATTAGAAGAGACGAATCTCAATCAAATACATTAAATATGTGGATTGTTTCTGATAATTTACGCAAAGGTGCGGCTACAAATACAATCCAAATAGCCGAGTATTTAGTTAAAAACGACATACTAAAAAATAAAGTTTTAGCATAAACTTTTACTTTTTTGACAAAATGAATACCCTAGGCAAATAGCTTAGGGTTTTTTATTTGATGTATTTTTGTTTTATGGATAAAAAAGAAATTATAAATAATACAATAACTTTTGTAAAAGAAATACTTAAAGGAGCAGAAGGAGGTCATGATTTTTTTCATGTAGAAAGAGTTTATAAAAATTCTTTGCTAATAGCTAAAAATGAAAAAGTAGATGAATTTGTAGTTGCTTTGGGTGCTTTGTTGCATGATATAGCAGATAGTAAATTTTATGACGGAGATGAATCTGTAGGTCCCAAAAAGGCGCGGTCATTTTTAGAAGATAATAAGGTTAGCAATGATATTATAATTCATGTAGAAAATATAATTACCAATATTTCTTTCAAAGGAGGTAATTTTAGACAACGATTTAAATCTGCTGAGCTTGATGTTATTCAAGATGCTGATCGGTTAGATGCGATAGGTGCTATTGGCATTGCACGTTGTTTTAATTATGGAGGTTTTAAGAATAGAGAAATTTATAATCCTAATATTCTTCCTAACCTGTCTATGAGTAAAGAAGAGTATAAGAAATCTAAAGCACCGACAATAAATCACTTTTACGAAAAGTTATTATTGTTAAAAGATAAAATGAATACCAAAACTGGAAGAAAGATTGCTCAAGAAAGGCATGATTTTATGGAAGTGTTTTTGAAACAGTTTTTTACTGAATGGGCTTAACTGTTATTTATATTTAATGTAAACTATATGTTAACAAAAAATAAATTTAATGTTAATTGTGTATTTTAAAAAAATAGTGTATGTTTGGAATATGGTCCCCGATAAAATTTTTTTCCCTTAACTTAAGAAACAGCGTTTTGATTTTTTTTAGACGCTGTTTTTTTATGGAATAAACATACACTAGTTTAAATATGTTTAATATTGTAGCCATAATTAAATAGTAAGGTTGAATTTTTATGTTATTGGAGAATATTCTGTAAAACGATTAAAATAAAGCTTACAGTTGCTAATATTATTTTTGTTATTATTACTATCATAATTTTTTTATTTATTGAATAATTCCTTTTTTTATAATTACAGTTTGTGAGTTTTTACCATTTATAAAGTCCAACTCTAGCAAATCAACTTTGTTAAAGTTGTCAACTTTATTATGTAGTATTTGCTGTATCCTTTCAACTTCTTTTTTTAAAGATGAAAACTCGCAATCAATTAGTTCATATTCTCCTTTTTCGGTACTTAATCCATTTTTACCATATTGAACTCCTGTAGCGTATAAAATTTGGTTAATTTCCTTACAATCACAATTTTCTTTTAATACTTTAAGTATTTTTTTAGAGTTATCAAATGAATGTATTGAAGAACTAATAATATAGCCCAATACGCCTCCTAATATTAAAAACAGAAATATTATAAATATAGTTTTTGGTGTTGTTTTCATCATTTATTAGAATTATTTTTATGTTGAATTTCTTCTACAAAGATTTAACGAAAAAAAGTATATTACAAGTTATAGAAACCTGTTTTTAGAAAAATAGGGAGGTGAAAACACTTGTTAAAACTGTTGTTTTTGAGTGTTTTATGTTGTTTTTGCTGTTTTTTTTTGAAAAGAATATTTGAACCCTAATTTTATAAATTTAGGGTATACTTGTAACGTTTTTAGTTGTTAAATTAGTTGGTTTTAAGAAATTGAATTTAGTTTTTTTATATAAACTGAAGGAAGCAGCCCTGTTCTTTTTTTGAAATATTTAGTAAAAGAATCTGTGCTTTTGTATCCGATTTCTTCTGAAATAGATTGTATGGAATAAGCTCTAAATTGCTTGTTCTCTTTTAACTTTAACACGGCATGATTAATTCTCAAATCATTAATGTATGTGTTAAAATTTTTTTGATAATGAGCGTTTATTACCTTAGATAAATATGACGTATTAGTTTTTATTTTTTTGGCTACATTATATGAGTTACAGTCCTGTTTTAAAAAATAATGGTGCTCTTCTAGTTTTTTTAAACCAGATAAAATTTCTTGATAAGTTTCCTGATTTATATCAAGAGTATTTTTTTCTTCTATAGTTTTATCTTTAGTGTCAATAACTTTTTGTCGCTCTTCTAATTGCTGTATTTTACTTATTAATTCATTAAAAGAAGCTGAATCCTTTTTGTTCTTCTTAGAAGTTTTAAATAAAAATAATAGTAATAAAGAAATTATTAACGCTCCGGTTACTACTAAATAAGAGGTGTTTTTTTGTTGAGCTTTTTTTTCAGAGGTTAAATTTTCTATTTCTTTGTTATGGAAAGAGGTAAGGATTTCTCTTTTTTCTTTATCTAAAATAGATTGATTTAATACGTATTTTTCATAATAGTTATTTGACTTTTCTATGTTGCCAGAGAGTTTATATATTTTGGCTAAAGCTTTATAATCTTCCACTAAATTAAACTCTTTAGTTTTGGTTTTCATTATATCAATACCTTTGTGCATAACAGCAATAGCTGAGTCGTACTGAAAGATCTTAGTATATGCTTCTGCTAAATCCTTATAGTAGTATGTAATACCAGAACTTTTATCATATTCGTCGCATATTTTCTTTAGTTTTAAAAATTGGCTAAGAGCTTTTTTGTGTTTTTTTTCTTCTAGAAGTAAACGTCCAATTTGCGATTGAAAATTAATACGTACTAAATCATTAATTGTATCTAAACCTTTTTCAATGCCTTCTTTTATTGAAATTTTTGCTGAATCAAGCTGATTTAATTTTAAATAAGCATTGCTAATATATATTAGGGTTAAAGAAGAATTAAATCGTTTGTTGGTAATATCTATTTCTGTTGTTTCGTTAAGAAATTTGTACCCTCTCTTATACTCTTTTAAAGCATCTTTATAGTTATTGGCTTTAAACTTTACTCCTCCAATAAGAATTGGTAGAACAGCTTTATAAAATTCTAAACTTTCTGTTTTTGCTATGTTCTCACTTTTATAAAAGTAGTCTAAAGCTAATTTAGTGTTTCCTATAGCAGAATAATTATTTCCTAATTGTGCTAAAACTTCTACTGGAGCTATTTTAGCTTTATTTAGAATGTCTTTTTCCTTAAAATTTAAGTTGTTATTGTTTAAAAGGTTTAGTTCTTTCTTAAAAAAAACAATAGAGGAATGGTTTTCATTTATAAATTGATTTCTTCTGCCAATGGTGTGTAAAAGTTGAATTATTCTAAAAGTATCTTTATTTTTTTCTGCTAAAAACAGCATTTTTTTCATGAAAGAAATACTTTTTCTTACTTCAGTATTTTTTTGTAGTGAATCAGTAAGTTTAAGGAATTCCTTTTTATAAATGCTATCTTTAAATTCCTGTGCAGAAGAGGTAACTGCACAGAAAAATAAAAATAATAATATTATTACTCTTAGGTAGTTCATAAATTAAGCACCAGGAAAATTAGGTTTTCTTTTGTCAAGGAAGGCAGTTGTCCCTTCTTTAAAATCTTCAGTACCAAAACAATTTCCAAATTCAGATATCTCTGTTTCAAACCCATTAACTCCATCTTTAAAATTATCATTAACGGCTTTAATGGCTGCGCTGATTGCAACTGAAGAGTTTCTCATAATTTTACTTGCTAATTTTTCAGCTAAAGGAAGCAATTCTTCCGGTGTGGTTATATGATTTACAAGGCCACATTCTTTCGCTTCATCTGCATTAATCATTCCTGCTGTCATAATTAGTTCCATGGCTTTACCCTTTCCAACTAGCTGCGGTAAACGTTGTGTACCTCCATATCCGGGTATTACTCCTAAAGAAACCTCAGGAAGTCCCATTTTAGCATTATCAGAAGCGATTCTGAAATGGCATGACATTGCTAATTCTAACCCACCACCTAAAGCAAAACCATTTACAGCAGCAATAACCGGTGTTGATAGGTTTTCAACAAAGTCAAATAACATTTCTTGTCCTTTTTTTGCTAATCTACCACCTTCTTCAACAGAAAAATGAGCAAACTCAGAAATGTCAGCGCCAGCAACAAAAGCTTTTTCACCACTACCAGTGATTATGATAACTTTTGTAGATGAATCGTTATCTAAAGCTTCGAAAGCGTTATGAAGTTCTTCAATTGTATTTTTATTTAACGCATTTAATTTTTTGGGGCGATTAATTGTTATAGTCGCTAGTTCGTTACTTTTTTCAATTAAAATATTTTCAAAATTCATATTATAGTAAGTTATGTTTTTTGGATGTTTTTTATTAAGTTTTTGGTAAAATTACTGTAAAAACAGTTCCTATGCCTTCAGTTGATGTGAAATTAATAGAGCCATCGTAGGTTTCAATAATTTTTTTAATCATAGGTAACCCCAGTCCCATTCCACTTGTTTTGGTAGTGAATTTTGGTTCAAAAATAAGGTCTTTATTTTCTTCAATAATCCCCTTGCCATTATCAGAAACAGTAATTTTAACATTGTTGTTTTCTGATGCTACTTTCACCTCTATTTTAGGAGGTGTACCATCTTTTTTCATTCCCTGAGTAGCATTTTTAACTAAATTAGTTACAATACGTATTAGTTGTGTTTTGTCTAGATTAGCTAATAAGTTTGATTCTTCAGCAATATAAATAATGTAGTCTTCATTGAAAATATCTAAGGCATGTTTTACAACTTCAACAACATCTAATTTTTCACGACGTTGTGTAGGCATTTTCGCAAAATCAGAAAAAGCAGAGGCGATAGAACTCATTACATCTATTTGTTGAATAAGTGTTTGGCTATATTCTGTTAGTTTTTCTTTTATGTTGGGAGCTTCAGGGTTGAATTTTCTTTCAAAACTTTGAACAGATAATCGCATCGGGGTTAATGGGTTTTTAATTTCATGGGCAACCTGTTTTGCCATTTCTTTCCATGCTTGTTCACGTTCACTTTGTGCTAATTTTACAGCACTTTCTTCTAATTGGTCAATCATATTGTTGTATGATTCAACAAGTGAATTAATTTCTGAACTAGCGGCTTCTAACGTAATTTTTTCATTCCGTTTATTTAAACGAGTTTCTTTAATTTTTTGAGATATAGTTTGGATAGATCTAGTAATATAACTTGAAAGTAAATATGCTAGTATAATAGCTAAAACAAACATGAATAAATAAACGAACAATAACCTTGACATAAATTCTCGTAACTCCTTTTTTTGATCTTCGTTACTTTGTGCTATTTGCAATTGTAGAATACCAATACGTTTAAGACGAGAGTCATTGATATAAGTATAGGAAGATTGATATGTAACCCCTTTTTCTTCTTTACCAGGAGGCACAACCCTGTGGTTAGAATTAACTGCAAGTTGCATTAGGATATCTTTTGATAGAGCAATTTCTTTAGCTTTATCAAAACTATACGGAATAGATGAATTTAACAGTTTTCCATTCATATCATACATAGAAATAGTAAGTTTATGTATGGTAGCTATTTCATAAATTTTATTTTGATTTTGAAAAATTTTAGAAAGGTTGTTAGTGGTAACAGCATATGTGGTATTCTTTAACTCTATATCGATATTATGTTTGGTAGCTTCTTCTTTTCTTCCAAAACGTTGAGTGTTATATTCCTTTGTTTGTTCATCGTATTGATAAATGGTAACGGAAACAATTAATATAGATGCCAATAATATTAATAATATCATTGATAAAAATATTCGAATACGGAGTGATATGTTATTTAGAGTTATCAATTTTTCAAAAATGTTTTTTAGTTTTTCAATTTTCAAGCATGTATGATGATAATTTTCTGTTTCTTAATGCACTTAATGCAGCCAGTGAACTTATAATAATAGATGTTAGAAGGCGGATTTTTCTCATTATGCTTTAATTTTTTCTTCTTTCGTGTGTAAAAGACGGGTTAGTTTAATGGATAAATCTAATAAAATTATTTTAGCATTTCCATTACGTTCAATATGATATTGAGCATCACTTACTTCTTTTTCTATAGTTAAAATATTTCCACTATGAATGAAAGGAGAGAATTTAGATAAATCAAAATTAGGAGAGGTAGTTTCTAAGAAAACTAAATCTGGAGTACCATAATTCAGCAGCAGTGCTTGTCTAAAAAACTGTAAACAGTATTGTAAAAATTGCTTTTGTGTTTCTCTACCAGACGCAGCAATTGCTTCTGACCAGCCGATTAAATCTTGAATTACAGCTGCATTTCCTTTAGCTCTAAAAGCACTACGTATCCAGGTAATAAACCACTCTTCGAATACTGTATCGTTTGAGTTATTGTGTAATAAATGAACGGCCTTGTTGTAGTTTCCTTCTGATTGATGTGCTAATTTTAAAGCTTCATTTTGTTCAATACCTTCTCTTTGAATTAAACTTTTTACAAGATCTGAATTACCTATGGCTGGAAAGTGTAATGCTTGGCATCTTGATTTTATAGTGTTAATGATTTGCCCCTCATCCTCTGTTACTAGTAAAAAGATAGTTTTACTAGGAGGTTCTTCAATTAGTTTTAATAATTTATTTGATGCAGCAATGTTCATTTTTTCTGCCATCCAAATTATCATTACTTTAAAACCACCTTCATATGATTTTAATTGTAATTTCTTTACAATATCTTCTGCTTCATCAACACCGATTTGCCCTTGTTTATTTTCTACACCAATATGTTGTAGCCAATTAAATAAACTTCCATAAGGTTGTTCTTTAATAAAAGATCTCCATTCTTCTAAAAATAAATTACTTACCGGGTGTCTTTTTACAGAGTCTGTTGTGGTTACTGGAAAAGCAAAATGTAAGTCGGGATGTTGAAGTTTAGTACATTTTATTGAGCACGCTTCTTTATTTTCAGAAAAACTGCATAGTAAATGTTGTGCATATGCAATCGCCATTGGCAAGGTTCCAGATCCTTCTTTACCTATAAATAATTGAGCATGTGGTATTCTTCCATTTTCAGCAGATTTTTTTAAATGATTTTTGATGTGCTCTTGTCCAATAATTTCCTCGAAAGTCATAGTACAAATATACTATTTCACTAAGAGTGAACAATAAGTATTTTGTAAATAGAATTTAGATTATGAATAAGTAGTATAAAAAGTAGGTGTTTAGTATCTTTGCTAGCTAACACAATTTTTTTTGAGTACAATTGCATCGTTAAAAATCGGGGAGAAAGGAATTATATCTGATAGCTGCTTAGACAAGATACCTTTAAAATTATTAGAAATGGGATGTTTACCAGGAACAGAGGTTGAATTGTTACAAATAGCTCCTTTAAAAGATCCTATTTACATTTGTGTAAATGGTAGCCATTTAGCGATACGTAAAGAAACCGCTTGTCAAATTGAAGTAACGAAATTTTAAAGATGAGCACTAAGATTAAAGTAGCATTAATAGGAAATCCAAACACAGGAAAAACATCTTTATTTAATCAATTAACAGGATTAACTCAAAAAGTAGGGAATTATCCAGGTGTAACTGTTGATAAAAAACAAGGAACTTGTAAGCTGCCAGGTGGTAAGATGGCGGTGATTACTGATTTGCCAGGAACTTATAGTATAAACCCTACTTCAATTGATGAAAGTATTGTACTTAAAACGTTAATGAGTCCAAATAAAGAGGACATTCCTGATATAATAGTAGTAGTTGCTGATGTAGAAAACCTAAAAAGAAATTTGTTACTCTTTTCTCAAATTCAAGACTTAGAAATCCCAACTGTATTGGCAATAAACATGGCTGATCAAATAGAGAAAAAAGGAATTTCAATTAACATTGAGGCTTTAGAAAAAGAATTACAAACAAAAGTAGTATTAATTTCTGCCAGAAATAATAAGGGGATAGATGCGCTTAAAAATGTAGTAACTACTTTAAATAACGTTATTAAATCTTCAAATTTTGCTCAAATTTATTCAAAGATTGATGTAGAATTTTTTCAAAAATTAAAAGAAATAAGTACTCGTTTTTCAGTTTATGAATTATGGTTAATGCTTACAAAAAATCAAACATCACTTTTAACGGCTGAAGAAAAAGAGGAGTTACTACTTTTAAAAAATGATATTTCAAAAGAAAAAAAATATCAGCACAAAGAAACTATTTATCGTTACCAGCAGATAAATGAAGTTTTAAAAAAAACATACAGTGTTGATACATCAAAGGCTAAAGGTGTAAGAAGAAAATTAGATGCTATTTTTACTCACAAAATATTTGGGTATATTATTTTCTTTGGATTATTGTTAGTAATATTTCAGTCAATTTTTGATTGGGCTTCTACTCCAATGGATTTTATTGACAATTTATTTGCAGATATTACTGATAAAGCAAAAGAAATATTCCCGAAAGGAAAACTTACCGATTTGTTAACCGAAGGAATTATTCCTGGAATAGGCGGTGTAGTTATATTCATACCTCAAATAGCCATTTTATTTTTATTTATAGCTGTTTTAGAAGAAACAGGATATATGAGTAGGGTGGTGTTTTTAATGGATAAAATCATGCGACGTTTTGGAATGAGTGGAAAGAGTGTTATTCCATTAATATCAGGAACCGCATGTGCTATACCAGCTATCATGGCAACTCGAACTATATCAAGTTGGAAAGAACGTTTAATTACTATTTTAGTAACCCCTTTTACTACTTGTTCCGCTAGGTTACCAGTATATGCTATATTAATTGCTTTGATAATTCCTGACACCAAGGTTTTTGGTGTTTTAAGTTTACAAGGACTAACTTTATTAAGTTTATACTTGTTGGGCTTTGCATCGGCTATTATTGCTGCATATATACTTCACAAAAGTTTAAAGATAAAAAGTACTACGTTTTTTGTTGTAGAAATGCCTAACTATAAATTACCGTCTTTAAAAAATGTTTTTTTAGATGTTTTAGAGAAAACAAAGGCATTTGTTTTTGGGGCAGGAAAAATAATTTTAGCTATTTCAATTGTTTTATGGTTTTTAGCCTCTCATGGGCCATCTTCTTATGAAAATGTTGAAAAAGTGATTACTGAAAAGAATATAGAAACGGGGCTTTCAAGCAAAGAGTTACATCAAAAAATAGCTTCAGCAAAATTAGAGAATTCCTATATAGGTATTATGGGTAAAACTATTGAACCAATAGTGAAACCTCTTGGATACGATTGGAAGATAGGTATTGGTTTAATAGCTTCTTTTGCTGCGCGTGAGGTGTTTATCGGTACCTTAGCTACTATTTATAGTGTAGAAAGTGATGACGAAGATATTACTACTATTAAGCAAAAAATGGAATCTGAAATAAATCCTGATACAGGTAAAAAAAGATTTGATTTTGCTACAGGTATTTCTTTACTATTGTTTTATGTGTTTGCTATGCAATGTATGGCTACCCTAGCTATTGTTAAACGTGAAACAAAAAGCTGGAAATGGCCTGTACTTCAATTGGTGGGTATGGGTATATTGGCATATGTATTTGCATTAATTTCTTTTCAAAGCCTAAACTAATGCAGGAAATTATAACATATACTATTGTTTTTTTAGCGGTCGTTTTTTTAATTAGAAAATTCTTTGTTACATCTAAGAATGATAAAAACTGTAATAAAGGCTGCAATTGCGGATAGTTTTTATATTCTCTTAAAATAAACTTTTGAATACCAATAATAGTCTTTCTCGCTTCAGCAAGCTTTTAACTTTAAGTATATGTTTTCTGGAACATAAAAACAATTTGAACGTCATTCCGATGAGGAACGAAAGAAGCAATCTGTTAAATAGCTATCTATGAGATTACTTCACTTCACTAGGTATCATTCGTAATGACAATTTTTAAGGTTTGCAAAGTAGAATTTTAATAAAAGAGGAAAGAAAAAGACAGCAATTCGGCATTAGTCAAAAAACAGCTAGCAATGGTTGTTGCTTTTTTTAATTAATTAAAAATTAGATAGTTAATCTTCCGTTTTATACATTTGGCATAAGTATTATTTATAAATTACCCTTTTTTACGGATATTTATTAAAAAATACGATTTTTAAAACTCAAACATTTCGTTCATTTTATTTTTTGACAAATACTTAAACACTGGAATCGTATCTGTTTGACCATTTCTAGAATTAACTATAGGTTTCATTTTTAAAGTTATACCATTCATCAATTTTTCTTTACCAAAGTCTATATATGCTCCCTTAATCATGTATTTTTTTATATCGGATTGAACTTCTTTTAAAGGTAAATAGTTTGCTACTATTTTTTCAAAAGAAGCTAAGCTAATATTTTGTCCCAGTGGAAGTTTTGTATTTCTCCTCACTATTGCATAATCAATCATCAAATCTTGAAATGTTTTTGATCCATTGCTTGACAATCTTATTTTATTATCTAAATAAAAAGCAAAAATGAACCCCTTAATATAGTTAGCTCCCATTAAACTGCGATCTCTTTCTACATTTTTTCTAACATAGTCATTATTTCTTTTTTCTGGAAAATTCTTTAATACTGAATAATAATACCTCAAGTTATTATTTAGATTTTCCTCAAATTTTTCTCTACTTATATAATCTAATCCTGCTGCCATATAAAAAGTTACATACTCGTTGAACCCTTCATTAAACCAAAGGTGTTCAAATGTTTTTCCTAGAGATTTAAACCACCTGTGAAGTGATTCATGGAGGATTATTAAAGATTCATGCTCTCCTATTTCACCTAATACAGCAGCGGTAAAACCATTCCCTTTAGCCATTGCAGACATGGCTCCTTTTCTCTTACCTAAGATATTCTTTGCTAATTTAGCTACAGGTGGTTGTCTAACATAGGCTAAGTAATATGGAAAATCATAATCATTAAAAAAACGTAGGGTGTTTGGTACTAATTTTTTTGCAGCTTCTGTAACCTTTTCTTGATTATGAGGTGCTAATTTATCTACATCAATTAGGTAATGAGGAATATTATTTATGTCAAACTCTTCAACTTTTAAATCTCTACTAAAAATAAAAATGGAATTATTTACCTCTGATGTCGTTACTAATTTATCGTTAATAACATCGAATTTATTTAAATATTCAGGTACATTTTTCCACGAAACGGTATTTAATAGTGATGCTATTGCTTCGTTTTCAGGATTCAATAAAAAATGACTTCCGGATAGTGATAGATAATCTTCTTTAATATCAGGAAGAAAATACATCCTATACACATCATGAGTCTTTAATTTTTCTTTTTCTTCGTATTTATTTTTACCGTTTATCGTGTAATTAACTTCTATAAGAGCTTTATTATCTTTATTTTGTATTGTATACTTATTATTTTTCTTTATGTATGGAAGATTTTCTTTTATGGTTAGTTCTGAAATACATTCAAATTTGATGTCAAAAGGATCAGGAGTATGAACTAGTATAATCTCCTTTTCTCCCTTAGTGGGAATTTTTAAGTGTACATTTAATGTAGAAGATTTACCGTCCCATGATAAAGTATATGCTATTTTATCAGTAGTGTAATCCTGCTTATTTTTTAAACAACTAAACATTACTAAAACACTTAAAGAAAAAAATAGAATACTGTATTTCGTTAACATAATTATTAAATTTCATTAGATTGGTACTATTTTGATAACAATAAAAAACTTAAAACGTTACATCATTAAGTAGATATTTTTAGAAAAAACAAGATATTTACCTCTTTCTTTAATGCTAGCCAATCAATTACGAACCTATCAAATAATTTTTCGCCAATGTAAATTCGAGTAATTTTATAGTCAAACTCATTGAGACAGAGTTGAAGATATTTTCCTTTAATTTCATGGAAACTTCCTAATAAGTTTCTTTTTGCATTACTACTAGTAATGTGAAGCTATTTCAATGTTTCTTTAGTTAGTTGTTCATTAGATTTTTCAGTTATATGGAGCTTGAATAATCACCAATATGAAGATAGGAGGACGATTTTTTTAAGATTTCTATTCTTGTATATGTTGTTTAAGTATTAATCTAAAAAGAAAAAGCCTATCATGAATTATCAGACAGGCCATTTTATAAAGTTATAAATAGAGTTTTTTACATTTTCATTAACCAAGAGCGTATATCAACTTCTTGTTTAATTATGGCTCTTAATTCTTCAATTTTAACGCGTTTTTGTTCCATGGTATCTCTATGACGTATGGTAACCATATTATCTTCTAAAGTATCATGATCAACAGTAATACAAAAAGGAGTACCAGCAGCGTCTTGACGTCTGTAACGACGCCCTACAGCATCTTTTTCATCATAAATCACATTGAAGTCCCATTTTAAATCTTCAACTATTTTGCGCGCTATCTCAGGCAATCCATCTTTTTTAACTAACGGTAAAATAGCTGCTTTTGTAGGAGCTAAAACTGCAGGTAATTTCAGAACTGTTCTTGTAGTTCCATTTTCTAATTCTTCTTCTTGTAAAGAATTTGAGAAAACGGCTAAAAACATTCTATCTAGTCCAATAGAAGTTTCAACTACATATGGCACATAGTTTTTGTTTTCTTCAGGATCAAAGTATTGTAATTTTTTACCAGAATGCTCTTCATGAGCTTTTAAATCAAAATCAGTACGTGAGTGAATTCCTTCTAACTCTTTGAAACCAAAAGGAAATTTAAATTCAATATCTGAAGCAGCATCAGCATAATGAGCTAACTTTTCATGATCATGAAAACGGTAGTTATCTTTGTTGATACCTAAAGATAAATGCCATTTTAAACGATTTTCTTTCCATTGTTCATACCATTCTTTTTGAGTTCCAGGCTTTACAAAAAATTGCATTTCCATTTGTTCAAATTCACGCATTCTAAATATAAACTGACGAGCCACAATTTCATTACGAAATGCTTTACCTGTTTGTGCTATTCCAAAAGGTATTTTCATGCGTCCAGTTTTTTGAACGTTTAAAAAGTTAACAAAGATACCTTGCGCCGTTTCCGGACGTAAATATAAGTTCATGGCACTTTCAGCAGAAGCACCTAATTTGGTACCAAACATTAAATTGAACTGTTTAACATCGGTCCAATTTTTACTACCAGTTAAAGGATCAGCAATTTCTAATTCTTCAATCAAGGTTTTTACGTCGGCTAAATCTTCATTTTCTAATGATTTACCTAACCTACTTAAAATGGTGTTAATTTTTTCTTGATACCCTAAAACGCGTCCGTTAGTTGTAATGAATTCTTCTTTATTAAAAGAGTCGCCAAATCGTTTTTCAGCTTTTTTAACCTCTTTTTCAATTTTGTTTTCAATTTTAGCACAGTAGTCTTCAATTAAAACATCAGCTCTATAACGCTTTTTACTGTCTTTATTGTCAATTAAAGGATCATTAAAAGCATCTACGTGGCCGGAAGCTTTCCATGTGGTTGGGTGCATTAATATAGAGGCATCAATACCTACAATATTTTCATGCATTTGTACCATTGCTTTCCACCAATAGTCGCGAATATTTTTCTTTAACTCTACTCCATTTTGGGCGTAGTCATACACAGCACTTAATCCGTCATAAATTTCAGATGATTGAAAAATATAACCATATTCTTTAGCGTGCGATATTACCTTTTTAAATTGATCTTCTTGTTTTGCCATATTGCAAAAATATAATAAGCTTTTAAACTATTGTTAATTACATAAAAAAAAGTGAAGATTTTTTAATCTTCACTTCATTTTTTAGTTTTTTAAAGATTTTTACCTAAGACTTACGACTGAGTTACCTGAATATTCACCATCAACAAAAGCACTAATAGTATATTTTCCTTTATTAATATCGTCTCTGTTTACTAAAACAAAAGATACCAAGCTAAGTTTGTCATTGTTATAGTTAACAGTAACAGAGTCGCTATACATAATTCTTGCTCCATTGTTTAAACGTGCTTTACCTTTAGGAGTGATTACTTTTTTGTCTTTATCGATTATCTGAATATAGATCATTTTTTTACCTGATTTTGTAACTTCATTTTCAAGTAAATCAAAATTTATTCTAAAAGCATCTGTTCTACTTGATCTTGATGTAGAAGTTAGTTTCCCACTACTTCTTTCTTTCATAGCAATAGCTTTTACAGGACTTATGTCGATTTTTGAAGCAACAGCTACTTTTTCTTCTAGTTTTTTATATTTTTCGGTTAATTCAGTATTAATGGTTTCTTTTTGGCTAAGAATTTCGTTTGTTATAACATTTTCTTGTGTCAATACTTCGTTTGCAGTATTCAGAGAATCAATTTTAATAAATAATCTTCTGTTTTCTCTTTCTAAGCTACTTATTTTACTTCTATATCGTCTTATTAAATTGTAGTTATCACCTTTTAAGTTTGCTACAGAATCTCTTAAATTTTTCATTTTTTGTATTTCTACACGTAATCGTTTAGAAAGACTTTTTTTTCTGATAACTACATCCGTGTAATCTTTAATCATTTCATCTAAATTGTTTTGTAAATCAGCTTTTTCTTCTGTAAAAACATTTTGTAAATACTTAAGATCACTCGATTTTTTAAAAGAATTTAGGGTTAAAAATAGAATTAAGATTAATAAAACGATTAGCGTGACATTTTTAACGGTTCTTGAATTCATGGTAAGGGGGATTTAAATGTTTATTTTAGTTTAATAGTTGATTGTTTTGTAAATATTTTATTTACATATATGTTTACTTTATAAATTCCTTTTTCTAATTTATCTTTATTAACTTTTATAAACGACATTACAGACAGTTTTTTATTGTAATAATCTGCATTTATAAAATCGCTAAAAATAATTTTTTCTCCATTTTTTAGTTTTATCTTTCCATTTACAGCAATTATTTCATTTTTTGGGTTAATTAACTGTATGTGTATTGGCTTAGTTCCTTTGTCAATTATTTTATTTTCAAGCAATTCAAATTGTATTTTAAAACCACATGCTTTCCATGATCTATAAGTGGTGGTCATTTTACCATTGCTTTTCTTTTTCATGGCATCTATAATTACTTTTTCAACTTCTAAAACTTCTGCTGAAGCTACTTTTTTAGTTAAAATCCTATTACTTCTAGAGAGCTTTGAATTTAAGTATTCTTTTTCAGTTAAAACACTCTTAACACTGTCATTTTCAGTAAACAATTCTTTGTTTATAGAGTTTAAAGAGTCTAATTTACTTAATAGTTCTTTATTTTCCTTCTCTAATACTGAAATTCTTTTTCTATAAAACCGTAATAAATTATAATTAGATGTTTTTAAACTTTTAATGGTATCTTTAAGTAAAACTACTTTTAATAGTTCTTCATTTAATTTTAAAGTGTATTTGCCATTTTTGTTAATAGCGTTTTGGTAGTTTTTGATAACACTATCTAGCTCTCCTTCTAACTGTTGTTTTTCAGAATCAAAAGCATCTTTAAGTTGCCAGAAATCTCTAGCATTTTGATATGCTAAAGAACCAATTGCAATAATAAAGACAACTAAAAAGGCGATTAAACCTTTATTTTTAAAACTTTTTAGAGCCATCACTAAGGGGAAATTATGATGAATAATATAACCTATTACGTGCTAAAATACTATTTTTTAGCACATTTGTATACAAAAGCAGGAGGGAAATTTAAAGTTTCGAAACTTAAAGTAATATTTTTCCCAAAAACATCTTTAAGTTTTTTGTAGTAAGAAAGGCTATATTGATATTGAATAAATAATCCATTTTTATTTAAAACTGTATAGCTTTTTTGTAAAATAGTGGTTGATGTTTTTTTAGGAATAATTGTTAAAGGCAGGCTAGAAATGATGTAACTAGCATCATCAAAACCTAGTTTCTTAAGTAAGACATCAATTTTTTCGGCAGATTCTTTTAGTACAATTAATTGAGGGTGATTTATTCTTTTTAATTCGTTATAAAAAACATCATTTATTTCAAAACAAATTAAGGTAGAGTTCGGCTGAATTTTTTGTAAAATATTTTTAGTAATTGCCCCATTACCAGACCCAAGTTCAACAATAACATTTGCTTTTTCAAAATTTATTGTAGTTGTCATTCTATTTGCTAAATATTTAGAACTCGGAACTACAGTACCAGAAGTTTTATAATTTTTTACTGCTTCTTTAAAAAACTTAAATTTTTTCCCCAAAATAAAGTATTATGATTTTTTGTATCTTTCTCTTAAAAACTTGCCAGTAAAGATGCGATTTTTAAAAGAAATATTCTATTTATTTTTCCCTAATTTATGCATAAATTGCTCAATAATCTTATTAAAAACAGAATTGTTTTTATGTACTTGTTGTAAACACAGAGTACCAATTATATATAATAACGAGGTAACACAACAAATGTTACAGGCGGTTTTTTATGGTAGAGTTTCATTACAAAGTATACATTCTTTTTTATATTATAACAAACAGGGAATTACACAAAAAATAATTCATGAGTTAAAATATAAAAATCAAGAAAATATTGGTGTTTTTTTAGGAAATTGGTTTGCTCATGAATTAAAAAAGGAGAATGTTTATTCTAATGTAGATTACATCGTTCCTGTGCCTTTACATCCTTCTAAAGAGAAGCAACGAGGATATAATCAAGTTACAAAATTTGCAAAAACGTTGAGTAAAAAATTAGAAATTAGTTATATGCCATATAAACTAATACGTGCCTCAAAGTCTAAAACACAAACTTTACAACAACGGTTTGAGCGTTTTTCTAAAAATGATACTAAATTTCATTTAAATGACCTTAAAGTTTTTAAAAATAAACATGTGTTATTAGTTGATGATGTTGTTACTACAGGAGCTACACTTGAAGCATGTTGTAATGAATTGTTAAAAACAACCCATATAAGTATTAGTATTTGTACCATTGCATATACTGTAAAAGGATAAACTTTCGTTTATGTAATTTTACTACTTTTGATATTAATTAAAAACTTATTTCGTGAAGCAAATAATTAAAGTTTACATTCTTTTACTAGTTGTTTTTATAACAAGTTGTGCTCGTAAAGGAAGGCCTGAAGGAGGTGCCTAAAGATGAAGATGCACCAATAATGGTAACTGCAAATCCGCCTTATGAAAGTATAGAGTTTAAAGATGATAACATACGTATTTACTTTGATGAGTATATTGTATTAAAAGAATTAACAAAACAATTAGTGGTTTCGCCACCTTTAAAAAACCCACCATTAATAACCCCTCAGGGTACTCCAAGTAAGTACATAAATATTAAAATTTTAGATACATTAAAGCCAAATACAACCTATACCTTTAACTTTGGTAGTGCGGTTCAGGATAATAATGAGAATAATAAATTAGAAAGTTTTAAATATGTTTTGTCTACTGGTAAATATATTGATTCACTAAAGATTAAAGGTAACATTTCTGATGCTTTTAAAATAAAAACAGCAAATAGTATAGCTGTTCTATTATACAAAATTGATAGCAGTTTTAATGATTCAATAATATATAAAAGAAAACCAGACTATGTTACCAGTACCCTTGACTCTACTAATTTTAATTTTTCAAATATTAAAAAAGGAAAGTATTTGTTATTAGCGTTAAAAGAACCAAACAATGATTATATTTTTAATGCTAAGACTGATAAAATTGGTTTTTTGAAAGACACAATCGTGTTGCCAAAAGATAGTGTTGTTAAAAATAATATCAGGATTTTTAAAGAAAAACAGCCTTTTAAATTTCAAAGAGGAAAAGAACTTTATAAAGGAAAAATACAATTTGGTTTTAGTGGAGGAAAAAGAAAAGAATTAAAAGTATCGTTATTATCAAAAGTACCTGCTGATTTTAAATCAGAGTTTCAATATGAAAAAGATAAAGACACACTTTTATATTGGCATACTCCATTAAAAAAAGATTCTTTAAATTTTATTGTTAGTCATAAGGATTTTGTTGATACTGTTACAATTCGTTTAAGAAAGAAGAAAATTGATTCGTTATCAATTAACTCAAATGTAAGTGGAGTTTTACATTTAAATGACACCCTGTTTTTAGAAACTAATAACCCTATTGTAAAGATTGACACTTCAAAAGTTTCTTTGATAGATAAAGACACTATTAATGTACCATATGAATTAAGAAGAATGGGTATTAATAAACTAGCACTCTTATTTAAGAAAAAACCTAAGATGGACTATGACTTTAGTCTTTTACCTGATGCTTTTGAAGATATATATGAAATAAAAAATGATTCATTAAAGTATCAATTTAGTACCAAAGAAATAGAGGATTATGGTAGTATAGTTTTGGATATTCAAAATAAGACAAATAAGAATGTTATTATTCAACTTTTGTTGAAAAATAACATTATAAAAACGCGATATATTTCGGATTCTGAAAAAGTAACTTTTGACTTGTTAGCGCCTGAAAAGTATACTGTAAAAGCAATTATTGATGAGAACAACAATAATAAATGGGATACTGGTAACTTTTTAAAAAGAATTCAGCCTGAGAGAGTCATCTATTTTCCTAAAGAATTTAAGTTGAGAGCCAATTGGATTCAAACTGAAAGTTTTGTAATAGAATAAAAAAACACGCTTTATTAAGCGTGTTTTTTTATTTTTATTAAAAATGTGTAATCCTTATTTTTTATTTGTTTTTGCCCAAGTATCACGTAATCCAACAATTTTATTGAATACTAGATTTTCAGGAGTTGAATCATTATCTACATTAAAATATCCTAAGCGTTGAAATTGAAAACGATCCCCTATTTTTGAAGTTAATAAACTTGGTTCAACAAAAGCGGTTATTTTTTCTAAAGAATTTGGGTTAATAAACTCCATAAAATCTTTGTCTTTGTGAGAATCTGGAGCTTCATCAGAAAATAATCTATCATAAGCTCTTACTTCAGCTTTTATTGCATGTTTTATAGAAACCCAATGTAAAGTTCCTTTTACCTTACGTTTACTCTCTTCAGTACCACTTCCAGATTTTGTTAAAGGATCATATGTACAATGAATTACAGTAATATTTCCGTTTTCGTCTTTTTCACAACTAGTTGCAGTAATAAAATAAGCATTTTTTAAACGCACTTCTTTGCCAAGTTTTAGTCTAAAAAATTTCTTGTTAGCTTCTTCTCTAAAGTCTTCACGTTCTATATAGATTTCTCTAGAAAAAGGAACTTCTCTTGTTCCTGAGTTTTCATCTTCAGGGTTGTTCTCGGCAATTAGAATTTCATCTTTATCTTCAGGGTAGTTGTCAATTATTACTTTTACAGGATCTTAAAACGCCCATAACTCTATTTGCAGTTTTGTTTAAATCTTCTCGTATTTTAAACTCCAACAAAGCAACATCAATTATATTTTCACGTTTAGATACTCCAACGGTTTCAATAAAGTTACGAATAGCAGCAGGTGTATACCCCCTTCTACGTAAACCAGAAATAGTAGGCATACGAGGGTCATCCCATCCGTTTACAACACCTTCTTCAACTAGTTTTAATAACTTACGCTTACTCATAATAGTGTAGCTTAAGTTTAAACGAGAAAACTCTCGTTGTTTTGGAGGGTTTGGATATACTGATTTACTGTATTCATAAACATTATCACGAAACCAATTATATAATTCCCTATGAGGTTTAAATTCTAAAGAACATAAAGAATGTGAAACTTGTTCTATATAATCACTTTCTCCATGAGTCCAATCATACATAGGATAAATCACCCAGTCGTTTCCGGTTCTGTGATGTGACTTTTTTAAAATACGGTACATTAATGGGTCTCTCATTAACATATTTGGAGAAGTCATGTCAATTTTTGCTCGTAAAACATGAGAGCCTTCATCAAACTCTCCATTTTTCATTCGATTGAACAAGTCTAAATTCTCATCAATACTTCTATTTCTATACGGACTGGCAACTCCATGTTCTGTTGGAGTTCCTTTTTGCATTCGCATTTCTTCAGAAGATTGAGAATCTATATATGCTTTTCCATCTTTGATTAATTGAACAGCCCAGTCGTATAATTGTTGAAAATAGTCAGATGAATATACTTCATTTTTCCATTGGTACCCTAGCCAAGTAACATCTTTTTTAATGGCATCAACATATTCTTGCTCTTCTTTTGCTGGGTTTGTATCATCAAAACGTAAATTTACTGGAGCATTGTATTTTTCACCTAAACCAAAGCTAATTCCAATGGCCTTTGTGTGCCCAATATGTAAATATCCATTTGGTTCAGGAGGAAAGCGAAAACGTAAATTTTCCTTAGGCATTCCGTTAGCCAAATCTTCTTCAATTATTTGTTCAATAAAGTTTAATGATTTCTTTTCTTCTGACATTTTCTCTAAAATTGAAGTGCAAAATTACGTAAAAATGTTGAGGTGATTTATTTTTCGTTAAAAACCTTAATTTAATATATTTTACCTTTTGTAAGTTCCATCAGGGAGCACTGTTGGAAATTTATAAATAGGGTTTGTTAATAAGGTATAAATAGAATTGTCAGTAGTTTTTACTTTTTCTTTTGTGTTTAATTTCCATTCATCTTCAATAGAATTCAACCTGTTTTTTTGTGCTCCTAAAATTGATGACATAGCCCAATAAATATATTCTGTAGATTGACAATCGTAAGAACAGGTAGTATCTTTATACGTATACCAAGCATTTATTGGGTAATTATTTGGTATTGTAGTGAATTTTCCTCCTCTAGCGATATCCATGGCATTGCTTAATGATGTTCCTGGGTTTTCGCCAAAAATTGATGGATATGCTTTGGCATACCCCGCATGAGTTATAATATGCCAAACCTCTTCGATTGCAGCATCATACCTTCCTGTAAATCCGTTGGTGTGCCATTCAGGAATTGTTTCATCATTACCTAAATCTTGTCCAAGCCTACCACCTGGAAGTTTTGTAGGCATGTCGTTTTGAGTTTTCCATAAAAAAAGAAATGCTTTGTTTTCTTTCATTTTAGTAACTATAAGTTCATTATCAGCGATACCATCTTCATTATTATCTAAATATTGAGCCATCAAATTAGCTGCATGTAATAGTTTATTATCTTCAACTTTTGGAGCGGCATAAATATCTATACCAAATACAACTATTTTTCTGTTAAAAGAAGATAGTTCTGAATCATGATTTTTAACAATTTTAAAATTAGGATCGTTTCCTTCTAAAATTGGAGTATTTATTATTGAGCTCACATTGGTTCTAGAACAAGAAGCAAAAATTATTAAAGTTATTATATATAGTGTGTTTCTCATTTTTTTAAGTGTTTTATTTTACTCTTTTACCTAATACGTGTTTGTAGGAAGCTGATAATTTTATTGGAACATTTTTTTTAATCATAAAATCTAGTGCTTTCTTCTGATGAATGTTTAATTTGTTACTGTGACCTGCAAAATTAATAGCCCAAATTTGATGAATATATTCATTGACTGCCGTTACTTTGTCATAATTACCATTTTCAGCAGTATTTTGCTCAGAAATATCATATGTTTTTGCCAAAATATCATCATCCATATACTTTCTTAAAACACCTCCTTCGGTAAATTTAAACTCGTTGTCAGTTCTACTAAAAGCTTCTGTAATAGTATGGAATGTTTCTTCCCAAAGAGCGTTAAAAATTTCAGGCCGCCAAGTAGAAGAGTTTAGTTTAGTAAATTCCCAGCCTTTACCGTTATAATCTTTAATATATGGCCAGTTATCTGTTTGCATACTCATTCCATATAAACCTTTATTTTCTAAAACGTTTGCAGTTGATATTTTATCAACCATAGTTAAAGGACCAGAAATAAAAACTAATTTTTGAGCTAACCATTTGTTTAAATCTTTTTTGTTATCATCAACTAAACCGTCATTATTTTGATCTAAAAAATTACTAAATAAACGAATGCTATGCTCAAAAATATCTTTACCAGTTGTTCCTGGTGTTGTTTCGTTTGATGTTGGTTTAACTGCACTAGCTATTATGTAAAAACCATTAATATTATGTACATAATCTGCATTTGCTTTTAAATAGGTTTCTAACGAAGTTGAATTGCTATTAACCTGATTGTTATCTGAGCAAGATATAAAAAAGAATAGTAGTGAAAAAGTAATTGTTTTATTAATTGTGTTAATCATAACTTCTAATTTTATATGTTTTTGGGTTTAACTACAAAACTATCACCAAAAGTGTATTAGAAGCATTGGTATGAGTCCGAATACCCCTTATTCGGACATTTTTACAGCGTTTTGATATTGTTTAGGTGTTACCCCTTCAAGGTTTTTAAAAGCTGAATAAAAAGTTGATTTAGAAGAGAAACCAGCTTCCTCGGCTAAACCTACAATTGAAAGTTGTTTGGCCTTAGGTGATAAAAGGAGTTTTTTAAACTCATTAACTCTAAATTGATTTATAAAATGGTAAAAGTTTTTATTTGTGTGGGTATTAATAAGTTTTGATAATTCTTTTTCTCTAATATCTAATTTTTTAGATAATGTTTTTAATGTGAGATTAGAAACTAAAAAATGCTTATCCATCTCAATTTTCTTATAAATTATACTAAATGATTCTTTTGAGTATGTTTTTTCAAATGAGTTTTTATCATTAATAAATAAAGAGAATTTAAATAAATCTGACTGTGAAAAGCCGTTGAAACCTATCCAGTAAATCATAAAAAAGGTTAGTACATTTGATAAATATGCAAAGTATTCAGTGAGTATTTTACTTTTTAAACTAATGATGTCTTCTAAAATCCAAATAAAATGGAAAGCTATAAAAATATAGACGATTGTTTTGAGCCAAGAGATTGTTTTATTTTCTATGTTAGAGTAAAAGTCACCAATTCTATTTTGATTTGTTTTTAGAATAACTGTAATTGTAATTAAGAGGATAATGTTAAATAGATATTCAAAATATGTTGTGGTTATGTTTTCGGTGGTAACAAAGAATAAAACAACTCCGGGGATAAATAAGACATAATAATAAGACTTAATCTTTTCATTTAAGGTTTGTGAAGTATACAATAGTAAAAAAGGAATTGTAAATAATGATGATTGAATATTACTATAATGTTCAAGTTCATTAACTGATTGGATAAAAGTATTGAATATCTCAATAGTTAATGACCAAAGAAATAAGCCTAAAAATACATTTGCTTTTTTGTTTTTTGATTTAGAGGTTATAAAAAGTAAACCAAGCATAAAAGCTGTAGACATTGATAGAACATCTAAAATACTATAGAATGAAATGTTTATTGTTATTTGATCCATATGTATAAAAATACATTCAAATAATTAAAAAAGTCAAAAACTCATAAAAGTTTTTGACTTTAAAAATAGTACTCTTAGATAAAGAGGTATAGGTAATTCTTATTGCTGATTCATTTCTATGTTAATAGTAACAGTAACGTCTTTACCAATTGGTGACATTCCTTTTCCTAAATTGAAATCTTCTCTTTTAATGGTTGAGGTTAGTTTTAATCCAGCTTTGTTTTTCCCACTACGTGCTTTGATAATACCATTTAGTTTTCCGTTAAAAGATATTTTTTTAGCAATTCCATTGATAGTGATAGTACCATTAGTTTCAAAATTTCCGTCTTTTAAATCGTTAAAAGATTCACTGTTAAATGTAATTGTAGGGTTTTTTTTAACATTAAAAAAGTCAGGAGATTTTAAATGGTTATCTCTACCTTCTTGATTTGTATTTATGCTAGCAGTATTTATAGATACTTTAAAAACGGGTTTTTCAAATTTTTCATTTGCTTCTGCATTGATATCAAAACTTTTAAAATTACCAGTAACTTCAGAAATCATAAAGTGAGATACTGAAAAAGTTATTGAAGAATGTGCTTTGTCAACTTTCCATGCATTTTGTGCGTTAGCTACATTTATAGAAAATATTAGAATAAGTGCAATAAATATTTTTTTCATCATAATTACTATTAAATTTATACTTTTAGCAAAAGTAATGCGCTGTTCCAGGTACTTTGTTATGAAAAAAAGCGTTTATTGTATTAATTTAAACCCCTTTTTTAAATGAAATCAAACAATCAAATACCTCTTCATAACATTAAAGATGAGTTCACTATTAATATTGAACCTATTTCGCATAAAAATAACTATGACCCTAGTGTTGTTCATAGGCATAATTATTATGAAGTTATGTTTTTTGTTAAAGGAGGCGGATATCAATTGATTGATTTTGAAAATGTACCAATAGTTGATAATAGTTGTTATTTAATTAAACCAAGGCAAGTACACTTGGTTAAAAGAGAAGAAGAAGCTGATGGTTTTTTAATACAGTTCTTTAATACTTCATTTTTTAATGAAGATGTAAGTTCATTATTAACATTACAATATCATTCGGATATTAAAGTGATTTTTGAAAACAATAAGTTATTAACAGAGAAAAGTATTTCTTATTTAAATCTCATAAGTAATATTATAAAAGCAGGTAGTGACTTTTATAAGCAGAAATCTATTCACTTACTATCAACGTTACTTTATGAGTTAGAAGAGTGTGTAATTAAAAAGGATTCATTAAGCATTTCCAACGATCGTTCTTTAATTAGATTTACTGAATTGGTTAATCAAAATTTGAATACTAAAACAGTTAATGAATACGCTGAAAAATTAAATATTACTTCTAAAAAGTTAACTGATGTTGTGAAAAGTAATTATGGTGTAACACCTTTAAAGTTCATTCACAATGCAGTTCTTTTAGAGATAAAAAGAGATTTAATGTTTAAAGATACAAACCTTAAAGAAATTTCATTTAATTATAATTTTGATAGTCCTTCAAATTTTAGTTTGTTTGTGAAGAAAAATACAGGGCTGTCTCCATCTGATCTTCAAAAAGAATTATTAAATCAATAAAAAAGACGAAGAGTATTCTTCGTCTTTTTTAATCTAATTTTCACGATTATTTAGTATGAAATATGTTATTTTCTTGGTTAATATCTGCCATTAGTTTTGACGGGTCAATCTCAACTGTTTTAATATCTTTTGACACAGAAAAACTATAGGTAGGATGTGCAAAAGTCCAGTCTTCAATAATGTTCGCAGAAGTTGGTTTTTCACCTCTCATCATACGTAAAGGAATATTGAATGATTCTTTAGTTCCATCTATGTAAGTAACAGTAATATCAATAGGCATTGGCATCTGTCCAATTCGTTCTAAAGTAATTTCTTTACCAGTAACAGATTTTATTCCGTAATCGATGGTATGAGTTGTTTGTGTCCATTCATTCAAATACCAGTCTAACTGAATTCCTGATACTTTTTCGGCAGTTCTTTTAATATCATTTGGTGTTGGATGTTTAAAAGAAAAGTCGGTAAAATACTTTTTTAAAGTTTTAGCTACATTTTCTTCTCCAATAATATATTGCAGTTGTGTTAAAAAGATATTTCCTTTTGAATAACTTCCCATGCTATAAGCCATGTTAGTATGGTATCTGTCAGCATGAGTTGATAAAGGCTCTTCTGCATTGCTATTTACAACATAATTATAATGTCTGTAGGAACCTGATTGAGGGTTTTCTCTTCCTTGTTCTAAAATTTCATTAGTAGCTTTGTTTGAAATATAAGTTGTAAACCCTTCATCCATCCATGGATGTTTAGTTTCATTGGTTGCTAGTAAAAATTGGAACCAAGTATGGGCTAATTCATGAGCTGTAACACCAAATAAGCTTCCCCACTTACGACTACCAGTAATTAAAGTACACATAGCATATTCCATACCACCATCTCCACCTTGAATTACAGAATATTGTTTATAAGGATATGCCCCTATATGTTCGCTAAAGTAGTTCATTAATTCAGCAGTTTTAGGTTGCAGTTTTTTCCAGTTTTCTTGATAAAAAGAAGATAAGTTTTTTTTATACAAGAAATGTAAATCAATACCATTTTTCATAGTATAGGTGTCATGAATATAATCAGGGTCAGCAGCCCAACTAAAATCGTGTACATTAGGAGCTTTAAATTTCCAAGTTAACTTTTTCCCTGAAGGAATGTTTAGTTCTTCCTTTTTGTTTTCATAGCCATGACCTACTTCTTGAGGGTTTTGAATATAACCAGTACCTCCAACAACATAGTTTTTGTCAATATGAAGAGTCACCTCAAAATCTCCCCAAACACCGTGGAATTCACGACCTAAATATGGAGGTGTATGCCATCCTTCAAAATCATATTCAGCCATTTTAGGATACCATTGTGTCATTGATAAGGCAACGCCTTCTTTATTATCTCTTCCAGAACGACGAATTTGTTTAGGAACTTGAGCGTCAAATACCATGTCAAAAGTTACACTTTCTCCTGGTTGGATAGATTGATTTAAGGTTACCTCTAAAATAGTACCTACAGTTTTGTGCTTTACTGCAGTTCCATTTTGTTTTAATGTATTAACTTTAATATATCCAATTTCAGAAGGTGATAATTTACTAATTCTGTCGTTAACTCTTTTATCAGGATCTTTAATATTTCTTGAACGAACATCCATTTGAGAATTAGGCTGGAATGCATTAAAGTATAAATGATAAAATACTTTGTTTAATGCATCAGGAGAATTGTTTGTGTATACTAATTTTTGTACTCCTTTGTATTGATATGTTTTAACATTCATATCAATATCCATTGTATAATTTACATGTTGTTGCCAATATGCACTACTGCTTGTTTTAGTTGTTTGAGGAGTTGATATTGTTTGTTGTTTGTTGGTTGATGCGCAAGCTAACATCGATATTAATGAAACCCCTAAAAATAATTTTTTCATTCTATTTAATTATTTAAAAAAAAAGAGCATTTTTTAAAATGCTCTTTTCAAATATACTTATTTTTCGGTAATTACTTTCTTCCGTTTACCATTCTGTCTGCCATTTTTACTGCATTGTATGCATTAACTACTCGACCTGATACAGATAAGCTTGAAAAAGGAACTAATTCTCCTTTTGGATTTGTTCTAGATTTTGAACCTGGTTTAGTAACCATTAAGTCAATCTTAGTACCTGAGTTCATTAATATATGTTTTACTTGGCTTGCAGATAATTGTGGATAGTATGAACGAACTAAGGCAGCTACTCCAGCAGCAGACGGTGCAGCCATTGAAGTTCCACTAAGCTTTTGATATTCATTGTCAGGAGTAGTAGAATGAACTTGAACACCTGGAGCGAAAACATCTACGTTTATTTTACCATAGTTAGAAAAACTAGCAGGTAAGTTTTCATCATAATTTGCACTCATTGCTCCTAATGTTAATACATTGTCTGAAATTTCATTTACTAAATCTGGAGCATCATTAGGAAATGTTTTTTCTATATCAATGTTTTTTCCATCATTACCAGCAGCATTTACGATTAATACATCTTTTTTGGCTGCATACTTTAATGCATCATATACCCATTCTTTATTTGGAGAAAATGCTTTACCAAAACTAGTATTAATTACTTTAGCACCATTATCAACTGCATAACGAATACCTAAAGCAACATCTTTATCATACTCATCACCATCAGATACTGAACGTACAGCCATGATTTTAACATTATTAGCTACACCATTCATACCTTTACTGTTATTTCTAGTAGCTCCTATAATTCCAGATACGTGTGATCCATGTGCTTCATCTTTCTTAGAATGACCTGTATTCCCATCTCCAGAACCAGGTTTATCATTAATGTCATAAGCATTATCACCAACAATAGTTCTATAATCTGTTTTTAAATTATCACCATTAACTAATTTTTTGTTTCTTTCTAAGTTGTTAATAACAGATTTAATAGCCGTTTTCAATTCTTTTTTTGCTACTTTTAAATTAGGTAAACCGTAACTAAAAAGCTGTTTAGAAAACTCTATGTATTTTTTTAAATCATTATTATTTAATGCTAAAACCTCTTCTTTGGTATAGTTGTTTTTATTAAAGTGTTTTATAAACTTTTCATCAGCAATTTTTGTTGTTTGCAACATTTGTTCATACCTAGTTTTATTATTAAGTAGGTTTTCCTTTGCTTTTTTTGCAGCATCTATTTTTTTCTGATAATATTTTTTTACTTCAGCTAACGTTTCAGTATCAGTAATAGACGGTTTCATTAAAATACGTTCGTATTCTAAATGCTCTTTATAGGATTTACCTAAAAAGTTCCATCCATTAATATCATCGACGTATCCATTTTTATCATCATCAATTCCGTTACCAGCAATTTCTTTTTTATTAACCCAGGCTACATCTGTTAAATCTTCATGTTTTAAATCTGTACCACTGTCAACAACACCAACTATTACTTCAATATTTTTTTTTCCTTTTAAAAATGTATATGCTTTATCAACACTCATTCCAGGAATACTATCAGTAGCTAAATCTAGATGTTGCCAATTATCTTTTTGGAACGTTGTTAAAGGGCCTTTTTTTGCAGGAATGGTAATAACAGTATTAACTCCTGATGGTACAGCCATTTTGCTTACCGATGAACAACCTACTAGGGTTGTAATTGCCATTGCCGAATAAAATACTGGCTTCAAAACTCTCATAATCTTTGTCTTAATTAAAAATGTCTATAAATTTATAAGTTTCTTTTAAACGAACTCCTTTTTCTGTATGTTGTACAGTACAAAGTTCATTATGAGCATCATGCTCTAAAAACAAGTAAAAATCTTTATCTGCTGCTTCATTTAAGAATACTTGTTTTTCTTTTATTGTTAGTAAAGGTCTTGTATCGAACCCCATTACATAAGGAAGCGGAATATGACCTATTGTAGGAAGTAAGTCAGCCATAAAAATAATAGTTTTACCTTGGTATTCTATTTTGGGCAACATTTGTTTTTCTGTATGTCCATCAACAAAAATAACATCAAACCCTACTTGATCTTTTGCGTTTCTGTGAACAAGGTTTAACTGTCCATTTTGTTCGATTGGTAAAATATTTTCTTTTAAAAAAGAAGCTTTTTCACGAGCATTGGGTTGTGTAGCCCATTTCCAATGACGATCATTACTCCAAACTTTAGCATTTTTAAAAGCTGGCATATACCCTGTTTTGTCTTTATTCCATTGGATAACTCCACCGCAATGATCAAAGTGTAAATGAGTTAAGAAAACATCTGTAATATCATTTCTATGAAAACCATATTTTGCTAATGAGGTATCTAATGAAAAATCTCCAAATAAATAATAGTACCCAAAAAATTTATCCGACTGTTTATTTCCAAGCCCTGTATCAATAAGTGTAAGTCTATCTCCATCTTCAATCAGCATGCAACGCAAACTCATATCTATCATGTTTTTGCTGTCAGCGGGATTGGTTTTTTGCCAAATGGATTTAGGAACAACACCAAACATGGCTCCACCATCTAGTTTAAAATTTCCCGTTTCTATAGGATATATTCGCATAACTACAAAGATGCAGAATTTTAACTATATTTTTTGTTAATAAAAACAAAAAACTTAGTTGCATTAATGTTTTAATTTGAAAGATAAACTGTTTTAAATGCGCTTTTATTATTTTTTGTTGAGCCATAAAAAAAGGTAGCAATTTTCATTGCTACCTTAAATGTATCTTCATGTAACGTTTAAGTCGTTACAGTATTGATTTTTAATTATTAATCGTCCAAGAAATGTAATATAATTTACCAACTCTACCAGATCCTGGTGCTACTAAATATTCTTTTCCTAAGATGTTAGTACCTCCAATTTTAAATTTAGATTTTAACGAAGGAATTCTATAGTTTAATTGAGCGTCAAGAACAGTTCTCGCTTCCACATCTCCTTTAGCAAAAGGTGAAATCCACTTATAGCTATCTAGCCATCTACCATTAATATTGAAACCAAAATTTTTGAAAAGTTTATCATTACCTAATTGAACTTTTACAGTATGTTTTGGAGTGTTGAAATTAGGTTCAAATGATCCGAAATCAGCATCTTCAAATGAATAATCAATAAAGTTATAGTTAACACCGAAATCAAAATTCCTATAAAACTTGGTATGCATACCTAATCCGAAACCATATGATTTTACTTGTGATTTGCTATTTGTAATTAAATAGAATTCACGAACATGACCATTGTTTAAAGCTAAATTAGCATCAGCATCTAATTGGCCAGTAGCAATCACTGTTCCGTAATTTGGAACAACAACATCTTGGAAAAACACAAAATCATCATGTTGGCTATAGAAACCATTAATATCAATATCTAAGTTATTATTGTTGTTTAATCGAAGTATACTTCTGTATCCAAGTTCAATTGTTTTAACAACTTCAGGTTGAATTTCTTTATAGTCCGATTTAATTAAACTTCCGTTAGCGTCTATAAAGTTTGTATCATAAACAGATCTTGTTAATAAAGCATTGTTTATAATGTCACTACCAGTTGTTTCAGTGATAATAGTTCCAAAACCAGGGAAGAAATTTTCATTTCTATATTGAATTCTTCTTAAGTTATCAGGAGTAGAACCAACGTTAGTTTTAACACCTGTGTTTAATAATAAATACTGCTCTTGTATTGTAGGGTTTCGGAAACCAGTTTGAAATGATGCTCTTAAGATATGATCTTTGTCTTGACCTAGCGCATAATTTATTGCAAAACGAGGTGAGTAATTACCGTCAAAATTTTCAGATTTATCATAACGAAGAGAAGCAGTTAATTTTAACCTATCGTCTATTAACTTCTTTTGAATCTGAGTATACACCCCATATTCTTGAACACTGATAGCTTCATCTTTATCATTAAAAATAGTCCCTTTAGATTCTGGATTATATTCTCTAAATGATCCACCAATTTGAATATCAGCCCAATCGTTTAATAAGCTTTTAAAGTTATAGTTACCCTCTAAATGTTGGTAAGAACTTTTGTCATAAATAGCACTACCGTCTTCTTCAGTGATTAAAGTAGTTGTAATTTTATTAAAAGCACTGTTAAAAGCAGCTGAACCAGGTTGTAATCTGTTTCTATCAGCATAGTTTCTTGAAGCCTCGATAGTCTGATTATTAAGATATCTTTGAACAAAGTAATCATTAATATACGATCCAAATGAAGTAGATGCATTAGTAAGATATATACCTGTTCTAGTTAAATCATAACTATTTCCTGCATCGTTCCTTGTATAATATCCTCTTACATAAAAATTGTCTCCTTTTATTTCTAGTTTTGATTGTCCTATGTAATAATCACGTTGAGCAAATCTACTAGTTCCTTGGAAAAGATTATCACCCATACCCAGCCTAGTTGCCAATTGAATTTCTAATGACTCATCCTTAAAAGGTCTGTAGTGTAAAGAACCTGAGAATTTTAAATTTTTAGATTTGTAGCTGTCTAACAAATCTTTTTCAGCATACCCAGTTCTTCTAAGAAGAAGGTCGGCTGGAATCATTGGGCTTCCAGGTCTAACAGATTGTAAATAATCATTGAAGTTAGATAAGCCGTAAAACAACTCATCACCATAGGTATTTACACCATCGTAGTTTGGAGTTGAGTTTAGTGAACCATCTATTAATTTGTTTGTGTCTACCTCTCTGTTTCTAGTGTCATTAGCATGCCATTCTTCAGCTTCAAAGTATGAGAAATTTACTTTTGCTGCAAATGATTCGCTAAATTTGTAGCCCATTCTTACAGCAACATCATAAAAAGCATTGTTTCCTGCAGCTTCTTGGCTCATAACTCCACTTTTAAGAAGTACGTTGATACCTGTAAAATCAAATGGGTTTTTAGTATTTAAAAGCATAATACCATTATATGCATTTGCTCCATATAACGCAGAAGCTGCACCAGGTAATATTTCTACACTTTTAATATCCAATTCAGACACACCAGATAAGTTACCAGCACTAAAGTTTAATGCAGGAGCTGCTGTATCCATTCCATCTACTAATTGAACAAAACGAGAGTTGCTAAAATCAGCAAAACCTCTTGTGTTAATAGATTTAAAACCATAACTTCCTTCTCTTGAGATTACCCCTTTTAAGTTTGTTAAACCATCATAAAAAGAATTCGAAGTGTTTTTTCTTATATCATTAAGACCAAATCTTTCAATAGTAACAGGAGATTCTATAATTCTTTCCGGAACTCTAGATGCAGAAATAACTACTTGATCTAATAATAAATTTTCTTTAAGAATTACATTAATTTCTTGATCTGATGATGTGATTTCTATTTTTTCAGCCCTATAACCGAAAGAAGAAACAATTATCGTTTGAGGTAATTTATTGCTAATAGTTATGGAGAATTCTCCATCTTCATTAGACAATGCATATTTACTACCATTTGTGATTTTAGCATTGTAAAACGGCTCTAAATACTCATCGTAAACGATTCCATTAATTTTTACTTGCGCATAGTTAACCATAGCGCATAAAGTAAAAACAATCATTGCTAACTGTTTTTTAAACATTTTTTTAATTTTTAATTATAATATAAAAGTGATTGGGAATTATTCTTCTAAAGAGAAGTTAATAGGGAAACCGTATTTAACAGATACTCTTTTTCCTTCTCTTCTTGCAGGTTTAAAACGTGAAAGTTTAGTTACTACTCTTTTTGCTTCCTCATTTAGGATTTCTCCATTTTTTGGACCTAAAGTTTTGATGTTTCTTACGTATCCGTTTTTATCAATAATAAAACGAACCCATACTTCACCTTGGATTTGATCTCTTACCGCTTCGCTAGGATACCTGAAGTATTTTTGAATATGTTTAATCATTTCAGTATTAAAACAATTCATTTTTTCTTCTTTTTTTGCTTCGATACAAGTATTAAATGAAGGTATTTTATCAACAGAAGTAAATCTTGAAGCTTTTCTAACTTCTTCTTTAGATAATTTTTCTTTTAGACTTTCAATATTGCTTTTTAAACTAACTGATTTAGTTTTTATTTTTTCATTTTTGATACTAGGCGTTGCTTCAATCTTGCTAACACCTGCCGAACTTATTGATCCAACACTAGAAGCAGTACGTTTTTTTATAGGCTCTCTTTTTTTTAGATATCGTTTTCTGGCAGAAACTTTAACAATAATTTGTCTAGTTTTTTTGTCTTTGGAGTTTTTAGATGGCTTTATAGTACATTTTGTAATGCTATTTAAATCTATCGATTCATCTTCTGGAGATGCGCAGACCTCTTGAGCTGTAGTACTAAAAACTGAAATCATTACTAATACTACTAGTAAAAGTGTTTTTTTCATAAAAGGGGAATTCAAAATTATTAACTTTAAGTTTGTAATATACTTGTTAGTAGTTTGTTAGTCACTTTTAGCGGGTGCAAATGTATGAAAAAATATTAAACTAAGTAATCTTTTTAACTTTATTTCTTTTTCGTTAAAGAATCCAACTATTTAAGTGCTTATTTATATGGATTTCTTGTCTTGATTTTATTTGTTAAGATACACAATAGCCTAATTTTAATCATAAAAATTAGGCTATTGATATTTTATCTATTAACGTTAATCTATATCATCATCATCAAGATTGAAACTTATAGGGAAAGCATATGTAACATTAATGTTTTTATTATTCTGCTTTCCAGGGATAAACTTGGGCAATAATGAGATGACTCTAATAGCTTCTTTCTCTAGAGATTCACTGTTTTCAGGTTCAGTAGTGATAATATTCTTTATAGTTCCTTTATTTGTTATAACAAAACTAATCCATATATCACCTGTGATTTTTTTTCTAAGTGCTTCTTCAGGATATATAAGGTTTTGTATTAAGTGTTTTTGCATTTCATGATTAAAACAATCAACAATACTTAAGGAGCTGTCTGTGCAAGATTGAAACTGAGGTATTTTATCAACAGTGTCAAAAGATATTTTTCTACGAGCGTTTTCTTCTTCTATCGCATGGTTTATCTTAGCTATTTTACTTTTTAAATCATCTATTTTTAGTTGTTGATTATTATCTTCTGTTTTAATATTATTAATATGCGCAGCACGTAATTGGTTAGCTGTATAAACTTCCTTGTTTTCAAGAAGACGCCTTTTGTGCCTACTTCGATTAGATACGATAATTACTTTTGATGCTCTTTGTGAATTTTTTATTTTACTAGTGCTAGTAACCGAGCATTTTGTTATGCTGGAAATTTCATTAATAGATTCTTGTTCTGGTTTTGAAGTACACACTTCTTGAGAAAATGCTACTTGAAAAATCAGTAGAGCTTGAAATAATAGGGGTATTTTTCTCATACGTTTATCGTTTATCCCATGTAAATAATGTAGGTACCAAAAAATAGATTTAGTGTATAATAACTAATTCCGAAATGAAATTTTTTAGTAAGCTAATTATTAGCTGGGTTTTTAATAATTATAAGCTTGTATTTGAAAAACTAAAAAGCAGAATTTTTTATGCTTTTTTTTCTGAGAAGGTGAGGTATATGTATTTTTTTTCATCTTTAGGGGGCTTAAAATGTTAATAATATGAGTAATACAAAAAATGTAATGACTTTTTAAAGATAAAGTAAAATATTTAAAAAAACTAATTTAAAGTGTCTTATATTGTTAAAAAGAGGTTAATAAAGTATTATTCAAGATACAAAAAATCGTTATAAGGAAAGCGTTCAATATGAATTTTTTTAACTTCATTATATACTTTTTCTTTAAATTCTTCTAAATTACTTTTGTTAATTGCGGAAATAAAAATACTTTCTTTTTGTAAATCATTCATCCACGTTTTTTTCCAATCTTCAAGAGTATAGTGTGCTTTAGTTTTTTCTGTAATTAAATCATCGTCATCTATTGTCTCATGTGTATAGGTATCA